>NZ_JAAKEM010000003.1:0-233845 GCF_011039195.1 Dysgonomonas sp. ZJ709
AGGAATTTATAATGTTAATATTTGTTAGTAAAATGCAGGGCTTTATTAGAAGCTCTAGCGGATTTTACTTAACCGGTGGTATACTTTTCAATTATTTTAGTGGACTACTTTTCAATTATATTATACAGTTTTGGCACAACTAATAAAAATGCTGATTTAGAGCCTTGGTTAAAAGAGATAGGCATAATTAAGTAACAAGTAACTAAAATGAAAAATATGAAAAATTACCTATTTGTGATAGCATTTCTGCTATTTGGAAATATTAGTCTTGCAAATGCACAAGATGTGAAAGCCAATGTGCCTATGCTAAAACTGAATAATGGTATCGAGATGCCTCAATTCGGTCTGGGTACATACACTGCATCCAATGAAGCATGCAAGGATGCTTGCCTTGTTGCATTAAAAAACGGTTATCGCCATATAGATACCGCCCATGCTTACAGAAACGAATCGGGAGTAGGTGCAGCAGTTAAAGAGAGTGGCATCCCTCGTGAAGAAATATGGATTACAAGCAAACTTTGGCCGTCCGAATACGGAGAGGGCATAACTATGGAAGCTATAGATAAGATGCTGGCTCGACTGCAAACAACTTACATCGACCTGCTGTATGTTCATCAACCTGTCGGGGATTTTATAGGTGCTTGGAAAGATATGGAGAAAGCTGTGGCGGCGGGAAAAGTACGTGCATTGGGTATCAGCAATTTTGATGACAATGATGAAGTATTCCATTCCATAGTAGATAATATGAAAATAAAGCCCGCTGTGATGCAGATAGAATGTCATCCTTATGCTCAACGTAATGACGTGCGAGAGAAAGTAAAGCCTTATGGCATAGCCATAGAATGTTGGTATCCGTTAGGACATGGAGATAAAGGTCTGCTCTCTGACCCTATGATTGCTAAGATTGCAGAAGCACACAATAAATCTATTGTGCAAATAATCCTTCGTTGGCATATCCAAGAAGGGTTATCTGTGATTCCCGGAGCAACTAATCTCGATTATATTAAAGAGAATATCAACATCTTCGACTTTGCTTTAAGCGCAGATGAAATGGCGGCAATGCGCTCATTGAACAAAGACAAACGCTTTTTCAACATGACTCTTGAACAAAAACAAGGATTTGTCAATTTTAAGATGAATGATTAATATAAGAATGGTTACTAGTTAGTTTTAATAATAAAGAAAATCATATCATGAAAAAAGTAGTATTAAACAGTAGTAGGAAAGTATCAATTCTGATACTGGGTTTATTAATGATGGGTGTACATTGTTTGTATGCACAAGCAGAAAAGTATGATGAAAGCACAAAACAGGAACTTATCAATCTGTCCAAGCAAAAGTGGCAATGGATGGCAGAACGCAATGTAGATTCTCTGGATGCCTTATTTCACCAAGAGGCAATCTTTGTCCATATGGGCGGAGCCATGAATAAAGAGCAAGAGCTAAAAACCATCAAAAGTGGTGGTATTCACTATAAGTATGCAGAAATAAAAGAAACATCGGTTCGCTTTGTTGGTAACACAGCTATCATCTTAGACAGAATTCGCCTGACAGCCGTAGTCGGTGGCAATGAGGTTGTTAATCCTTTTATGGTTACGGAGGTATATGTGCCAATAGACGGTAAATGGAAATTGGGTTCGCTCTCGTTTACAAGATTACTTGGCGAATAAGCGGCATGAAAATAAATACAACTATTGCATCAATAATAACTATAATAAAAACGATGAAAAATAAATTTTTAATTTCAGCTATTACCCTTATAACCATACTGTTTTCTTCATGTGGAAATCATCAAGCAAAAGAAGAAACAGCAAACACCCAAAATACAGTTATATCAAAAAAAGGACCTAAATCAGTATTGATTATTTCATCAAGTCCTAGACGAGGCGGTAATTCGGAAACTCTTTGTTTACAATTTATGAAAGGTGCTGAAGAATCTAAACACAAGGTAGAGATGCTGAACCTTAATGACTATGACATTAAGTTTTTCGCAAAGACAGAGTACGAAAGAGGAGAGAGCAACGATAATGATGATGCCATTCAAATCATAAAGAAAATGGCAGCCGCAGATGTGATTGTACTTTCTTCTCCTGTTTATTTTTATTCGATGACCGCTCAAATGAAAGCCTTGATCGACCGTGTGTATAACTACGAAAAAGATTTGCAGAATAAAGAGTTCTATTATATCGTCACTTGTACCGATAAGGAAAAAGAAGCGCTCGACGGCACAATTATGGGATTCCGGGGATTCGTCCGTTGCCTTTACAATGGTCAGGAACGAGGTATAGTCTATGGAAACGGAGCACGAGAACGAGGTACTATTGATGAGAAGCCTGCTATGAAAGAGGCTTATGAGATGGGTAAAAATGTCTAGAAAATAAAAGATTTTACTATGTTACGAAAGATCAGGGTTATTCTCGCCAGTTTCTTTTTCATATTAATCACGGTATTATTCCTTGATTTTACAGGAACGGTTCATACATGGTTTGGATGGATGGCTAATATACAATTTGTTCCGGCTTTATTGGCACTCAATGTCGGGGTCGTAGCAATATTGATATTATTAACTTTACTTTTCGGACGTATTTATTGTTCTGTCATATGTCCTCTAGGTATATTTCAGGATGCTATATCATGGATAGCCTCAAAACGAAAGAAAAATCGTTTTTCTTACTCGCCAGCTCTTTCATGGCTAAGATACGGTATACTTATACTCTTTGCAATTACTTTAATATTAGGTATCAGTTCAGTGTTTACGATTCTCGAACCGTATAGCGCTTATGGCCGTATAGCATCGAATCTGTTTGCTCCTATCTACCAATGGGGCAATAACTTATTAGCCTATCTAGCAGAAAGAGCAGATAGCTATACCTTTTATTCCATAGATGTATGGATGAGAAGTGTATTAACACTAACAATATCGATTGCTACCTTTATCATTCTAGCTATCCTTGCCTGGCGTAATGGACGTACATATTGCAATACGATTTGTCCTGTGGGTACGGTGCTAGGCTTTATATCGAGATTCTCTTTTTTCAGACCCGCTTTCATTGAATATAAATGTAACGGATGCGGATTATGTGCCCGAAACTGTAAGGCAGCTTGTATTGATTCAAAGGAGCATACAATCGATTACAGCCGTTGTGTAACTTGTATGAATTGCATAGAAAAATGTAAAAGTGGCGCAATAGTATATGCTCCACGAAAAAGAAGATCAAAGAAAGAAGATACAACACAAATTGCCGAAGGCAATGATTCATCCCGCCGTAATTTCCTTTCAGTTACAACCTTGGTCGCTTTAACATCTGCATTGAAAGTACAGGAGAAAGCAGTTGACGGAGGATTAGCTGTAATTGAGGATAAAAAAATACCGAAGCGTGCTACCCCAATTGTCCCACCCGGTTCTGAAAGCAGTCGTAATATGGAGCGTCATTGTACCGCTTGCGGACTCTGCGTATCTGTTTGTCCGAACCATATCTTACGACCATCAAGTAAACTGGCAACATTCATGCAACCCGAAATGTCTTTTGAGCATGGTTATTGCCGCCCCGAATGTACAAAATGCTCGGAAGTGTGTCCAACTGCTGCCATAAAACCGATTACGACTGACGAAAAATCATCTATTCAAATAGGACACGCCGTATGGATTAAAAAAAACTGCGTGGTTATCCGTGACAAAGTACGATGTACGAATTGTGAGCGTCATTGTCCGACAGGGGCAATACAGCTAATTCCACTCTCAGAAGATTCTGAATCTCTTATAATACCAGCTATAGACACAGAGCGATGTATTGGTTGCGGAGCCTGCGAAAGCCTATGTCCGGCACGTCCATTTAGTGCTATTTATGTAGAGGGGCACGAAAGACATAAAATGATTTAAATAATATTCGATATGAAAGAAATAATAAGAATGCTTCATGAGGAGAATTACTCCTGTGTGATTCTAAACAAAGGAGTAATTCGCACATTTTCACAACGAGGAGTTGCAGATTTATTCTATTTGCTAAAAAATGATCCAGATTTTTTGAAAGGCGCACTAATCGCTGACAAGATAGTAGGAAAGGCAGCCGCATCACTTATGATTTTGGGAGGCATTAAAGAAGTGTATACTGATATAATTAGTTCTTCGGCATTGGCATTATTTCAAGAAACAAATATAGAAATATCCTTTGCCCAAGAAGTCCCATATATCCAAAATCGAGATCAAACAGATTGGTGTCCGATGGAAAAAATTTGTTATGAGAGAAAATCAGTTGAAGCCATTTTGCCTTCGATAGAGGAATTCATTGAAAAAATGAAAAATACTCGATTAAATTTAAACTCAATAGCTTAATATAATAAAACAACTAATAACTCTTTAATTGTTATGAATGGCTATGAATAAAAAAGAAATAGGTCGCAGACATTTTCTCAAAGTGCTCGGTGCTGGTGCAGCAGTATCCACAGCAGCATTTTACGGTTGTGATCCCAAGAATAAATCTTTAGGCGGAGGAACAACGAATATAGGTGATGTGCCGACTGATAAAATGACCTATCGGATCACTCCTACGACAGGTGATAAAGTATCACTTCTCGGCTTTGGTTGCATGCGATGGCCTATGAAAGCCTCCCCAGACGGAAGTGGAGAAGTAATAGATCAGGATGCGGTAAACGATTTGATAGATTATGCCATAGCACATGGAGTAAATTACTTTGACACTGCTCCGCCTTATGTCAGGGGGCTTTCGGAGGCTGCGACAGGCATTGCCCTTAAACGCCACCCACGAGATAAATTCTTTATTGCTACAAAACTTTCTACTCATCGGGAAGATCCGCAATTGAGAACTTTTGAAGGGTCAACAGCCTTATATCGTAAATCGATGGAAAACCTTCAGATAGATTATATCGATTATTATTTGCTACATGCTATTGGTCTAGGAGGAATGAAAGCTGTAATGGAACGCTTTTACGACAATGGAATGTTGGATTTTCTGATAAAGGAGCGGGAAGTAGGGCGAATCCGTAATTTGGGATGGTCATTTCATGGAGATATAGAAACCTTTGATTTTCTGTTATCTCAACAAGATGAAGGTAAAGTAAGCTGGGATTTTGTTCAGATACAGTTGAACTATGTAGATTGGCTGCATGCATCGGGATGGAATACAAATGCTGAATATTTACTTAGCGAATTGGAAAAACGGGATATTCCTGCCGTTGTCATGGAGCCTTTATTGGGGGGACGGCTGGCGAGTATGAATAATTATCTGATGGGACGGCTTAAACAACAGCGTCCTGATGAAAGCATTGCCTCTTGGGCATTCCGCTTCGCAGGCTCCTTTCCTAATGTGCTTACTGTATTGAGTGGTATGACTTATATGGAACATTTGCAAGATAATATCCGAACTTACGCCCCGCTTGATCCTTGCACTAAAGAGGAATTTGAGTTGCTGGAAGACACTGCTCAAATAATATTAAAATACCCGTCAGTCCCATGCACTGCTTGTCTGTATTGCATGCCATGTCCATATGGTATCGATATTCCGGGAGTTTTTGCACACTATAATAAATGTATTAACGAAGGCAATGTTCCAGCCAGCTCGCAGGACAAAAATTATCGCAAAGCACGACGAGCATTTCTAGTGGGGTATGACCGAGATGTTCCACGTTTGCGGCAGGCGAGCCATTGTATCGATTGTAATCAATGTGTTCCGCATTGCCCGCAAAGTATTGAAATTCCTCAGCAAATGCAGCGTATCGACCTATTTGTAGAACAACTCAAGCAAAATCTTGTTTTCTAAGATATAGGCCTGACTAAATAATTATATAAGAATATTGAATTATGAAAAGAGTAATAATAAGTGCACTAATATTGATCCTTGGATTTACTGTTGGTATAAATGCACAGAATAAACAGAACAACATGTTAAGTAAAAAACAAGAAAAGATAATTACCATCTCCGCTTTTACAGCTAGGGGAGAGCTTGATAAATTGCAAATAGAACTGAATGCCGGACTCGATGCCGGACTAACGGTCAACGAAATAAAAGAAGTATTGGTACATCTTTATGCCTATTGTGGATTTCCGAGAAGTCTTCGTGGATTACAAACCTTTATGACAGTTCTAGATCAACGCAAAGCTAAAGGCATAAGCGATAATTGGGGGCGTGAAGCGTCACCGATAAACGATACCCGCGATAAATACGAACGTGGTAAAGATATACTTGCTGAACTATCGGGAGTTACACCATCCGAAGGACGACCAACAACAGGCTATGCAGCATTCAGCCCTGAAATAGAAACCTTCCTTAAAGAACATCTCTTCGCCGATATATTTGAACGCGATGTGCTCACTTATGCTGAGAGAGAAATGGTTACAGTATCCGTACTTATAAGTATCGGAGGTGTAGAGCCGATGCTGAGTTCACACATGAATCTGTCTTTAAATGTAGGAATAACTCCCGAACAATTAAGTCAATTAATAAATGTAATAGAAGTGAATGTAGGTAAAGAGGTAGCAGATGCAGCTAAGCCTGTATTGAATGAAGTATTACAAAGCAAAGGTTTGAAAAGCGACGTAAATACAACTGAAATGATAAATGGCGTAAAAGTAGAAAAAATCTCTTTCCCTAACAGATTTCTAATTAATGTAGCCGGTAACCTATACTTTCCTCCAAATTATGATGCCAGCAAAAAATATGCAGCTATTGTTGTAGGGCATCCTTTCGGTGGCGTTAAAGAACAAACATCAGGTCTGCATGCTCAAAAAATGGCAGAATTGGGCTATATAGCCCTTGCTTTCGATGCTTCTCATTATGGCGAAAGTGGTGGATATCCCCGTTACATAGAATCGCCCGAAACACGAGTTGAAGATTTCAGTGCAGCAGTAGACTTCTTAAGTAACCATCAAAATGTAGATGAAAACCGTATTGGTGTGATCGGTATTTGTGGAGGTGGTGGCTATTCGGTCAGCGCAGCACAAATCGACCACAGAATAAAAGCACTCGCAACAATCAGCATGTATGATATGGGGCGTGCCCGCAGACAGGGATTAGGCGACGGTATCACTACCCAAAATGGATTCATTCTTTAAACAATATCTTAAATAACAATCATGAAAAAAATTAGCATAGCATTAGTAGCTGTTATAGCATTTGGATTCACTGCATGCTGCAATAATCAAAAAAACACAAATGAAATGGAAACAGCAAATAACAAAGAAACAACTCTGATTTTTCCAAAAGGAGATGTAATCAATAATGATTATTTCAGTGGAAAAGCATGGCTGAAAATGTTGGTTACCGATAAAGAAAACTTTGATGCAACTGTCGGAAACGTGATATTCGAGCCCGGAGTCAGAAACAATTGGCATTCGCATCCAGGCGGTCAAATATTACTCTGCACAAGAGGAACAGGCTACTATCAGGAAAAAGGGAAACCGATTCAACTGCTCACTGTAGGCGATGTTGTTGAAATCTTACCCGATATCATCCATTGGCATGGTGCAACACCCGATAGTGAATTTGAGCATATAGCAATCGGCACACAGTCAAGTAAAGGTGCTGTTGTATGGCTAGAACCTGTAACTGATGAAGAATATAATAGTTATAAGAAATAAACAGACAGCCTAAAACATAAGTAAAATTAAATAATAGTGTAAAAACATCAATTTTAGGCTTTGGAGTATATTAAATAAAATCTAAGGAAACCTCTATAAATTAATTATCTATAGAGGTTTTTTACAAAAACACCTCTTATGACAGTAGAATATCAAATTAGGACAACAAATCGAAACCAAATATATCGGTAAAAAATGATAACTATTCGTCAAATAATTCCATGATTCGTCTATGATATTTATACAATAACTTTTAGAAACATTTTCTACCTTAGAAAAAATTGTCCGAATATTAACGAGCTTGTACCTTTAAAACACTCTATTTGATCTTGATCCTGAAAGGAAAATACTCCTTCAATATTTTAGCTTACATAATGAATAATCCAAATTCAAAGTCGGTAAAATGATCAGCCAGATAACTTACTCAAAAGAACATGTTTAGTGGCTAAAAAAATAAGATAAATAAACTTGATAGAAATATATAAAGTAGTACATTTACACCTGATTTTTAATTTATTTCATTGTTCTATTATTCCTTTAACGGATAAAATATAAAGACAAATGAAATCATAAAAATTGAAAAATTACAAAACTAATCAATTTGAACTTACAAATTAAAATGTACATCAACAATGAGAACAATACATTTAAAAAAATTAACATTTCTCATTTCCGGACTACTGGTGTTGCATGCACAGGGTCAAGTAACAATAGGCAGTAACAACGCACCCAACAAAGGGGCTTTGCTAGATCTGAAAGAAACTGTAGATGGAAATTCTAATAAAGGATTAATTTTGCCTCGCGTTGCTCTAAATTCATTAACTACTACGGTTACAGATCTTAAAATCACAATAAATGGATCTGTAGGTAGTATTCCGTGGGACATCAATGAGCATATAGGTTTAATGGTGTATAACACAAATGAAGATCGTTGCGCAGCTACCCCTATCTATAAGGGTTTATATGTTTGGAACGGACAAACCTGGCAATATTTGGGACAAACCAACCAACCTTCTCCCAGTGTTTATAAGGTATCCGACCCACGTGATAGTGAAGTGTATCTGGCACGTAGCTTCGGAGCAGCTGGTGATTGGATGCTTGAAAATATACGTTACGATCCAATTATCCATCCTTATACCGATTTTACTGGTTTCACGCATACCGCAAATTCTGCGGTATCCCCTTATACCAACAAATATTTTGCTTATGCTGAAGGAGATACAAATCCTTATATTCCTGCTAACCATCCATCTTCTGACTGGAGGCTAAAGATAAAAAACGGCTTGTTATACAACTGGGCAGCTGCTACCAACGGAGAAAACCCTTCCGTAGCTAATCAAGGACAAACACCTACAGGTACCGATCCGGTAGCTTCTGTTCAAGGTATTTGTCCTAATGGATGGCATGTGCCAAGTGATAAAGAATGGAATGACTTGGAACGCCACATTTATAATAATGCTCATTTGTACAGCAGCTATAGCGAATCGGAAAAAAATGTATGGGTTCCTTGGGAAACTGTTTGGGAATACGGTACATCATTTCCTGGATATGGATGGCGTCCATCATCGACCGCTACCGATGCCCAAGGAGCGGCTATAAAATCGGTATGTCCACCAAATGGTAGCAGCACGGTCACCAATGGCAAAAGTTTCTCTGCGTTATTAGGTGGATTTAATGCTCTTCTTGCCGGTTATGCTTCCGGTGGCTCCACTGGCAATTACGGTTACGGTTGTTTCTTTTGGTCGTCAAGTAGCAGTAGTAATAGCAACGCATGGTTCCGGAATCTGACAGATAGTAATGCATCGGTGTACCGATTCGAGAATTCTCGCTCCTTTATGTTTTTTGTTCGTTGCAAGAAAAATTAATAATTTAAATATTGGTTTTGATTCTATGAATAACAACCAAAAGTCGATATTAACATAAAAAAGCTTGCATAAACTAAATAAATATTATCTTAGCATCATAATAATTATAAAAATAAGTTTGTTAAGGAACTTAATATATTTATAATACTAAAGAATTAAATGCTCAATTTCGGTCAAAATTAAATGACTTCCCACGTCGTTGTTATTTCTGAATATTTTATAGTTAATCCTATTTTAAAAAAATGGGAAACTAGTTTTTACCAACCCCTTCCAAAGAGAGGTTTAAATAGTTTATACATATCGTGCAAATTTGCGCACAGTCTACCCGATTTTTTTTATATCTGTATAGAAATAACATATACACCTCTATGCCATCCTTATCAACAATTAATTCAAATACTTTATCAAAATGAAAATCAAAAACTTTACGTTGCCCATACTTTGTACAATGCTATTTCTCATTCCTGCCACTTTGGTCGGACAAGTAACGATTGGCTCCGGTACTGCTCCTCGCAAAGGCGCATTGCTAGACCTAAAAGACAGCGACTCCCACACCAATCCACAAGTGACAGCAAATAAAGGTTTTGCAATGCCTCGGGTAAAACTCACTGATATGGATAATCTCTATCCTATGTTTACGGGAGACGAATCAGATTATGCAACTCAAAAAATGAGTCATGTCGGCTTAATCGTTTATAACATATCGGGAGAATCCATACCCAGATGTGCCCCTATACCCGATGGCTTATATTCGTGGGATGGCGAAAAATGGCGAAGTATATGGAGTCCTGATGAACCTGTCTCCATCGACTTGGGCACAAAACGATATTATGACCTACCCAGTGGACGCGATGCTCGCGGAGCTATCAACATGCAAAGTTTTGATATAACATGGTCTCCTACCAGATTGCTGACTTATACTGAAAAAGCAATAACAGGTGCTAGTTTACAAGACGGCGGTGTACTTTTTAGCAATGTAAATAGAACCGCTAGCCCTCTGAAAGCAAGCCCGGCAATCTTTAGCATGATACCTGATGTGATGAATATTAGCAATCCTGATTCGCCCTGGCAATCGAGAGAGACTGCATTGACTTTTACCATAACGGACGAATGTGGCGAAACTGCAACCGAAACCATAACCCTCAACCAAACCAATTATGCCCTCAAAGTCAATAATCAGTTTAGCAGCAATCAAAGTATCTATACCACTGCCGGAAACGTTAAGTTGCCTGTAGAAGGAAATGTGGCATGGACAACCGTTAAAACCGACCCGAGTAATATTCTCTCAAGCACCAGCCCGATAGTTGGCAGTACTCAGGGGAGTGACAGAAAAGACGGCACTACAGCCAATTCCAACTTCCAGTACACCGTTGCGGCAGGAAATAAATACCAAACTGCAGATATCACTTTTAAAGACACACAAACTATCAAACGCTTCGACGATATTACTGTATCGATACTAAACTGCACCACCGAGCCTAATATGGGAGAATGGAAAATCCGCGCCGACCTCGCCGGATTTGCGAAAGATGTCCCACACCCTATCACCAAAATAGCTTGGCACACCGACCAAAATGATAATATTTTCTTCTCGGGGAACTTCGGCTACGAAGATGCACCCACTAACACTAAAGAACGTCGTTGGATGATTACCAACCTTGCCGCCACCAGTTTTGCTGATACAGATCGTACCGGGACCGATGATACCGTACTACAAAATTTGGGCACTAGCCCATCTGCAACCAACAATTCTCTAAATCCACTTTGGTGTTATCCTAACGGAGGCACCGATGGTGCCACAGCCACCACATTCAACAACAATCCTCGCATAGGTCGCTTATACAATTGGGCAGCTGCAACCAACTCTAAAGGAAATACTACTACCGGCGAAGAAGGTATCAATGAGGGTGAAGAACTACATAAAACCACTATTAAGCGCCAAGGCATCTGTCCTAATGGCTGGCATCTCCCGTCCGATGCAGAATATACAGAATTGGAACAGGAAATCAACCTCCATACCAGCCAATATAGCGGAATCGCTGATGCTAACGGAACAATTACCGTAGGTGATAATGAACGTGGCACTACTCACGGTCAGGGCATGAAAGACTCATGCCCTGCTCCTGATGAAACAATCGTCCCCAACGGTTCATCCAACATTATTTCTTCCACGCTTCGCAGTGGCTTCGGAGTATTATTAGTCGGTTATGCCAACGGCTCCAAAGCCAAGGAATACGGAGAAACAGGCATCTTCTGGAGTGCCAGCGGTAGTCCTCTTCCTTCCGGAGCGTGGTCTCGAAAGATACCTAAAAACTTAATGAATGTTACCCGTTATGCGTCAGTTCGGCACAGTTTGTTTTCCGTACGTTGCAAGAAGGATAATTAAATCCGTTTGTTTTGTAGTTGTTGAATCCATGAGAGAACTATGAGGTACGTTTTCATATAATATACATACTAAAATTGTAATCAATTTATAAGATTAAAAATATTAGAACCACAGGAAAATAAGCCCCTGTGGCTCTAATATTTTCACATAAATTATATCATTAGCACCTTAAAGTTGACAAGAATATCCAAATTAAAATAATCGTAAAAAATATATTCAAGTACCTATTTTATTTAAAATTTCCATTACATTTGTCACACAACAATCAAGGGGTGCTTTAAAAAGCTGAGATTATACCCTTAAAACCTGATGCGGGTAATGCCGCCGTAGGAATGACAAAAGAATACTTCTCCTTTAGCTAGGATATCTCTTGATTGGTTTTATTATCTAAATAACCAATATGAATAACAAGAAGAGATATCTGTCAGCATTAACAATTGCAGGTTCTGATAGTGGCGGCGGTGCAGGGATACAAGCCGACCTAAAGACATTCTCAGCAATAGGTGTCTTTGGGATATCAGTCATTACCGCTATTACTGCCCAAAACACACAAGAAGTAAGGGCTATAGAAACTCTCTCCCCTTCAATCATACGTCAACAACTTGAAACCGTACTAGACGACATGCTAATAGATACTGTCAAAACAGGTATGCTTCCTAATTCCGATACAGTAGAAATAGTTGCCTCGATTATAGATAGGTATAATCTTCAAACGGTGATTATGGATCCGGTAATGATTTCTACTACTGGAAGTAAGCTCGTATCTGCATCAACAATTCATTCTTTCAGGGAAGAATTATACAAACGAATAACACTTATCACACCCAATATACCTGAGGCTGAAATACTTTCCGGAATTAAAATTACTCAGGAATCAGATATGCAAAAAGCTGCTGATGTGTTACTTAATCAAGGTTGTAATGCCGTCTTAATAAAAGGAGGACATTTGCCAAAGGCTAATGTTGTCGATATCTTTTTCAGCCAGAATAAAGCTCCAGTTTCCTTCTCTTCCAAAAATATCCGAACAAGTAATTTGCATGGTACAGGCTGTACCCTATCATCTGCTATTGCGGCATACATGGCTTTAGGTATGGATATTGAAATAGCTGTCAGAGCTGCAAAGCAGTACATTACCAATGCCATATATTCCGGAAAAGATATTATCACAGGAAAAGGCTGCGGTCCACTTAATCATTTTTTCAAACCAGAACCATTAAATACTAAACAATATGATTATTAAGTTAAATGGCCAAAATCATGAAATAAAAGAGAGAGCAACTATAGCTTCTTTTATTGAAGATCTTGGGCTAAAATCGCAAGGTATTGCCATTGCTATCGATTATGAAGTTATTCCTAAAAACGAATGGGCAAAAACTATATTATCGGAGAATGATGAATTAATGTTGATACAAGCCGTATCGGGAGGATAACTATGATTAGTTTAGTAGTAATCACTCTTGAAGAGATAATTGAAAATGAAGCCCAAATTCTCAATAAACTTTTCAAAAACGGCGTATTGACATTGCATCTGCGTAAACCTTTATCCTCCGAACAGGAAGTATATCTTTTGCTATCTCAGATAGCTTCGAAATATCACGATAGGATTGTGCTACATGATCATTTCTCATTAGTTAATTATTTCGATCTGAAAGGAGTACATCTGAACAGCAGAAATACAATTCGACCAAATAAAGTATTGCTTTCTGTTAGTCGTTCTTGTCACTCTCTTGATTGTTTAGAAACTTCGGATGATTTTAATTATGTATTCTTGAGTCCTATTTTCGATAGTATATCAAAGTCAGGGTATAGCCGTGCTTTTACGCATGAAGAATTAATAGAAGCTACGAATCTGAATATAATAACAGAGAAGGTTATTGCTCTGGGTGGGATTGATTCAGATACTATTCCAATTGCTGTATCCTATGGGTTTGGCGGAGTAGCCGTTTTAGGCGGACTATGGAAAAACTTCAAAGAGAATAGAGATGAGAATGCTCTGTTAGAACGATTTAATAAACTTAAATCCATATGCAACCAATAATGAAAGGACTCTTATTTATAACACATCGAACACAACAATTCGATTACCTGCAATCGATAGAAATTGCATTAAAAGGGGGATGCCGACAGATACAATTACGAATGAAGGATACTCCCATAGATGATATAATAAGAACAGCTTTAGCTGCAAAAGACTTATGCAACGAATACGATGCACTGCTTTATATCGACGATCATGTGGTAGTCTGCCAAAAGGTGCAAGCTAAAGGTGTGCATCTCGGAAAGTTAGATATGCTCCCCAGTGAAGCACGAAAAATACTGGGGAAAGACTTCATTATTGGAGGCACAGCCAACACGTTCGATGATATAAAACGGCTCTATGACGAGGGTGTGAACTACATCGGCTTGGGTCCTTTCCGCTTTACAACAACAAAGAAAAACCTGAGTCCTATTCTTGGACTGAATGGTTATCAATCAATTATAAGGCAATGCAAAGAAAACAACATAAATCTGCCTATACTCGCTATCGGAGGAATAACAATCAATGACATTCCCGACATTATGCGTGCAGGAGTATCCGGAATCGCACTGTCCTCTACCATTCTATCCGCAGATAATCCGATAGAAGAAACACAGAAAATTATCAACTTAATCAATAAATATCAGCTATGAAAAATTTAGTGATAGCAGGAAAGGAGTTCGAGTCACGACTCTTTTTAGGAACGGGCAAGTTCAGTTCCAATGATGTAATGAGTGAAGCCATTGTTGCCTCACAAACACAAATGGTAACAGTAGCAATGAAACGGCTTGATCTTGAAAATAAGCAAGACAATATGTTGATCCATATCAAAAAGCCGGGAATACAACTCCTGCCAAACACATCGGGTGTACGCAATGCAAAAGAAGTTGTATTTGCTGCACAACTGGCTCGTGAAGCTTTTGAAACAAACTGGCTGAAATTAGAAATTCACCCCGATCCTAAATATCTTCTTCCCGACCCGATAGAGACATTGAAAGCAACGGAAGAACTAGCTAAACTTGGCTTTATCGTATTACCTTATATACAGGCAGACCCTGTACTTTGCAAACTACTTGAAAATGCCGGAGCCGCAACCGTTATGCCCTTGGGTGCTCCCATAGGAACAAATAAAGGATTGCGGACACGGGATCTGCTTGAGATTATTATAGAGCAAAGTAATATCCCTGTAATTATAGATGCAGGAATAGGTGCGCCGTCGCATGCAGCAGAAGCTATGGAGATGGGTGCCGATGCTGTTCTTGTAAATACAGCGATTGCTATTGCAGGTGACCCCGTTGCGATGGCAAAAGCATTTCAGCTCGCTGTTGAAAGCGGACGCATGGCTTTCGAAGCACAATTGGCAAATCAACTAAACTTTGCAGAAGCAAGTAGTCCATTAACCTCATTTTTAATGTAAGGTCGCAGACCTATTTATTGCTTTTCTATCTATAACAGCAATAGGCAGTCATTGATATAAAATATCCCATTAAATATTTACATTTACTTAGAATAATTATGAAAACAAATCATCGTATTACTTACCCCTCATCGAAAAAGATATATGTAAAAGGCGAAATTCACGATATAAACGTGGCTATGCGTTCGGTATCATTGTTGGATACAATTACAGTTGTCGACGGAAAAGAGGTAAAAGAATATAATGCTCCTGTTACCATTTATGACACAAGTGGTCAATACTCCGACCCTAATATTCCCATTGACATAACAAAAGGATTACAACGCATACGTGAGCAATGGATAAATGATAGAAACGATACAGAGCTGTTACCGGCTTTTACATCTCATTATTGTAATGAACGTTTGGTTAATGAAAAATTAGATGCCATCCGTTTTCCTTTGATAAACTATCCTCGCCGTGCACAAACAGGTAAAAGTATCACACAAATGTATTATGCACAGCAGGGAATCATTACCCCAGAAATGGAATATGTAGCTATCCGTGAAAATCAGCAAAATGGTGAACTAGGTATAAAAACACATATTACCCCTGAATTTGTAAGAAGCGAAATAGCAGCAGGCAGAGCCATTATTCCGGCTAATATCAACCATCCCGAAGCCGAACCGATGATTATCGGAACAAATTTCCTAGTTAAAATAAACACGAACATAGGTAATTCAGCCCTTTCGTCAGGCATTGACGAAGAAGTGGAAAAAGCAGTATGGAGTTGCAAATGGGGAGGCGATACCTTAATGGATTTATCGACAGGTGAAAATATCCACGAGACTCGTGAATGGATAGTCCGCAATACTCCTGTTCCTGTAGGAACTGTGCCTTTATATCAGACATTGGAAAAAGTAAATGGCAAGATTGCAGACCTTAACTGGGAGATATATCGTGATACGTTAATTGAACAGTGCGAGCAGGGAGTAGATTATTTCACCATTCATGCGGGATTACTTCGGTCTCATCTGGCACTCGTAAAAAGACGCACTACAGGTATTGTATCACGTGGCGGATCTATTATCGGCAATTGGATGACAATGCATAATAAGGAGAATTTCTTTTACACTCATTTCGATGATATATGTGAAATATTGAAACAATACGATGTAGCTATTTCGCTAGGCGATGGTTTACGCCCCGGTTGTACTGCCGATGCAAACGATGCCGCTCAGTTTGCAGAACTGTCTGTTTTAGGCGAATTAACAAAGAAAGGGTGGCGACACCATGTTCAGGTCCGGGGCATGTAGCAATGCATAAGATTAAAGCAAACATGGATGAACAATTGGCTCATTGCCATGGTGCTCCGTTCTATACATTAGGGCCTTTGACTACTGATATTGCTCCCGGTTACGATCATATCACATCAGCCATTGGCGCAGCGCAAATTGCCTGGTATGGCACGGCTATGATCTGCTATGTTACCCCGAAAGAACATTTAGGATTACCCGACAAAGAAGATGTAAGAGCAGGTGTAATCGCTTACAAAATAGCAGCTCATGCGGCAGACCTAGCGAAAGAGCACCCGGGAGCAGCAATAAGAGATAATGCACTAAGCAAGGCTCGATACGATTTCAGATGCAAAGATCAGTTTAATTTATCATTAGATCCCGAAAAGGCTTTGGAGTATTATAAAATAGGAAGATTGGATAACGAGAGTGATCATTGTACCATGTGTGGCCCTCATTTCTGTGCAATGAAATTGACAAAAGAAATGCACGAATGTGCTAAACTCAACGAATGTTAACGATGGAATTTACAGAATTAATAAATGAGTATGATTGGGATGATATTAAATCCCGAATCTATACCCGTACAGCAAAAGATGTAGAGATTGCTTTGAACAAAAGCCGACTTAACACGGATGATTTTATGGCATTAATCTCTCCCGCTGCTCAATCCTATTTGGAACAGATGGCTGTATTGAGCCGAAAATATACACAGCAGCGCTTTGGTAAAACTATACAGTTTTATGTACCGCTATATCTTACCAATTCGTGTGTTAATCACTGCGTATATTGCGGATTCAATCATAATAATGATATCAAACGTATAATTCTTACCGACGAACAGATTATGCGTGAAGTAGAAGCTATTAAAAAGATTGGCGATTTCCAACATATCTTGTTAGTTACAGGAGAAAACCCACGAGACGCAGGGGTCGATTATCTGGAGAATGCAATCCGCTTGGTAAAACCCTACTTCTCGTCGATATCAATAGAAGTACAACCGCTTAAAGAAACAGAATATAAGACACTTACTGATGCCGGACTTAATGCAGTATATTGTTATCAGGAAACATACTACAAAGCCAGGTATAAGGTCTACCATCCTAAAGGAATGAAATCAAAATTCGATTGGCGTCTTGATGGTTTTGATCGGATGGGGAAGGCAGGAGTACATAAAATTGGATTAGGTGTACTGATAGGCTTGGAAGACTGGCGAACTGATGCTACAATGATGGCTCTACATCTAAGATACTTGCAAAAGACTTATTGGCAGACCAAATATTCGGTTTCATTTCCACGTATGCGCCCACATGAAGGGGAAGAGTTTCAGCCGAATGTAGTTATGTCTGACAAAGAACTGGCTCAGATCATCTTTGCTTACCGCATTTTTGATCATGATATAGAGATAGCCTTATCTACCCGTGAAGATAAATTATTCAGGGATAATATGACTACGCTTGGTATTACGTCGCTAAGCGCAGGTTCAAAAACCGATCCGGGTGGATATGCGGTCTATAAAGACGAATTAGAACAATTTGCTGTAAATGACGACCGTTGTCCTGACGCAGTATTATCGGCAGTTAAGAATCAAGGATATGACGTTGTATGGAAAGATTGGGATTTAAGTCTTCAATAAGATCTCAGACCTTTTTATTTAAAAGAAAAATATGGATAGATATACAAGAAATATATTGATAGAAGGCTTTGGAGAGGACGGTCAACAAAAACTTAAACAATCAAAAGTCTTAGTAGTTGGAGCCGGAGGATTGGGATCACCTGTTTTATTTTATCTGGCTGCCGCAGGTGTGGGCACACTAGGTATCATTGATTATGATGTAGTGGATATTTCAAACCTCCAACGACAAATACTTCATCAGACTACTGATTTAGGAAAAAATAAAATCGAATCGGCTAAGGAAAAACTGACGGCTCTCAATCCCGAAGTTAAGGTCAATACTTATGGTTTCAAATTTACAACAGATAATGCAGCGGAGATCATAAAAGAGTACGACTTTGTTGTTGATTGCTGTGATAATTATACCACTAAATTTTTGATTAACGATGTCTGCGTAAAAGAACAAAAGCCATATTCTCATGGGGCTGTTTTAGCTCTGCGGGGCGAAATAATGACTTATATTCCGGGGTATGCCGATTACAGGTCTGTTTTTGATAATCCGCCTGAAGAAGGAACTGTTCCGACTTCGGCACAGATAGGCATACTTGGTTCTATTGCCGGGGTTATAGGCAGCATACAGGCTACAGAAGCTATAAAGTATCTAACGGGGATTGGAGATTTGATCTTGAACCGCATCCTTATATTTGATGGGAAAACGATGAATTTTCATTCTCTGAAAATTAAGACCTGATCTGATATATAATTATATTATTTTTGTACAAAAAATATAATCTGATGAATAAGATATTAGTTACTTACGCTGTTAAAGAAGAATTTGTCCCTATTACAATCAATGGATGCAAGATAGAATATCTTCATACAGGTATTGGCAAAATACGATCTGCAATGATGCTTACAAAAGCTCTATGCGAAAACCGTCCCGACTTAGTTCTAAATATGGGGACAGCCGGGACACATAATCATAGAATTGGAAACATATTTGTTTGCCGCCGTTTTATCGATCGGGATTATGAAATGGTAAAACTTCCGGGAATTGAGTTCGAAGTTGATTTCACTCCTATACACAAAGAGAAGAAAATATTAGAGGACTGGACTTCAACAAACGGTAGAGTGGGAACATGTAACACAGGCGACAGCTTTGTTACGGAGATTACATCGATGGACGGAGATGTTGTAGATATGGAGGCGTTTGCGCAAGCCATTGTCTGCCGTGAATTTGATATACCTTTTTTAGCTATTAAATATGTTACAGATATTATAGGGGAAAATTCGGTAAAACATTGGGAGGACAAACTGTCCGATGCCCGTAAAGGATTTGAAGATTGGTTTAAAGACAAATAAATTTGAACTTTCATTTTTTGATATCCTAAGAGATTTTTCTTTAAAATAAAGCCTCTTAGGATATTAATTTTGAAGTCGTCTTGACTTTTCAAAAGATTTTCTTTTTGTTTGTTTTTTACTCTCTTTGTCATGCTGAACGATAGTGAAGCATCTCCTAACCCAGATCCTTCGTTCCTCAGGATGACAAAATAATACGAAAAACAAAAAGTCAAGACGACTTCTTTATGTGTAATTTAAAACATCAGAATGGAACAAAATCACTTCCACCCGCCATTGGTTGAAAATCAGTAGGGCTAGGTGCTGCATTTCCATTCATATTGATTTTAGATGTAAATTGACCTCCTCCAATATTATAATCGTCGTCTATATTTTGGAAACGGGCAAACTCACTTTTGAATCGGAGCAATACGTCTGCTGTAGCACCATTACGATGCTTGGCAATAATAATTTCCGCAAGACCTATCAACGAATTACCCTTCTCATCTTCGAGTATTTTATAATATTCGGGACGGTGAATAAAGCAAACCATATCGGCATCCTGCTCGATTGCACCCGATTCACGAAGGTCTGATAATTGTGGTCGTTTACCTTCCGCTCCTGCACGTCCTTCTACTCCACGATTCAACTGCGACAAAGCAATGATAGGAATATTAAGTTCTTTCGCTAATCCTTTTAACGAACGGGAAATCATACTTACCTCTTGCTCACGGCTACCATACTGCATACCACTGGCGTTCATCAATTGGAGATAGTCGATAATAATCATTCTTACTCCATGTTCACGAACCAAGCGACGTGCCTTTGTACGTAATTCGAATACCGATAAACTGGGTGTATCGTCAATATATAGCGGGGCATCGTACAGCTCTTTTATCTTAAAATCGAGTTGTTCCCATTCATAAGGCTCTAGTCTACCGTTCTTTATTTTCTCTCCGGGAATCTCGCAAGTGTTAACAATCAGACGATTTACAAGCTGTACATTCGCCATCTCGAGTGAGAACAAAGCAACAGGGTAATTGTAAGTAACAGCCATATTCTTAGCCATCGAAAGTACGAAAGCTGTTTTCCCCATCGCAGGACGTGCTGCGATAATAACAAGGTCAGAATTCTGCCACCCTGATGTTATTTTATCCAGTGCATCGAATCCGGTTTGTAAACCACTTAATCCATCATCGCGATTGGCGGCAATCTCGAGCAAGTTCAGGGCTTCTTTTATAACAGGATTAATCTGTGTAACATCTTTCTTTACATTACCTTGCGATATTTCGAAAAGCTTACCTTCAGCTTCCTGCATCAAATCGTCTACGTCTGATGTTTCGTCAAAAGCCTTGTTTGTAACTGAAGAAGAAAAAGCTATCAATTCCCGAGCCAGATATTTTTGTGCAATGATACGGGCATGAAATTCGATATGTGCTGCCGAACCTACTTTTTCTGTAAGTTGGGCAACATATACAGGACCACCTACTGTCTCTAATTCTCCGTCTTTTTTAAGTTGCTCTACAACTGTCAACATATCGATAGGAGCCTGACGAACAGCTAAGTCTACAATAGCTCTGTAGACTATCTGATGAATAGGATCGTAAAAACTATCGGGTTTAAGTATATCACTCACAAGCGAATAAGCGTCTTTCTCTAACATCAATGCTCCTAATACAGCTTCTTCCAGCTCTCTGGCTTGAGGTTGTACTCTGCCTATATCAGACATCTGTTGCATTTCTTTCGGTTTTCCTTTCCGCTGATTCTTATAATTATTGTCGACCATGTATATTTTTGATTTTATACTCAAAGATAATAGTTTTTACGCTGAATAAATAGTTAAGTTATAAACAGGCTGTTAATAACTTTTTAAATACAAAAAATGCAGCCTTAATTTAAGGCTGCATTTTAACTATTTCGATAATATCTGATCAAGGGTTATACTTCGATTCTTTCAATATTTCTTGAGGATCAAGAGTTATAATATCTTGTATTGACGCATTAGTTTTTTTTGCATATTGGAACACGATTTGCCAGCCAACCCACGCACCTACACGCCCAGGAGATTGGAGAGAAAGAGTAGAAGTATAAGGAGCATCGTTGACATATCTTGTTATAATCATATGATCGCTTGTGTATATATTACTCTGCTTGATCATTGTCTGCCAAACAGACTTCTCATTTTCTACACACCATTTAGTTTGGTCAGCGGTGTAACCAATTAAATCGTTCGCATTATAATCGGGTAGGAGAACAGATAATATATAAAGGATTTTTCCTTCTTCGACCATAGCTGATAAAAGTGTTTCCTGATCATCATTGTCCGATTTAATAATATCACTCATTATCCAGGCTTTCAGATAATCTCTGACAACCATTTTGGGTGTCATTTGCTGACGCTGATAAGGAGCGAAAAATTCTTGATAAGCAGGATAATTACTGCCCAAATATTTATCTGTAGATATTGAGATCATATTATTCAGTATGATTACATTCTCTTTAAATCCGGAAACATGCATTGCTAACTGAGGTAACGAAGCACCGGATAAATTTTCCGCTATCAATGCATTAGCCTTAGTTAATTCTTCTTCGTAAGAAGTAGTGTTATCAAAAGTCTTTAATGCATCTTTATATATTTTTTGAAGTGCTGCATGCGAAAAATATTCGCGAAGATCAGGAAAGAAAGCCGGATCGTTTGCTGCTAGCTGATTGATTGTTATTTGTCCTAGCGCAGGAAGCAAGGCCGGATATTTACTTTTTAGAGCAGATTCTTTTTCTGTCGCAGGGTTTTGTATATAGTCATTCAAATCCCTATCGAAACGCATTATCGACACTTTATCTTGTTGTTCATTATCCTTTTTCACCGTGCTTGAGCAACCGATAAAAGAGAATAGTATAATGAGTAGGTAACTAATTTTTTTCATATCTAACCTTTTAAGTATTCTTACTTTGTGCTGATAGTTTTATTTTCTACTTTTGCCTAATGAACTACAAACTTACATTTATTTATTAATTAATAACGTAAAAAACAATGGGATATTTTAGAGGAGTTGATCTTAACTCCAGCGAGAGATTTGTATATGTATACTCAGGCACATCACAATCAGAATTAGAAAACATAATTAATGAGAAAATGCTATCTATCGGATATAAACATTTAGGCAATGGCTTATATGAAAAGGGTAATCGCATAATGAGATTAATATTGGGTGCTATGTCTAAATATTTCAAATTTCAGGTATCACTAGATGCTAGCAATCCGGAAGAAATAAAAGTAGGAGTGGCGAAAGCGACATCTGGTATGTCAGGTGGTTTGATCGGAATGAATCAGGTGAAAACTGAATTGATGCATCTAAGAAAAATTTTCGAATCAATATAATTCATATTAAAGTGAATTTTTAAATATATGATAACTATATTAGGAATAGAGTCGTCTTGCGATGATACAGCTGCGGCGGTCATACAAGATGGCGTTCTTTTATCAAACATAATATCTAGCCAGAAGGTACACGAAAGCTACGGCGGCGTTGTACCCGAACTGGCTTCGCGTGCACATCAGCAGAATATAATACCTGTGGTAGATCAAGCATTGGCAAAAGCAGGTGTTAAACGTGAAGACCTGACTGCTATCGCTTTCACCAGAGGCCCCGGATTGATGGGTTCGTTGCTTGTAGGCACATCTTTTGCTAAAGGTCTGTCTTCGGCTTTAAATATCCCGATGGTGGATGTTAATCACTTACATGCGCATGTATTGGCTCATTTTATCAAAGAAGATAAAGACGATGACAATCAACCGCAGTATCCTTTTCTTTGCTTATTGGTATCGGGTGGTAATTCCCAGATTATCGTTGTAAAATCGTATAAAGAAATGGAAATAATAGGGCAGACCATAGACGATGCCGCAGGTGAAGCATTCGACAAGTGCGCCAAAGTGATGGGGTTAGGCTATCCCGGAGGACCAGTTGTAGACCGTTTGGCTAAGCTTGGAGACGCAAACAGGTTTAAGTTTAATAAACCGCATGTAAAAGGTTACGACTATAGCTTTAGCGGACTAAAAACCTCTTTCCTTTACTTATTGCGCGACGAACTAAAAAATGACGCTGACTTCATAGAAAAGAACAAAGAAGATTTATGCGCATCACTTCAAAAAACAATTATCGATGTACTGATGGACCAAGTGCGAAAAGCAGCCAAAGATTTAAATATCAAAGAAGTTGCAGTAGCCGGAGGAGTATCAGCTAATTCGGGATTGCGTGCAGCCTTCGAAGATCATGCCAAGCGTTTCGGGTGGAAGATACACATTCCTCCATTTGGTTACACTACCGACAATGCAGCTATGATAGCCATGACAGGCTATTTTAAATATCTGGATGGTGAGTTTTGCGAAATGAGTGCTGCTCCTTTCTCGCGCGTTGTAATGTAAATAGATAACCAAACTGAAATTGTATGTTTATTGCTCTGTTATCGTATAAAGTTCCTATTGAGGAGGTCGAAAAATATATTGACAGGCATGTCGAATATTTAAATAAATATTACGCATCAGGTCATTTTATGGCATCGGGTAGAAAACTACCCAGAACGGGTGGCGTAATCTTGGCAAAATGTAGTGATAGGAGGGCTTTTGAGCAAATTTTGTCAGAAGACCCTTTCAATCAGAATAACATAGCAAACTACGAGATAATTGAATTTATGCCCACGATGACCAGCGAGCAACTAAAATTTCTGATGGATTAAATTATGAAAAACGAAACATTCTATTTCCTCCTAATTATTTTTATTTTCGTTCTCGACTTTTTCTGGACACAGTACCTGTCTTACCGCAATCGCAAAAGGATGAGTCCTGAGATTCCTCCACAACTCGAAGGAATATACGATAAAGAAGAGTATACAAAACAGCAGGCTTATCAGAAAGTTAACAGCCGATTCGGTTTATACACCGGCCTATTTTCTTTCGTTGTATTATTGGGTATTTTGCTGTTAGGCGGTTTTGGTTGGTTAGATAATTTATTGAGGCAATATATTGATAATGAAATATGTCTTACTCTTTCATTTTTCGGAGTTATTTACGTAGCCAATGAGATTATATCTTTACCTTTTAGCTATTACGGAACATTTGTGATTGAAGAACGATTCGGTTTCAATAAATCCACGAAGAAAATATTTTGGCTGGATCAGCTTAAAAGTCTTCTACTTACAATCATTTTAGGTGGAGTTATACTTGCTTTGATCACATGGCTATACAGCAGTTTAGGTTCTCTTGCTTGGTTATATGCATGGGGTGTGATTACCATCTTTTCACTGTTCATGACGCTTTTCTACTCAAATATAATTGTACCTCTTTTCAACAAACAAACTCCACTCGAAGAGGGAGAGTTAAGAAACGAGATCGAAGCTTTCGGACGAAAAGCAGGTTTCGGTATCAATAATATTTATGTGATGGACGCTTCGAAACGTTCGTCAAAAGCAAATGCCTATTTTACCGGTTTTGGCTCAAAGAAACGTATTGTACTTTTCGATACATTGATCAATGATCTTACTACGGACGAAATAGTAGCCGTACTTGCTCACGAGATAGGTCATTATAAGAAAAAACATACATTGCAAAGTATGCTTATCTCTATACTTTATGCAGGGGCAGTATTGTTTATCCTTTCTTTATTCTTAGGAAATCCATACATTGCAATGGCTTTGGGTGGCAATGTTCCATTGTTTCACTTAGGATTAATAGCATTCTCATTACTATTTACCCCAATCTCCTTATTTTTAGGTATATTATCGAGTGTTCTTAGCCGCAAAAATGAATATCAAGCAGATGCTTATGCTGCAAGTTTCGGCTATTCAGAATATTTGGTAAGCGGATTAAAGAAATTATCAGTCAAATCGTTAAGCAATCTAAATCCCGATCCGTTGTATGTATTTTTCTATTATTCACATCCAACTTTGCTGCAACGTATGAAGATGCTTCAAAAATAAGAGTAATATTTTCTTCTTTTTAGATCAACATCATTCATAGAATATGTACATTTAGGCACAAATTGAAAACTATGAAACGATATATAATCTTCTTTATTTTAGCTTTGTTTACTCTGGGTATTTCCGCTCAAACCAGAGGTCATAATAATCGCCGACCCGCCGGAAAAATTTCATTAGATATACATGACAATCTACAATATGAAAATAAAAAAGGCTTTACAGCATCGCTATCAAAAGACATATTCGATAACCATACTTACAAAGATAGTAATGGCAATGAAATAATATATTCAAAAGAACTATGGCCAAAATTCTTAGGCTATTATCAAGATGATGAATATGAACTGTTTTATTGGCTTATAGATAGCCATCAACGTAAAACTAATAATAAAGAAAGTTACAAGATAGATATTTTCGGAGCATTACAATATCAGGGGAATGATGGTCTAAACGCTTCTCTTTCGAAAGATGTGTTTGACAATAAAATATATCAGGATAGCAGAGGGAATAAGGTAAGTTATTCCAAAGAATTCTGGCCAGAAATATATGCCGATTTTCATGGTGATGAAATCAACATACTTTATTGGTTACTAGACCGTTTTTGGAAGATAGAAAGGTATCAGGAAGAGTACTCTGTCGATATTTTCGATAGCCTCAAGTTCAAAAATAATAAGAACAATTCAGCATCTCTCTCCAAAGATGTATTTGATAATAAAGTATATAAAGATAGCAATGGCAATGATATAAAATATAAGCCTAGTGCTTGGAATAAGATAATAAAGAAGAATGGCAGCGAGCAAAAAGCTTTTATCTCCCTTATATATAGCCATTTATTGAATCTTCCTAATGAATAATATTAATGATATTAAAATATGCTTAAAAGAATAATCGTTATCAGTTTCTGCTTACTTGCCTATTATTCTCTTTACTCTCAATCTACACAGGCAATACATGTAATGGTAGCTCTTTGCGACAACCAATATCAAGGTATAGTAAAAGTGCCCAAAGGAATAGGAAACGGTCAAGATCCGCATACAAATCTGTATTGGGGATGCGGATATGGTATTCGCACTTATTTTAAAAAAAGTGCCGATTGGAAAGAAGTAAAACGATATAAAGTAGATGATATACGGTTGGAACGAATCGTTTTTAAACATAAAACGAAGAACTTCTACCTTGTAGCTGATGCTTATGATGGTAAAAATATAAAAGAATGTACCATTGATTTTCTTAATTCATGCTCGGGTGCCAAGAAAGATACATTGATGGTTGGTAATACTGTTATCGGGCTGAATGGCAATGCCAAGTTGGTATCTTATATCGGACATAACGGATTGATGGATTTCTCCCTGCAAAATACATATCAAAGTAAAGATGATCAAAAGCGCGATGCTATAATTTTGGCATGTGCCAGTAAACAGTATTTTGCTCCCTATCTCAGGTCAGCAAAGGTAAATCCGCTGCTTTGGACAACACATTTGATGTGTCCCGAAGCATATACCCTTCATGATGCAATAGACACTTACATAAATGGTGGCGATGATGCCGCTGTAAGAATTAGCGCTGCTACAGCCTACAATAAATATCAAAAATGCGGATTAAACGGAGCCAAGCGACTTTTGGTTACCGGCTTCTAATTTTTATAACGATCAATACAACTATAAATAATGAAAACAGCAATTGTAACTATTGGTGATGAGATACTTATCGGACAAATTGTAGATACCAACTCTTCTTGGATGGCACAGAAGATGACTTTAGCCGGATTTGAAATTGAAGAGAAGGTTGCTATTGGTGATGATGCCCAACAAATCAAAAATACCATAGACGATGTCTTTCAACGTGTTGATGTTATTTTAATGACCGGAGGTTTAGGACCTACAAAAGACGATATAACAAAGAAAACACTTTGTGACTATTTCGGAACATCGCTTGTTTTTGATGATACTGTGCTCGAAAATATTAATAATGTAATAACCAATATCACCTCTCTGAACGAATTAACGCGCAATCAAGCTTATGTACCAATGGATTGTACTGTGATTCAAAATAAGGTAGGGACTGCACCTATTACATGGTTCGATTATAAAGATAAAGTTCTGGTATCTTTACCGGGCGTACCTTACGAAATGAAATATGTAATGGAGTGTGAGATAATACCTCGTCTCAAAGCAAAATATGAAACAGTATCGTATGTGAACAAGGTGCTTATAGTTGGCGGATATACCGAATCTGCACTCGCTATTCATTTGACAGATTTTGAAAATGACTTACCCGAAGGATTTGGTTTAGCTTACCTTCCCTCTCTTGGTCTGATGAAACTCCGCTTATTTGTGAAAGGCGAGCATCGCAGACCTGAATTGGATGCGCAAGTAAAGAAATTGGAGGACTTACTAGGGGAAGCTATTTTAGCCGAGAAGGATATTTCGATCGAAAAAATACTGGGAGAGCATCTTTTTGAGAAAGGATTGACTCTAGCTACTGCTGAGAGTTGCACAGGGGGAAATATTGCCCATCTCATTACGTCTGTCGCAGGTTCTTCTCGCTATTTTAAAGGCAGTATTGTTTCTTACGCCAACGAAGTTAAAGTAAATATGCTGAATGTCTCTCAACAGTCTCTCGATCAGTTTGGAGCAGTAAGTGAAACAATTGTGATAGAAATGGCAAAGGGTGTACAAAAAGCGCTTAATGTAGATTGTGCTATTGCAGTATCAGGAATTGCCGGACCAGACGGTGGTACAGACGAGAAACCGGTTGGAACAGTCTGGATATGTACCATGTATAAGAATAAATGTCTTTCCCGAAAATATCAATTAGGTAAGTATCGGGAATCAAATATTATGCGTGCAACAAATATTGGTATGTTACAGTTGTTGGAAATACTATAACTTGTTACCTTTGTCCGTATAAGCTTATATAGATGATAGAAAATTCAACTCCTTCAAATACGTTTCCAAAGAATGAGAAATTATGTAGCCAAAAGTCTATAGACCGACTTTTTGCACAAGGAGAGTCTTTCATAGCCTATCCGTTGCGGGTAGTCTATTTCGTAGAGGATGAATTGAATGAAGAAAAACAGGTGCCAACTGTATTAGCCAGTGTGTCGAAAAAGAAGTTTAAGAGAGCAGTTAAACGAAATAGAGTAAAGCGCCTAATCCGAGAGGCATATCGATTAAACAAGCAGCCTATTCATGATCTGCTGAAAGTAAATGGAAAAAGGTTGGAGATTGCTTTCCTATACCTAAAAGACGAGTTGCCGACCTACGGGGAAATAGAAAAATCGATGTTAAAGACAATCAACCAGCTATCAGATAGATTTGAGAATAAATGAAAAAGCTACTTTCTTATATTCTTTTAGGACCCATATATTTCTACCGCTATTTTATTTCTCCAATGCTGCCAGCAGCATGTAGATATACGCCCACCTGTTCTGACTATGCAGTGCAAGCGATAAAGAAATATGGTCCAATCAAAGGCTTCTGGCTCGCAGCAAAGCGAATTAGCCGTTGCCATCCTTGGGGAGGGCATGGATACGATCCGGTTCCCTGAATTATAGAGAATTTGAATTAATAGTATAAGCTTGAGATAGACTCATACCTGATAACATATTATTATTAAACATTTTAAGTTTTTAATGAATTGAAAATTTGCTCGATAAAAATATAATTGCTTACTTTTTTATTTTACCTTTATCTAATATTTTAATAGTTTTTGCTCAATTAATTATTTGCGCATAGACAATATATAAAACCTATTCACAAATTAAATTACGTCCTAAAATCATTACGCAAACAGATTATGAACACATTTAAAATAATGTATGTATCTACATTTCTTATTTTGAACATCTTAATATTAGACTTGAGTGCTCAGGTGACAGTAGGTTCAAATGAGACTCCAAGTCGAGGCTCTCTGTTGCAATTAAAAAATGTAGATGGAGTAACTGATGGTAGTTCTAATGCCACCAAAGGCTTAGGCGCACCCCGTGTCGCTCTTACTAATAAGTACGAACTATATCCAATGTTTATTGATGCAAAGACTGGCTTGGAAACAGTTGAATATACAAATAATAAACTGTCATTAAAAGATAATCATATTGGTTTAATCTTGTATAACGTAACAGAAAAGAATGTGCTATGCACAGGTGTATTTGTCTGGAACGGTATTGAGTGGACATCTATATCAGGTGAAAATAAAGGTTTTGAAATAGTAACAGATAAAGATGGGAACTCATATCCGGCACGAACTTTCAATAATGCCGGCACTTGGATGCTTGAAAACTTGAGAGTAAAACAGTATGCAACAGGTATATCTTTGACTCAGGGATTTGTTGCAAATGCATCGGATAAATATTATCAATATCCTGACAATAATACGGGCTCTACATTTCAGTTGCATCCTGAATACGGATTACTATATTCGTGGGCTGCAGCCACAAATGGAAAAACGGGAACAGTCGATGAAGGAGCTCTAGGCCATGCAGCAGTGCAAGGTATTTGTCCCGATGGATGGAAATTACCTTCCAATAAAGACTGGCAAACTTTGATTGATGAGGTTGCGGCCAATCCCACATTATATGGCTCTGGTAAATCTACAGCGGTAACTGATGTTGCCATTAATATGAAATCTACAACTAAAGTACTTACTACAGCGACAGGAGGATTGAGCTATCCTATATGTCACGGTGCAGGACTTAATATATTGCTCACAGGACATATAAATGTTGGTGTACGGTATGGTTTGGGTTCTAACATATCCTTATGGGCTAGTAGTACTAAATCCGCAACAAACGGATATTTTCGTCGGTTATATGATACCGAAAACCATGTTTTTCAAGGAGATTTTGGTATTAGCAGTGGAATGGCTTATATCCGTTGTATGAAAAACTAATTATTCATAACTCGCATATTAATATAAAATAAAATGCAGCAATTAGGAAATTTCCTAATTGCTGCATTTCTGTCTGTAAGTAAATTTATTTCTTCTCTTCAAGCATCTTTATTGCTTTCCACAATACACCTGCTGAACCTCTGAACATTCCTGAGCCTTTAGGCTCACCCGCAGGCGTCCACCACTCGTAGAAACCATTATGTTTGATAACTCTATCCAACATAGGAGATAATGCTTCGTAGGCTTCGTCATAAAATCCATTAGCTACTAACTGTTGAACCATACGTCCGCCAAACCATGTCCAATCTCCACCATTTTGGTAGCCATATTCATGCATGCCCGGATTTTTGAAAAAACCATTCGGATATACAGGATACATTGTCAGCCCGATGGTCTGCGCTCCTGCTGCTTTTACATTTTCCTGCATTTTTTTGTATGCAGTCTTTATTTCTTCCTTGCTTAATAAGCCTGCTTCTATAGCCACAGCTGTTCCACCATGATAGTAGATTGCATTTTCGTTAAAGTCGGCAGGAAATGGTGAACCATTTAGATAAATATGTGGGATAAATTTTTGATTGGCTTCGTCCCATAGGTGCTTACGTGTATTATCAGCTATTTTTTTATGTGTTTTTGCCCACATATCTTTTATATTCTGGTCTGTAACGAGATTTATATAATTATCAATAGCGATAAGGAACATTGCATTGTCATATATATCAATTGTAAAGTGTGACGAACTATCGATGTACACACCCCAGTCATGTTCAGGCTGCACATCGCCCCAATCGGCTGTTGTAGCTCCCCATAGCAGACCATACTCTTCATTGTATCTTTCCTTCAACAAGAAGTTCAGTGCATCCGACATACGTTCCTGTACCGACCTTCCTGCAATCTCTTCTTTCAAGAAGTCTTTGTCTCCGGTAGTCGTTACATATTTATATATAGCCTGAATAAGAGAAGTCTCCTGATCCGTTTCTACAGTATTCTTATGAGCTGCAAATTCGGGGGCTAATTCGCTAAAGAAAAATGTACCGCCATTTGCATTTTTGATAGCTGTATATCCATCTACTATATTGCCATCCGTTCCTTGAAATTTAAAAAACGTAAGCAATGCATCTTTCAATTTCTCCGTATCTGATACTTTGCAAGCCGGTTCTACAAAAGTATTTAAGTCGCGAATCCAAACTTCAGAATATCCGTCCCCCGCATTGAAACCTGATTTGATGAGATCTTCCGCTTTCTGTGACACAGTACTTAGTCTTTCATCAGCACTAATTTTAGCTGATAGCTCCGGACTCATAGCTGTATTTGTATTGTTGCAAGCTATAAACGACATCGAAATGAGAAATAGAGCAGAACCGTTTATCAACTGACGAAAATGTATTTTCATTTTTTAGAGATATAAGTGATTATTAGTATTGTTATTAAGTATTATTATTTGTATATACATATATACAAATGTATTAAAATAAATTATACAAATCAAAAAATATAGTGAAAAAAGAAAAAAAGTAACTAGAAAACTTGTTACATTTGGCGTATTATTACCTCAAGTATAGAACAAAAATAAACAATAAGGTGTTCTATTAGGTAGTTTAATATTAACATAGTAAATACAAGATGAAAAAAATTATTTTAACAGTTGCTGCACTATCGTTGGCAATATCAGGCTTTGCACAAGAAAAAGGTCTAAAAAAGTATGGCTTTGGAGATAATTGGTTTATTCAAGGACAAGTCGGAGGTTCATACACTTTTAGTGAATATAACCGTGACGCTTCATTAGGCGATGTTCTAAGCCCACATGTAGCATTATCTGCAGGTAAATACTTTTCTCCTGAAATAGGTGCTCGTTTACAAGTAGGTGGATGGGAGTCTAAAAATTATTTTGCGCCTCTTGATAAATCTTACAAGATTAATTATATCCAAACTAGTGTTGACGGATTATTGAATCTAACAAATCTGTTCACAACATATGAAGGTGATAAACCATTCAATCTAATAGGTATCTTAGGGGTAGCGTATGTTCATGGTTTTGAAAATACTACTACTTATTATGCTGCTAGAACGAATAGCATTATCCCACGTATTGGTTTACAAGGTGATTTTCGTTTAAATGACGATCTAAGTATCAACTTAGAAGCTATAGGTAATTTAATGCCAGATAGATTCAATGGTAATGTTGAAGGAAAGAACTATGATGGTACTCTAAATGTATTAGCTGGTTTGACTTACAGATTTAACAAAAAAGGTTTTGAAACAGTTGATGTTCTAGATCCTGCACAAATTAGATCATTAAATGACCAAATTAATCAACAAAGAGCTCAATTAAACGAAAAAGACAAGCAAATAGCTGAAGTTAAAGCTGCGTTAGCTGCTAAACCTGAGCCGGTAGCTCCAATTGTTAAACAAGTAGTAGGCGATACAGAAGTATTGATGAATGCTGTTGTAGTATTCCGCCTAGGAAGTGCTAAACTAGAGCAAAATCAAGATATCAATATCTACAATGCTGCCAAATATCTACAAGAAAATCCTTCAGTGAACATCACTGTTACAGGTTATGCTGATAAGAGTACAGGCACAGCCGCTATCAACCAACGTCTATCTGAGCAACGTGCTAAAGCTGTTGCCGATATCCTTACTGACAAATATGGTATCGCTGCATCTCGTATAACTGTTGAAGCAAGTGGTGACAGAGTACAACCATTCCAAATCGATGCTTGGAATCGTGTAGTTATTTTCACAGCAAAATAATACAAGTGTAATATATAAAAAGAGCTATCCAATGGGTAGCTCTTTTTTGTATATGGAAGAATTTAGTCTGATTAAAAGGACATAGAAAGGATAGATAAAAATATAGCAGTAAGACTATCTTACTGCTATATTTTTGTATTAATTAAATAAATCTCGTCAATCTTATTTATGCCAAAGTTATGCTATCATCCAAATAAACATCTTGAATAGTATGAATAAGTTCTATACCTTCTTTCATTGGCTTTTGAAATGCTTTACGTCCACAGATCAACCCCATACCTCCAGCACGTTTATTTACAACAGCAGTAAATACAGCATCCTTAAGATCCGAAGAACCATGAGATTCTCCACCAGAGTTTATCAACCCTGCACGTCCCATGTAACCATTCGCTACCTGATAACGACAAAGATCGATTGGATGATTGGTCGATAATTCCGTATACATACGAGGATCAGACTTACCAAAGTTAATTGCAGTAAATCCACCATTATTTGTAGGCAATTTTTGTTTCACTATATCTGCTTTTATAGTTACTCCCAAATGGTTTGCTTGTCCGGTAAGATCCGCAGCAGAATCATAATCCACACCGTCTTTCTTAAATCCACTATTTCTTAAGTAACACCAAAGAATAGTTGCCATGCCTAGTTCATGAGCATATTCGAAAGCTTTAGCTACATCTACAATTTGGCGTCTGCTTTCGGGCGAACCAAAATAAATCGTTGCACCAACAGCAGCAGCTCCCATATTCCATGCATCCTTAATTGTACCAAACATTATCTGATCATACGAGTTAGGGTAGGATAGAAGTTCATTGTGATTGATCTTAACCACAAAAGGAATTTTATGAGCATATTTACGAGCTACTGAACCTAATACTCCATAAGTCGACGCAACTGCATTGCAATCAGCCTCAATAGCAAGTTTTACAATGTTTTCAGGATCAAAATATATAGGATTAGGAGCAAACGAAGCACCTGCTGAATGTTCTATTCCTTGATCGATAGGTAAAATTGATAAGTATCCGGTACCGGCCAAACGCCCATGTCCAAATAAACGCTGCAAACTGTTAAGTGTCGGTATATTTCGATCCGAATTAATCCAAATATCATCGATTACATTCGATTGAGGAGCATGAATTAACGACTTATCGATAGTCTTACAAACATGGTTTAATAACAATTCACTTTGATCTCCTAGTAGTGTAGAAATTTTTGAAGCCATAATTATTTAGTTTTAGATTTGTGATATAAAGAGTAAACAAGTAGTCATTCGAATTAGTTTTGAAATAAGCATTATATGCCATATTTTAAAACAAAAATTAACGAACGGGCTTATTTAAAACGAATCAAAATAACTCCAAAAATAAAATATTTCGCTATCTTTGCTAAGATTTGGGGAATAAGATTTCTTCTTAATATTAATTTAACCAGATATATTACATTATGTTACATGAATTTACACTTTCACGTGGAAGAGCAATGATCAATTTTACATTGAAATATTGTGACACAAAACAGAAACTCTTAAATAGTTATGGATTTAGACGCGTTATAGAATCTTTCGTAAAACAAGTATTAAAGAAAGAGGAGCAAGTAATCTATGATTATTATATTAAAGACTTCAAATCGGAAGATGATTTAATTGACTCTATTATAGAAGTATTCAAACTATTAACAGTTTTCAGCATAGATGAAGTTGTAGCAGTAGATAATAAATATTCTAAATTCTTTGAAGATAAAGACTTATTTATCGAATTGACAGAATTATTATTTACATATTGGAAAAGACTTGAACGCTATACTGTTGTTCGAAACAATCGCTTAGGGGATGGCTTACAAAGTGTTCGTTTTATCCAAGCTAACGATATGTTTAACGATCTGCTACTTGCCACATTCCGTAGAATACAAGAAACGATAAATGGTCATGAAACCAGAGTTTATCGCCAGATGACAGCCGGTGCAAATGCAGGACTTACTCTTAACGAAGTAAACTGGAATTGCCCGATAGAATATAAAGGTTTGACATCAATACCTTTTATTAGTACCGTAGTATTCCAACCACCATTCATCTCTTATACTAAGAAAAATACACGAGATGGTATCTTCCAAGAACATCAACAAAATCCATTAGAGAATATTGTACTTAACGAAGATGATTGGTTTGTATTTCCTGCAAAAGTAGGAAGCATGCTTACTTTCGTTTATTTCCACAAGGACTTTATGGTTCACGGAATTGGCTTAGCTAATCTTTTCGAACTAGCGAAAGAAAGTGAATATATCGGCAAAAAACCGGATATTATCTACGTATTTGGCTATCCTGATGGGGAAGAAGAAAAACGCACATTCTACTATAAAGATAAAAAGAATGACATCCTTATCGGATATGCTAATTATTGCGACGATATCGACTATTTCGGTTATATGAAGAAAATGCTTTTAACACTTCACAATGTGAAACAAATAGAGCAAAACCGTCTTCCTATTCATGGTGCTATGGTTAATATCGTTCTTAAGAATGGTAAAGAATCTAACATCATTATTATGGGTGATAGCGGTGCCGGAAAATCAGAAAGCCTTGAAGCATTCCGTACATTAAACGAAAATTATATCCGCCATATGCGAATCATTTTCGATGATATGGGATATCTTAAGAAAGAAGAAGATGGTTCAATAAAAGGATATGGAACTGAAATCGGTGCATTTGTACGTGTTGACGACCTTGACCCTGCATATGCTTTTGAGCAATTGGATAGAGGTGTATATACCAATATGGATCAAATAAATGCACGTGTAACTATTCCGATTTCTACTTACGAAATCATCTCAAGAGGCTATCCTATCGACTACTTCTTATATGCTAACAATTACAACGAAGCTGAGAAGAAAATCCTTATATACGATAGTCTAGAAAAATCTATTCCGATTTTTGAAGATGGGGCACGTAAAGCTAAAGGAACAACAACAGAAAAAGGTCTTGTAAAATCATATTTTGCAAATCCGTTTGGTCCGGTTCAAGAGCAAGCTGAAACAGAAGTTCTTGTACGCTCTTACTTCAAGGACATGAAAGATGCAGGTGTTAAAATAGGAGAGATACATACTTCACTTGCTATTGATGGCAAAGCTAAAGATGGTCCTAGATTAGCAGCTGAAGAGCTATTCTCGTTGATTAATGAGTAATTAGACAATTATATATTTAAAATAAGGGTTACCCGATTGGGTAACCCTTATTTTTTTATCAACTGCACCGTACCTAAACAATGTAACAACAGGATGAAAACCACATATAAAAAAGCAGGGATACCAATATGATACCCCTGCTTCTATATTAAAATAAACTATTATTTATCCTTCTTTTTATCTTCTTTCACCTCTTCTGCAGGAGCTAAAGGAATAGTTATGCCATTCTTTTCTGAGTTACCTTTCAGATACGAAGGGAGATTCAATCCAGCCATGTTGAACAAATCATTCAATGGAGGAACAGACTTCATAAGACCCGACATAAAGTTGGCTGTACTAGTATTTCCATTATCAGCACCATTTCCCGAATCCCATACAGTAATCTTATCAATCTTAATGTTCTTAATAGCTTCCACCTGTGTTTTAACCAACTCAGGAAGTTTCTCTATTAACAATAATTGATAAGCAGCAACAGGATCACCACCTGCGGCACCTACTACATCTTTATAACCTTGGGCTTGTTTAGTCAATATTTCGAATAGACCACGAGCTTCTGCATCCATCTTAGCATAAATAGCATCTGCTTCTCCGCGTGCTTTCTCACGAATTTGCTCTGCTTGAGCTTGTGCCTCGATAATAGCTTTTTGTTTCTCTATCTCTGCAGGAACTACCACATTCGCAATCTGAGTCGAACGCTCTCTTTCCGAACGGGCAAGCTCTGCCTTTTGCTCAGCAACATAAGCCTCTTCAAGAGCTTTCGCTTGTTGTACTTTTTCTGCAGAAACCGCAACACGTGCTGCTTCTGCTTCTTTTTCACGTCTTAAAGCATCTGAACCTGCAATTTCGATCTTAGATTCATTTTCACCTTTGACCGCAATAGCATTTGCTTCGGCTGTCTTAACACGAGTATCTCTGGTTGCTTCTGCTTTACCAATAGACTCATCTCTTGCAGCAGCAGCAATACTCACTTCTCTATCTTTTTGTGTAATGGCAATCTTAACATCGCGATCTCTATGAGTTTCAGCAATCTGAACATCACGTTCACGATCGGCCATTGCCTTACCAGTTTCTCCTATTTTTTCTTGCTCAGCTACACTAATCTTCGCTTCATTAATAGCTTTTGCAGCAGCTTCTTTTCCTAAAGCATCAATATAACCCGATTCGTCATTAATATCGGTAACGTTTACGTTTATCAGCTTCAAACCAATTTTACGCAATTCTGTATCAACATTTTTAGATATATTGTCTAGAAATTTATCACGATCCGAATTGATCTCTTCAATCATCATCGTTGCAATAACAAGACGTAATTGTCCAAATAATATATCTTTCGCCAATTCTTGAATTTGAGCCGTAGCCAATCCTAGTAGTCTTTCGGCAGCATTATTCATATTTTCCTTTTCTGTCGAAATGGCAATAGTAAATCGACAAGGTACATCGACACGTATATTCTGTTTACTCAGCGCACTCGTCAGATTTGCTTCTATAGAAATAGGCTTCAAATCTAAATAGGCAAAATCTTGGACAACAGGCACAATAAATGCTCCTCCACCGTGTATACACTTTGCAGAGGCTCCACCTGTCTTTCCATAAACGACCAATATTTTGTCTGACGGACAACGTTTGTACCTTGATACCATAGCCGAGATAAGTACAAAAACGACTATAATAATAGCAGCAACTACAATAATTTCATTTGGCATGTTTGTTTAAGTTTTAAATTGTTTATGATTGTTTTTGTTGATTTAAATCATTGGGCTAACAATAAGTATATTGTTATTTACACCTGTTATCTTCACAAGAGTACCGGGTCTTAGGGCTTCTTCATTCGAAGTCACTGCCTCCAACTCGTGCATTGCCCCTTTCACACTGATAGATACCTTACCTTTACCTGATTTGCCAGCAGGAATTGTAGTATATACTTCTGCTGTTTTATCTATTGTATCATCAATATTAAATGAATTATCTTCTGCCAATCTCATCAGGCTTTTCATTACAAGGAAAAATATTGCAATAAATATCATCCCTACAACAAGAGCAATAGCACCCAGCAACACATTACTACCGATTACACCATACAGAGAAACTCCGGTCCAACCAAACCCGAGAAAGAAGTTGATCAAATTACGAAGCGAAAAAAGCTGGAAAGGATGGTCTACACTATCCAAATTGCCTTCAAACTCAGCATCTACCCCCGAATCCGAGTCCGCACCTATAAAGGTCATAATTGTCTGAATAACAAATATGATACTTGCCCCTATAGCAACATACCAGTAAAAGCGCTCTGTAGGCTCCATGACGTCGAAAAATTCTTTCATATAAGTATTTTATTTTAGGTAAATAGCTTTATACAAAACTAAGAATTTTTTTCGAACCTGTACCTTAGTCCATAACTTTTTATTACCTTTATCTTATTACAACATAATATAAGGATATACTTATAAAAAATAGGAAGATCTCAACAGCAATAAAAAGACGTAATTATTTTTTTTAAAATTGAACTTAATGGGCGATATATATGTTAAATTCATAAATAAACTTTAACTAATATCAAATTGAAAAAATAAAAACATACTCACATTCACAAAATGTATTTAGATAATAAACTTCCAAAAAACTAAGACAAGAAATGTATTCAAAAAAGATATTTCTAGTATTGGGTATTGTAGCAACTACAATATTCCCGCTCGCTCTTAGTGCACAAGTCACTATTGGTGCAAAAGAAAGTCCGGCTCAGGGCGCTATACTTCAACTGAAAGATGAAGGAGTGTATATTAACGGACAGACCGCAAGTAAAGGTCTGGGTATGCCACGCGTTGCACTTGTTAGCAATTCGTCGCTAAAACCTTGTTTAGAAACTGATGTGGAAGCTAATGATGCTAATAATAAAGCATCACACATAGGTTTATGTGTCTATAATGTAGGTGCAGAAAATACGGCATCTGCTGAAACTCAACTATGCAAAGGACTTCATGTTTGGAATGGACAAAAATGGACCCCACTGAATCCTTATCCTGCTCCTAATTATAATATATTAGAATGTGGACCAGGTCCTGATTTTACTATTAATTGTAGTACGATATCCATAAATGGCAGCTATAATTACAATCAAACTCTAAGCTCATCAAATACTGTAACTGTTAGTATTACTTCGCCTAGTAGTGAAACAGGCAAAAAAATTGTATTAAAAGGATATTATGAAGGAAACAGCGAGATAAGCTTTAGCACGGATGAAGGAATAACCTTGACTGGTGGAACACAAACTGTAACACTTAGAGGATCTGGCACCATTTCATCTTATAATTATAAAGACTTCGTTCTTGTATCTAATAGTAGTAATACAACAAATTCCAATTGTCCTTTTGAGGTGAGAGTTACATTGCCTGTATTAAGAATTGTAGGGGTCGGAGCTGAAAACTATCAACCTGCAAGTAAATCTGTCAATTCGAGATCTTACTCATTAATGAGCAGCGCTGCTGCATTTGGCAGTTCTTCAAGTGCTGTAGTGCCCACATCAGGATTTAATTTTGTAAGCTACCAATACCGAAGTGATGCGGAGTGGAGTGCCCTTTTTGCTTCAAAACCAGATATTATAATTAGAAGCTTTGACAATGCTATGAGTAATAATGTATCTGCCGCCTTAAAAACATATCTTGAAGCAGGAGGTATATTTATCGACTTAAATGATAACAATAATAAAAGTAATGCCGGAGTGAGAGCATTATATGGCACATCAGCAACTTCTAGCACAGATTCAGGAGGGGCAGGACCGCGTACCATTGAAAATGTAAACGACGAAATAGTAAATGGCCCTTTTTCTAAACCTCTTACCGGTAGTACTCTGGCTGGAAAAACTTGGTTTGAAGATGCTAGTCTAACTCAAGGAATACAGAATGTACCTTTAGATCAGATTATTATATATTCTTACAGCCCAACCAATGGATTGGTTGTAGCTTTTAGAGATAAAAAATTAAATTATTTCTATATTGGTGATGGTGGCTTCTTATCAGGTTATCTTCGTGCTGAAACATGCTGTTATCCTTTCCAAGTGGATAGTAACAACATGCCTATCGCGGCGTATGATGTATATGATGTAAATCAAGTGCGAAACAGATATAACTCATACTTCTTTGCCAACATCATGGCATGGGCTCTGAGACAAGCAACTACCAATGGTATTAATTATTCAAATGGAATTCCTAAATAAATAGTGATAAATCTATATGCATAAGAAGGGATGGATATCGATATCAAGGTATCCATCCCTTGACTTTTGAATAGATAAATTGTTTATCATATAATATTTTTATGTCTTTAGCACAGCATAAGTTTCACACATCTGATATATTTTGTATTTTTGACAAACTTTTTGACTAAAACAACATCATATATGAATATCTCGTACAATTGGCTGAAAGATTATCTAAAATTTGATTTATCACCAGAAGAAACATCTGCTGCACTAACATCTATCGGGCTCGAAACAGGCGGTATAGATGAAGTAGAAACTGTAAAAGGCGGTCTTGCCGGACTAGTTATAGGAGAAGTATTAACATGTACAGATCATCCCGATTCTGACCATTTGCACATTACAACTGTAAATGTGGGTGAAGTCGAACCTCTACAAATTGTTTGTGGTGCTGCCAATGTAGCCGCCGGACAAAAAGTAGTGGTTGCAACGGTAGGTACTAAACTATATTCGGGTGAAGAATCTTTTACTATTAAAAAATCAAAGATAAGAGGTCAGGAATCTTTTGGTATGATTTGTGCCGAAGACGAGATCGGAATAGGTACAAGCCACGAGGGTATCATCGTTCTTCCTGCTGATGCAAAGGTAGGTACACTTGCCAAAGATTATTATAATGTAAAAAGCGATTATATACTTGAAGTAGATATCACTCCCAACAGAGTGGATGCAGCATCACACTTTGGTGTAGCACGCGATTTGGCTGCATATCTCAAACAAAATGGCAAGGAATCTACCCTTACAAAGCCTTCCATAGACAGTTTCAAAATTGATATTACTGACGGAGGTATAAAAGTAAAGGTTGAAAATATCGACGCATGTCCTCGTTATACAGGGGTTACTATTAAAGGAATATCTGTAAAAGAAAGCCCTGATTGGTTAAAAGATCGTTTAACAGTTATTGGATTACGACCTATAAATAATATAGTAGATATTACAAATTATGTCCTTCACGAACTAGGGCATCCTCTTCATGCCTTTGACGCAAAATATATCACAGGCGGTGAAGTTATTGTAAAAACATTACCCGAAGGAAGTAAGTTTACAACCCTTGACGAACAAGTACGTACCTTAAGCAACAAAGACCTGATGATCTGTAACGATACGGAGGGCATTTGTATAGGCGGCGTATTTGGTGGCTTGAAATCGGGTGTAACAGAAGAAACTACTGACGTATTCTTAGAATGTGCTTATTTTAACCCTACATGGGTGCGTAAAACGGCCCGACGCCATGGCCTAAGTACTGATTCATCTTTCCGTTTCGAACGTGGCTGCGATCCGAATGATACTCTATACGTACTGAAACGTACAGCGTTGTTGATACAAGAGATAGCAGGAGGACAGATTGCAGGTGATACACAAGATATATATACAAGTCCAATCGCTAAACCTATTGTTGAATTATCGTATCAGAAAGTAAATTCATTGATTGGTAAAAATATAGAAAAAGAGACTGTAAAATCCATATTGAAAAGTCTTGAAATATATATTGAAAAAGAAACTGATGACATTCTTACATTGTCAATCCCCACATACCGTGTGGATGTGTTGCGCGATGTGGATGTGATAGAAGATATTCTTCGTATCTACGGATATAATAATGTTGAGATAGGGGATAACCTTAAATCGAATTTGTCTTATCAAACGCCAAGCGACAAAGGATATAACTTACAAAATATTATATCGGAACAATTGACCGGTAGTGGGTTTAATGAGATAATGAATAACTCTCTTACCAAAGAGTCTTACTATACTGATTCTATTTCGTATCCTATCAAAAACTCGGTTTACTTAATCAACCCTTTAAGTATTGATTTAAATGTGATGCGCCAAACACTTCTGTTTGGAGGATTGGAAAGCATTGCTTACAACCGCAATCGTAAGAACTCCGATATCAAGTTCTACGAATTTGGGAACTGCTATTTTTACGATGCTGATAAAAAAGTCGAAGGTGAAGCACTAAGAGAATATTCAGAGGAATTTCATTTGGGTATCTGGCTTAGCGGAAACAATGTAAGTAATAGTTGGGCAGCTGCAGATGACAAAACATCCGTATTTCAACTCAAAGCATATGTTGAAAATATATTGACACGCTTAGGCATAGCTTACGGAAAACTTGAGTACAAGCAATTCTCTAGTGATATTTATAGCACTGCTGTAACCATCAAATCTAAAGGAAAAGATAAATTATTGGGTACACTAGGTATCGTTAATAAGAAGATTTTAAAAACTGTCGATATTAATACTGAAGTCTATTTCGCTGAACTTAACTGGGATGCTTTGATGAAGGAAATTAAGAAACATGCTGTTATATCTTCCGATATATCTAAGTTCCCGTCAGTAAAACGTGATTTAGCTCTACTACTAGATAAGAATGTATTATTTGAAGATATAGAAAAAATAGCTTATAAAGTAGAGCACAAACTTTTGAAAGATGTTACGCTGTTTGATGTTTATGAGGGCAAGAATCTACCGGAAGGAAAAAAATCATACGCTGTAAATTTTGTGCTTCAGGATGATGAAAAAACATTGAACGACAAACAGATTGATGCAATTATGAAGAAAATGCAGACTACACTCGAAAGTGAGTTAGGTGCACAGTTACGATAAACAACGACATTTGTTAAATATAAAAAGGGGTTTACTTTTAAAATAAGCCCCTTTTATTTTCGTAGAAATTAATTTTACTGAACTAAATCCATAACGTCAGTTTCGAGCATATAAATGCCTTTGGCATGTGCCGGATGGATATGTTTAGCTTTGAATGCATATTCTTCGCCAACTACAGGTACAACTTTAGGCGAAGCAATAAGTTCGCAGTAAATGGTATCACCTTCTTTAAATTCAGGTGCAGAAGAACTGGTTACCTCAATTGCTAAAACAGTAGCTCTCATTCTTCCTGCAGCAGCGCCTCTACCTAAATTCTCCGAATCTGATGACAATACTTTACCGGTCCATTGATAGCCTGTTGCAGATGCGATAGAAGCAGGTAGATTAGTAGAAGTTGCAGGTGTTTTCAAAAGCTGCTTTACCATAATATATTTAATTGAAGACGCATCAGCCGGAACATTCTCGAGCTTCTCTTCCTTTACTTCTATTACGTATTCGTTTCCTTCTTCATAATTGAAACCTTCTATATTGGTATAGAAGTATTGCCAATCAGTAGCATTTCCTTTTTTGACTAGCATGCACTTTTGAGGGCCAACGCCAACACAATCGGCACTTTGAGAAGCAATAGTGTATTTAACTGTTTTATTTGAAGTACACGAAGCCATAACGAGTATTAGTGATAATGACAGATAGATTATTTTTTTCATTTTATTATATTTGATTTATATACTAAACAAGCCTAAAACAAAAAAGTTGACTTATTTATTCCAGAAAAACAAAGGGCTACCAAATTGTGGCAGCCCTATATTCCTAAATATGTAATGTCTTATTATTTTACTTCCTCGAAGTCAACATCCGTTACATCACCATCATTCGATTGACTTCCTGCATTTCCTGCATCTTGACCCGGATTAGCTCCACCTGCTTGTTGTTGAGCATTGTACATTTCCTCACTCATAGCATGCAACAGCTTGTTCAATTCTTCTATTGCAGTATCAATAGCTGCAATATCTTGAGATTTGTGCGCATCCTTCAATTTACTCAAAGCTCCTTCAATAGGCGCTTTTTTATCTGCGGGAATCTTATCTCCAAGTTCTGTTAATTGTTTTTCAGTTTGAAATATTAATGAATCCGCTTGATTCAATTTGTCTACTCTTTCTTTTTCTTTTTGGTCAGAATCAGCATTAGCAGCAGCCTCTTCTTTCATACGTTTGATTTCTTCATCACTTAATCCCGATGAAGCTTCAATACGAATAGATTGCTCTTTTCCTGTAGCTTTATCTTTAGCCGATACACTAAGAATACCATTAGCATCGATATCGAACGTTACTTCAATTTGAGGTACTCCACGCGGTGCAGAAGGCAGACCATCCAGATTAAATACTCCGATTTGTTTATTGTCTCTTGCCATCGGACGCTCACCTTGCAATACATTGATTTGTACTGATGGTTGATTGTCTGCAGCAGTAGAGAATGTTTCGCTCTTTTTTGTTGGGATAGTTGTATTAGACTCTATCAATTTAGTCATCACACCACCCATAGTTTCGATACCCAACGAAAGCGGAGTAACATCTAGCAATAGTATATCTTTTACTTCTCCTGTCAATACACCACCTTGAATAGCAGCACCTACGGCAACTACTTCGTCAGGATTTACACCTTTAGATGGAGCTTTTCCGAAGAATTTCTCAACCTCTGCCTGAATAGCAGGGATACGAGTCGATCCACCAACAAGGATTACTTCGTCAATATCAGAAGCTGTATAACCTGCATCTCTTAATGAGTTACGACAAGGTTCGATACAAGCACGAATCAATTTGTCAGCCAATTGCTCAAATTTAGCACGAGTCAATGTTTTCACCAAATGTTTTGGAATACCATTAACAGGCATAATATAAGGCAAATTGATCTCAGTAGAAGTAGAACTTGAAAGTTCTATTTTGGCTTTTTCAGCAGCTTCTTTCAAACGTTGAAGAGCCATCGGATCTTTACGTAGATCAAGACCTTCGTCTTTCAAGAATTCGTCTGCCAACCAGTCAATTATTACTTGGTCGAAGTCGTCACCACCCAAGTGAGTATCACCATTTGTAGATTTCACTTCGAATACACCATCACCTAATTCTAGGATAGAAATATCGAATGTACCACCACCAAGGTCGAATACCGCAATCTTCATGTCTTTATGAGCTTTGTCAAGACCATAAGCAAGAGCAGCAGCAGTCGGCTCATTCACAATACGTTGAACTTTAAGACCTGCGATCTCACCGGCTTCTTTAGTTGCCTGACGTTGAGCATCGTTAAAGTATGCAGGTACAGTAATTACTGCATCTGTTACTTCTTGTCCTAAATAATCTTCGGCAGTTTTCTTCATTTTTTGAAGAACCATAGCCGATATTTCTTGTGGAGTATAAAGACGACCATCGATATCTACACGAGGTGTATTATTATCTCCTTTTACTATTTTGTAAGGTACACGAGGGATTTCGTTTTGTGCTTGTTCCCAAGTTTCACCCATCAGTCTCTTTATAGAAGAAACTGTTTTTTCAGGATTAGTTATAGCCTGACGTTTAGCAGGATCACCTATCTTACGTTCTCCACCTTCGATGAATGCAACGATAGATGGTGTAGTTCTTTTTCCTTCGTTGTTTGCGATAACGAGTGGTTCGTTACCTTCTAGTACAGCAACACAAGAGTTTGTTGTACCAAGGTCAATTCCAATTATTTTTCCCATTTCTTTTTATATATTAACTTGTTATTATTCTATTCTTGTCATTTTACCGACATTCTTCATTATTCAAATGCTGTGCCAAAAATGAAATATGACAAAATATGACGATTTGACAGTTTCGTTTTATGAATAAATTATCATCAGCTTTATTGCTTTCTAAAGTATATCGAAACAAACAACTGTTAGGTACTACAGTTGGTTCCAATAATCTATGACAAACTCAAAAAGTTACAAAAGTGACACCTATTACTTTATTTTAAATTCTCATTTTCTGTTACTTTTTTACTTATACTTATATCAATAGATAAACTAAAATATAATTCACATGACAACTTATTTAAAATAAGAATTTCATATTTGTTCATTTATCCATTGGCAGATTAACATAAACTTTTTGTATTTTTGAAGAATAACAATATTAGAATATGAGCCAACCATTAGCAGAACGACTACGTCCGCGCAATTTAGACGAATACATCGGGCAGAAGCATCTTGTAGGAGAAGGAGCAGTGCTTCGCAAGATGATAGAGTCGGGTAGGGTACCTTCATTTTTGCTGTGGGGACCTCCCGGAGTAGGGAAGACTACGCTGGCACAGATCATAGCCAATACATTAGATACGCCATTCTATACACTAAGTGCTATAAATTCTGGGGTGAAGGATGTACGTGAAGTTATAGAGCAAGCAAAGAAAAGTCAGTTTTTCGACACACGCAGTCCGATTTTGTTTATTGACGAAATACATCGTTTCTCCAAATCTCAACAAGATTCGTTACTAGGTGCAGTAGAAACCGGAACTGTAACATTAATAGGTGCTACAACAGAAAATCCTTCATTCGAAGTAATACGTCCGCTCTTGTCACGATGTCAGGTGTATGTACTCAAATCGCTAGAGAAAGAGGACTTAGAGGAACTTATGCACCGTGCTATCAGAGAAGACTACATACTGAAAGAACGTAATATAGAGTTAGAAGAAATTAATGCCTTACTTCGTTTTTCAGGTGGTGATGCCCGTAAGCTGTTAAATATACTCGATTTAGTTATCATGGCCGACTTTAGCGACAAGGTCATCATTAATGATAAGATTGTAACCGAACGTTTACAAGAAAATCCTGCTGCTTACGACAAAGGTGGCGAAATGCATTATGACATTATTTCTGCATTTATCAAGTCGATTCGAGGTAGCGATCCTGATGCAGCCATTTATTGGTTAGCCCGTATGGTCGCCGGTGGAGAAGATCCTAAGTTTATTGCCCGACGATTAGTTATTTCGGCTGCCGAAGATATAGGTCTAGCCAATCCAAATGCATTATTATTAGCCAATGCTTGCTTCGACACCTTACAAAAAATAGGGTGGCCTGAAGGTCGTATTGTTTTAGCAGAAGCAACTGTTTATCTGGCGACGTCACCTAAAAGCAATTCTGCCTATTTATCAATAGATGAAGCAATAGCAGTTGTAAATGAAACAGGAAATCTGCCCGTGCCATTACATTTACGCAATGCACCAACTAAGTTGATGAAAGAACTCGATTATGGTAAAAACTATAAGTACGCTCACGATTTTGAGAACAACTTTGTAGAACAAGATTATGTTCCTAAAGAAATAAAAGGCAGACAGTTCTGGAAACCACAGCCCAATGCTTCGGAAGCTAAGATAGTGGAATGGTTGAAGAAGTTATGGAAGAATAAGTATTGAAATAAAAGCAATTATGAATAGAAACAGTAGAGATATAGAAGAAGAGTTAAGACCAAATCTAGACATGAACGAGAATTTGTTGTGGATAGGACAACCTAAACAAGGGCTGGTCTTTCATGCTTATGACAGCTTTTTAATTCCTTTCAGTTTATTATGGGCAGGTATGGGTATATTTGCATTATTTATGTTTGGCTCATTCGACTCTGGATCAACCAATAATGTTTCAGGAAGTTTATTTCTGACTGTTTGGAAAGCAGGATTTTTTTGTATGGCTCTTTTTCTTTTAATAGGAAGATTTATTATAGACATAATCCATCGTAAGAACACCATCTATGGGATAACTGAAAAGAGAATTATAATAAAATCGGGTATTTTCAGTAAATCAATACAATCGATAGATATAAAGACTTTATCCGGTATTGAATTTAATGAGAAGGGTAATGGAAGTGGAACCATCACTCTTGGTCCTAGAAATCCGAGGATGCCTTTTCCCGGTTCTATAGATTGGCTTCCGGGTACAATGAGAATTCCATCATTGGTTGCAATAGATAATGTTAGAACAGTTTATAATCTTATTATCAGCTGATAATAAGATTTTACTCGTCACTGCAACAATCGCACCCCTCATGTTTTTCTAATACACGGTGAGGAAAATCGCCATGACCAATGATTTCGATAGGGCAGGAGTTATACGATTTTTCGAGCCAATCGGTTGATATATTAGCTCCCGAATGATAATGTAATCCTTCATTCACACAAGCTATATTTTTGACCATCGACACAACAGTGCCCACATCATGAGAAACAAGAATAATTGCTGTATCTTTGTTTATCTCTTCCAATAATTTATAGAAATTTGTTTCGAAACGCTTATCTACATAGGAGTTAGGTTCATCAAGCACTAGCAAATCAGGATTATCAACAATCGCTCTACCTAATAAGGCCCGCTGTAATTGACCACCCGATAGTTCACCAATAGCTTTATGAAGAAAATCCTGTAAGCCCATTTTTTCTGCTACTTCCTGCGCTCTAGCTTTTTGTAGAGTCGAATATGATGTGAAGAATTTACGGTTCATAGTCAATCCTGACAATATTACATCATAAACAGATATTGGAAATTTCTTATCTATCTGATTGATTTGTGGTAGATAGCCTATGTTTATCCTAGTACTACCAACATGTTTTTTAGGGAAAGATATAATACCTTTACTAGGCTTTACTAAACCTAGTATTGTTTTGAGGAGTGTTGTTTTACCTCCTCCGTTGGGGCCAATAATACCTAGAAAATCATTTTGAAAAACATCCAAATTGACATTCTTCAAAACAAATGGATTATTATCGTATCCAACTGTAAGATCTCTTATTTCGAGTACTTTATTCATTGTCAGATGCTAAAGCTTTAGCAATTTTAATCATTTCTTCTTTCCAATAATAAGAAAGCAAGTTTATAGGAACTGTTTTAGCACCAATAGCATTAGCAACAGTCTCTGCATTTTTTGTATCAAATTCTTGTTGAATAAATACAACTTTCACTCCTTCGGCTTTTGCAGTATCTATCAACTGCTTCAATTGCGAGGGCGAAGGATTTTTACCTTCATATTCGATTGTATACTGAGTCAGACCATACTCTTCGGCAAAATAACTAAGAGCAGGATGATAGATAATAAATGCTTTGCTAGGGGCTTTGTCTATATACGTTCTCAATATACTGTCTGTTTCGTTTATTTCAGCAATTAGCTCGTTATAGTTTGTAGTATAAAAATCCTCATTAGCCTTATCTAGGTCAACAACAGCCCTAAACATGTTGTCTGCTATAATTTTAGCTGTAGCCGGAGAACTCCATATATGCGGATCTGCTCCATCATGCCCGTGATCGTGATGTTCTCCATCTGCATGCTCATGAATATGACTCCCTTCGATAGGCGTAATACCAATCGAACAATCAATTAATTTCATATCCGGATTATTATGACTAATCTTTTCTATTAATGTATTTTCTATACCCAAATAACTTACTTTAAAATAAGCGATACTTTTATCCAATATCATCAATTGAGATGGAGCTAAATCGAAGCTTTCTGGATTTGACCCGCTTGGCACAACACAATTAACACTATATTTATCGCCAACAATTTTATCGAGAAAATACTTCTGTGGGTTAATAGTTACAGACAGAGTAGCAGGTTTGTCGGCTCTAGGGGGCTTACAGCCTACGAATAGTATGATTGTCAGTAAAGATGTTATTATTGCAACTCTTCTCATTTTATTTACCTTTTGTTAAATCGTATATCTTACGAATGCGATTTAATTCTTTTTCAAAGTCTATTTCTAAATCTTTTAATAGTCCATCGTGTAAGTCATAAACCCACCCCGCAACAAGCGGGTAACCACTTTCCATATATGACTTCTGAACTTCAGCTGTCTTAATTACATTCAGACACTGTTCATATACATTTATCTCTACCAGTCTGTTATATCTCTCACGTTGGTCTGTTATTGCATCCAACTCTTTTTCATGCAGGCGATATACATCCCGCACATTACGTAACCATGGATTGAGAATCCCTAAATCGCGGGGTTCCATTGCAGCTCGAATACCACCGCAATCGTAATGTCCGCAAACAATGATATATTTTACATTCAGATACTCGACTGCATAATTTATCACAGATAACGCATTGAGATCGTTATTCACAACCAGATTAGCTATATTACGATGTACAAACACCTCTCCAGGTTCTAAGCCCATTACTTCGTTAGCATGCACACGGCTATCCGAGCATCCTATATAGAGATAATCAGGATTTTGTTCTTGCGAAAGATGTTTAAAGAAATCAGGGTCTGCAGACAATTTTCGCTCTATCCATTTTTTATTAGCAGTAAATATTTCTTTGTATGAACTTTTAAAAGGCATAATTATTCATTTTTTAGTTGTTTAATAATTTCTAGAACTTGTTCTATTAATGACTGTGTTCCATCATTAACAACTATAAAGTCTGAAAGTTTCATTTTTTCTTCGTCCGGCATTTGATTTTGAATACGCTCCAAAACTTTCTCCCGGCTTACATGATCCCTATCCATTGTTCGTTGTATCCTAGTCTCTAAAGGAGTATATACCATTATAACTTTATCCACAAGTCCTTGTAGACCAGACTCGAATAAGATAGCAGCTTCTTTAGCTACGATTGGATATTTTTTATTATTAATAACCCATTCGCGAAAATTTCTTTCTACTTCAGGATGGATTATATGATTTACTGCCTCTAATTTATTTTTGTCAGTAAAAATATGTGAAGCAAGTAAAGTTTTATTTAGCGTAGTACCATCGTATAACTCGTTTCCGAATAATTCTATCAGCTTTTCTCTTATATTAGGAGATGTAGCTGTTAACTTCTTACTCTCTACATCTGCTATATATACAGGAATACCACAAAGAGAAAATATCTCGGTTACGATAGATTTTCCACTTCCTATTCCACCTGTAATTCCAACCTTAATCATTTTGACAAGATGTTATTTTATTATTCTTTTTCAAGAACAAATTCTACTTCACCCGGAATAGGCAATTTTGTCCTTATATAGTCCGGACTTGTTATCAGACGAACTGGGATAGAGGATGATGGGTCTTCTAAATTTTTAATTTCGTCATAATCAACAATAACCTTAAAATCATCAGGTTTAATTTCATTATGTCTTTTCAAACCGACAAAGAAAGGAACTTTCACAGTCGAAGGAAAAAATCTGATATTTAAGTTATTCGGCAGATTAACACATGTGACAGGAACTTCAATCTCTTTAGATGTAAACTCATCAACAGGTATCGATAGCTCAACCTTATTAGGTATAAATCGGATTCCTCTTATCGGTTTTATTGCTACTGTGATATTTCTACTTGAAGTAACATTATCTATCGTATCGCCTACCGTATGTGCAAATGAAATAGTGTCTAAAGAAGCTTTACTTCCATAGGCAATAACCGAATCGGGATATGTAATAAAATCGCCATCTATAATATAACCTGCAGCTAGATTTATATAGCCATCATATATTACAGCTAATTTTTTTTGCTGTAAGACAGCGTATGCGTAGGATAACTGGGCAGGTGAATAGCTCATCAATTCTGATGACAAAAATAATTTTCCTCGAATAATTTGTTCAAATACACGCCCCTGTATTACTTGCGATTGCGACTCGTGTATCATTTTCCTGATATCTATCTCCAACGAATCGTTTCGTTTAGCAAAATAGTATCTGAAAAGAGTAGCACCATCGTCTTTTATTCTGGTAGTAATCACAGTTGGTAATTCAGTTTCAAAGACAACACTATCGGGAATATTCACATATTTGAGGGGTATAACATATGTAACCTCAAATTTTTGACGATAAATCTGCATCATCCAAAAAATTGAGGATAAAAAAACGAAAAACGAAAAAGTCAGAATCTTTCTCCATCGAATTCTCTTGAAAAAAGCTCTGACTTTGTCTAATAATATATCATCAGTATTGCTCATACGGCTATACCATAGATTTTGTTTTTATCTAGATCACTTGCTTTGTTGAGTGTCCTCAGCAGAAATAAATACTGAAGCTTTTTCAACTTTAATTTTTGTTCCTTCCGCTATTTCGATGATAAAGTATGTATCACTCACATCTTTTACTTTGCCATGAATACCACCTGCAGTAACAACTTTGTCGCCTGTTTTGATCGAATTACGAGCTTCTTGAATGGCTTTTTGTTTTTTCTGTTGTGGTCTGATCATAAAAAAGTACATAATGGCAAATAAAAGAACCATCATAATTAGCATCTGTCCTGAACCTCCTAAACCTAGAAAGCCTTGAGATTCTGCTGCTCCATCAGCCGCAGCTTGTAAGAATAAACTTAATAAAGTCATAATTGTAAAATGATATTTATGTTTATATTATTGTAATTCCAAAATCAGTTCTACAAATATAGTTTAATAATTTGAAATAGAATTAATCGAAAAACAATGATAAGTATTATTATTTCTTAAAAATTCGCTTTTTCTCTTTCAATTCTTTCACTATTGCATCAAGAATACCGTTTATAAATGATGCACTTTTCACTGTACTGTACGATTTAGCAACATCAATATATTCGTTCAGTGTAACGTTTATAGGAATTGAAGGGAAAGTCATTATTTCGGATATAGCTATTTGCATTATTATCATATCCATAATTGCAATACGTTCCGATTCCCAATTTTTCGTATATCGATCTATTAGTTCACGATACTCTTTTGCATTCAGCATCGATTCTTTCAATAGCTGTACAGCAAACTCTCTATCAGTTTCGTCTTTGAACATTGGTAATAATTCCTGATCAGAACCTTTACTTTCGTCAAATCGTTTAATTGTCTTTATAACAAACGATTCCACTATTTCAACATCATCATTCCAGAATAAACTTTCATCTTCAAGCAGCGTGTATAAATCTTCATTAACACAAATAATGTGTTTGAAAATGTTTCGCCAGAATTCACGATGAACATCATATTCATCAGATGGATTTACACTATACTCTTGATAGGCTTCCGATGCTAGTATCGAATCTAAAGTATTACGCAGAAAAGCATCATGCTCTGTCCAATCGAAAGGTCTTTCTTTCAAATAATCGTTTAATTGCCTGTTAACACGTAATTGATTAATAAACTTGTTTTCCAACAATTTTGTGTTAGGACTCATATCCTCTTGGGTTGGCAACAATTTGGCTTTACGAGCATCGACCCTCTGTTCATAGGCATCTGTTAACTCGATAAGCAACAATAATAAGTAAAAATAGAGATCATACGATTTTTGAAGACTGAAGAGGAGTTCGTTTTCAGCTTTTTTCAAATCATTGGTTTCATTCTGATTACAAGAAAACAATATTTGAACTACTCTAATGCGGATAAGAACGCGATTTATCATATTTAAGAGCGAGATATTTGAGTGTGCAAAAGTAAGGATTTTTTTGTAATGCCAACACTCTTCTATCAAATATTATAATCTTCATATTTATTTAAAATATATCTTTGTGCATTATTTAGAATTAAGCACCTTAAATATTTATTAAGCTATTCTGATAAACATTTATTTTGATGGAGTGTTGTATTATAAACAATGATGAATGAAAAAAATAACAATTGCAATTGACGGTTTTTCTTCGTGTGGAAAGAGTACTATGGCCAAAAGTCTGGCAAAACAAATTGGATATATCTATATAGATAGTGGTGCTATGTACAGAGCTATTACATTATATTGCATAGAACGCAATTTGTTTAATGATGATCAACTAGATGAAGCAATATTATCAAAAGAGATTGATAACATAAAGGTAGAGTTTAAAATAAATAGCATCACAGGGACCCCCGATACATACTTAAACGGGCAAAATGTAGAAGCCGCGATAAGAAGTATGGAGGTATCCAACAAAGTAAGTCAAGTAAGTGCTGTTGCTGCTGTGAGGCATGCAATGGTGGCTCTCCAAGAAGAGATGGGCAAAGCAAAAGGGATTGTAATGGATGGAAGAGATATAGGTACAGTTGTTTTTCCTGATGCGGAGTTGAAAATATTTGTAACGGCGAAACCGGAAATAAGAGCTCAACGCAGATTAGACGAGCTTCATTCTAAAGGAGATACAACAATAACTTTCGATGAAGTTATTGAGAATATTAAAAACAGAGATCATCTTGACCAGACACGAAAAGAAAGTCCACTGAAGAAAGCTGACGATGCAATAGAGCTGGACAATTCATATATGACCATTGACGAACAGATGCAATGGCTTTTAGATAAGTTTAAACAAAAACAACAAGTTAAATGAGTAACATAGAAATAGATGCAAAATCAGGGTTCTGCTTTGGAGTTGTAAATGCAATAAAAAAAGCAGAGGAAGAACTGGCAAAAGGAGGAATTCTATATTGTTTAGGAGACATAGTTCACAACAATTTAGAAGTAGATCGTTTAGAGAAACTGGGCCTTCGTACAATTAATCACGAAGAATTTGCTCAACTAAAAAATGCAAAAGTATTATTAAGAGCTCACGGTGAACCACCTTCGACTTACGAAGTAGCAAAACAGAACAATATAGAAATTATTGATGCGTCATGTCCTGTAGTACTTCGTCTTCAAAAGAAGATTCATGGAAAATACAGCCAAGAGATTGGAAATGAGACTCAAATTGTCATTTACGGGGAAAACGGACATGCAGAAGTAAATGGATTGCTTGGGCAAACAGAATCGAATGCTGTAGTGATTGAGAAAAAAGAGGATCTGGATATGCTGGATTTTTCAAAAAATATATGCCTATTCTCACAAACAACAAAACCTCTGGACGGTTTTAGTGAAATTATAGAGATTATGCAGAACCGTATGATAGGTGATGCCAAATTCGAATTCTTCGACACAATTTGCCGTCAAGTATCGAATCGTATTCCAAATATTAAAGAATTTGCAACAAAACACGATATCATATTCTTTGTTGCCGGCGAAAAAAGTTCAAATGGAAAAGTATTATTCGGTGAATGTAAAAAATATAATCCTAATTCATACTTTATCACAACACCAGACGATATAGATGTCAGTGTTATTAACAAATCGTCTTCGATAGGAATATGTGGTGCTACATCTACTCCAAAATGGCAAATGGAAGATGTGGAAGCAAAAATCGAGGAAATAAGATTGAAACTTTTGTAAAATGAGATTTACAGTTATCACAAACTTCTCATTTTACTCACAAAATAAGAAATAGGGATTAAAATCCTTCAACTGCTCCGAAAGTTAAAATTCGGAGCAGTTTTTTTACAAATTGCTACTCAAATTACGTTTGAGATTGATTTTATTTTTAAATTTGCATATCTTTATTGAAATAGCAAAGAATAATAGCAATTATACAATTTATATAAACAAGGATTATGGCTAACATTAAGTGTATTGGAGTTTTAACATCAGGGGGAGACGCCCCGGGTATGAATGCTGCTATTCGCGCTGTCACTCGTGCTGCAATTTATAATGACATAGAAGTCAAAGGTATCATGCGTGGCTTTAGAGGTCTTATATTTGACGAAATTGTCCCATTTAAAACAAACAGTGTAAGTAATATTATACAACAAGGCGGAACTATATTGAAAACTGCACGTTGTCAGGAGTTCTTGACTCCCGAAGGTCGTAAAGTTGCATACGAAGCTCTTAAAAGAGAAGGAATAGATGCTCTAATTGTTATTGGTGGTGATGGTTCACTTACCGGCGCACGTATTTTCGCTCAAGAATTCGATTTACCAATAGTTGGTTTACCGGGAACCATAGATAATGATCTTTCGGGAACAGACCTTACCATCGGATACGATACTGCTTTGAATACGATTATGGAAGCTGTTGACAAAATTAGAGATACAGCGAGTTCACACGAACGTTTATTCTTTATTGAAGTAATGGGCCGCGAATGCGGATTCCTTGCTCTGAATGGTGCTATTGCATCGGGAGCTGAAGCTGCCATTATCCCTGAAATGACATTCCAACAAGACCAATTAGGAGATCTTATCTCTAACGGATTTAGAAAGAGTAAAAACAGTAGCCTTGTTCTCGTTACTGAAGGAGATATTACAGGGGGAGCCATGTCAATGGCCGAACGTGTGAAAAAAGAATATCCTCAGTATGATGTTCGTGTAACTATATTAGGACACGTACAACGAGGAGGATCGCCAACTGCCAGCGATCGTATTCTGGCCAGTAGAATGGGAGCCGCTGCTATAGATGCATTGAAAGACGATCAACGCAATGTGATGATTGGAATTCAAAACGACAAAATAGTATATGTTCCTTTTTCTAAAGCAATTAAGAAAAACAAACCAATCCAAGAGGATTTATTAAATACACTGAAAACCCTTTCAATTTAATTATTGACCAAATGGTATCAAACAAAAAAGGATTCATAAAACATTATGGATTCTTTTTTGTTTTATTTCCAGTATAATACGCCAGTTTTTTGTACTTTTGTGTCGCAATTTGATAACGTAAAAATATGAGTGAAAATAAACAGCGACTATTGGACGAGCGTTATATGAGAATGGCTACTATCTGGGCTGAAAATTCTTATTGCAAACGTCGAAAAGTTGGTGCCCTTATCGTGAAAGATAAGATGATCATCTCTGATGGATATAATGGCACCCCATCCGGATTCGAGAACATTTGTGAAGATGAAGATAACGAAACCAAGCCATATGTCTTACACGCCGAAGCGAATGCCATCAGTAAGGTTGCATGCTCGCACAACAGTAGCTTGGGTGCTACAATGTATGTGACAACATCGCCATGCATCGAATGTGCAAAATTAATTATTCAGGCAGGCATTAAACGAGTGGTATATAACCAAAAATACAGGCGTACCGATGGTTGTGCCCTATTGGAACGAGCCGGTATAGAAACTACATACATAGATATTGATAATTTTGACGATATAAATAGAGAAGAGAATGAACAATAATAAGAGAATATACCTCTGGTTGCCTTTAATCATAGCTTTCAGTATAGCTGCCGGTATATTTATAGGCAATAAATTTTCCGGAATAAATTCCATTGGTAGCATTTTTGGTAAAGAAGAAAACAAACTCGAAGACATCTTTAACTACATCAACAAATCGTATGTGGACACTGTAAATATAAACGAGTTAATAGAAAATGCAATCCCAGGCATTATTTCGGGACTTGATCCACATTCTACATATATATCTGCAGAAGATATGGCACTTACAGGCGATGAGCTCGACGGGCATTTCTCTGGTATCGGTGTCGAATTTATGATACAAAATGATACTGTAACTATTGTAAATGTTATATATGGAGGTCCTTCCGAAGCTGCCGGCATTATGCCCGGCGACCGTATCGTTACTGCAAACGATAGTACACTTGTCGGTAAAGGCATAAGCAACGAAAAAGTTTTCCGTAGCTTAAGAGGCCCCAAAGATACTAAGATAGAACTCGGCATCAAAAGATTAACCAGTAAGGAACTTCTTTCTTTCACTGTTACTCGTGCAGATGTACCGGTAAAAAGTGTTGATGCTGCCTATATGTTGGACGATAAAATTGGTTATATCAAAATAAGCAAATTTGGAGGCAAAACATATGATGAATTCATATCTGCTATTGCCAAATTAAAAAGCCAAGGTTGCCAATCATTTATTATCGACCTTCAACAAAATGTAGGAGGATATCTGGGCGCTGCAATAATGATGACAAATGAGTTTTTGCCTGGGGGTGAATTAATTGTCTATACAGAAGGGCGTACTTATCCTCGGGAAAATGTTTTCGCTGATAATTCGGGTACATGCAAAACAAATCAAGTAGTAGTACTTATCGATGAAGGCAGTGCTTCGGCCAGTGAAATATTTGCAGGGGCTATACAAGATAACGATAGAGGACTAATAGTTGGCCGCCGTTCATTCGGAAAGGGACTTGTTCAAAGTCAACATATATTCGGCGATGGTTCAGCTCTCCGATTAACGATAGCTCGTTACCACACTCCATCAGGCAGATGCATACAAAAAGCATACGAAAGAGGGAAAGGTGATGTATATGGACAGGATCTGGAAAATAGATACAAAAGAGGTGAATTCGATAGCAGAGACAGCATTAAATTCGATAACCTTCCTCTATTCCACACTACAGGTGGAAGACCAGTATATGGTAATGACGGGATATTAGCCGATGTATTTGTTCCACGAGATACTATTGGTGTAAATTCATACTATCTTAAGGTGGCCTATGCCGGATTATTAAAAGAATACGCATTTGCTTACACCGAAAGTAATCGTGCAAAATTAAAAGGATTTAAAACATGGAAAGATGCTGCTGACTATTTAACAAAGCAGCCTTTGGTTGAGAATTTGGTAAGTTATGCCGAGAATAAAGGAATACGCCGTCGTCCATATCTCATTGATGAGTCAAGGAGACTTATGCAAAATCAATTAGAGGCACTAATTATACGTAACGTATTTGGTGACGAAGGTTTTTACCAGTTATACCAAAGAGACGATACAGCTATAAAGAAGGCGGTAGAGCTTCTCCAAAATAATAAAGCAACACCAGAATCTATAAGAAAAGGGAAATATAAGTAAATCACTAATAAGATCAACTATAAAAGGAAAAAGGGTAAGAATTTGGAATTCTTACCCTTTTTCCTTTTATCTGATTTTTATTTATTATCTGTTATGTAGCCATTTGATAAAACGCTAGTTTCTGACTTTCGAAATGTTACGAGTTGATATATCAATGTCAGCCATACAATGAAATATGGCAAAGCCTTTAAAGCATATGGTCTGATAATATCGCTCCTGATAAAAGCAGGGGCAATATCAGAACCGGCACAAATAGTGATGATTATTGTAATAATGAAAAGCGACATTACATATTTACTATACGGTTTTTTCTGAATTAAAAACCACAACACAGCACCTGTGATGGCTATTATATAAGTACAAGTCTCTGACCCACTACTAAATAATACTACAAACATCAATGTGGAAGCCAAAATACCAAATTGATACACAGGATTACTATAAGCCCGGACTTGTATATATTGTAATGCAAATAGAAACATGGCAGGTAAAATTATAACAAGAGTAGATATTTCATACAATCCGCCGATCTTTCTTATCATTCCTATCACTGATATGTTTTGCATAAGTGAGATAGTATTTGAATCGTTTTTCACTATAAGTTCGTTATACCAGTCGATATAGCTCTGTACTACAAACTGTGGAGAAGATATAAGCATTGGCAAGACAAAGAAGATAAAACTCCATAAAAATAGATAACCTATCAGTTTGATTTTATTTTTCGAAAAGAAAAAGAAAGCTAACCCAACAACTCCATACAGCTTAATAAATAATCCTAAAGTAATAAAGCATGCCGCCCAGAATTCCTTTTGGGATTTTATACAGATAAAAGTACCAATAATAAGAGCTGCGATAAGTGTATTAGTATTACTGTTTGTTGCATTTACATATAATTCGTGCAGTGCGATCCAATATATAATAACTTTGCCCTTCCAAATAATAGGTAGTTTATAGATAGCTATTAATAAAGTTATTGCAATGCAAACCTCCCATAATATAGTTCCAATAGAGTCTGGCAATAAAGCAAATGGGGCAATAACTAAACTAAATATAGGACCATAATGATTTACATCAAAATACTTATCAGCGTATCCTGCATACAAATTAACCTGATCAAGAGTGTTATAAAATACATATTTAAAGATTAAATAATTATTATTGACTCCATTCAAAGCATGCTTTAAACCGGCAAATAAAGCTACTAAAATCCAAATAGAAAAAACAAACCGTTTATCTGAGAAAATCGGTCTTTGAAAAAATCTAGTTATAAAACCCATTCTTTACATTCAGTTTAAGTTAGATTCGTCATAAAAACAAACGAAATAATACTTTATTTTGATCGTCAAAATGTTTTAAGGCCTAAAAATAAGGCATTATTAGCAAAGTAATGTAAATTTGCACTAATTTAAATAAAATCACAATATACTCTATATATTACAATACTAGAGTTCTAGTTTTTTAAGATGAAACAACAAGCAAAAGAGAAGCTTAGGAAAGAAATTTCTACTATTAAACAAAAATACACACCTAAAGAATTATTTATTCGTTCCGAGGAGGTATTTTCAATCTTAGAAATTACAGGTATTTTTCAAGATTCTAAGACTATATTTATATACAACAGTTTACTCGACGAGGTCTCTACAGTAGATTTTATCGAAAGGTGGCACAATACTAAAGATTTTTATCTGCCTGTAGTGGAAAATGACAATCTTGTTTTCCGTAAATATGATTCTTCTACAATTTTCAGCAAGTCGTCGTATGGTATACAAGAGCCTAAAGGCGAAAACTTTACCGATTTCAAGAAAGTAGATCTTATTATAGTTCCAGGCATGGCTTTCGATCGTAAGATGAACAGAATGGGTAGGGGAAAAGGCTATTACGACCGTTTTTTACCAAAGTTATCAGCCCCTAAAGTAGGGATATGTTTCGATTTTCAATTATTAGATCAAATCCCGACTGATGATAACGATATTAAAATGGATTATCTGATTTCTGAAAATGAACTCATTTGGTAATAAAATAGCTACAATTATGGATTTTGCGATAAATACAAATACGATTTTAGCTATTAGAGTAGATGTCGAAGAGAGCTCTGAAATGACATCTCAGCTATTATTTGGAGAATACTGTGCAATATTAGAGGAAAACGAAGCTTTTTGCAAAATAGAAAACTGCATTGACAAACATATCGGATGGGTAAAAAAAGATGGGCTTCACCCATTATCGTCACAAGAAATAGAAGAAATAAAAAAACAGCCTACCATAAGGGTTTGTGTGCCTATGGCTGATGTGTTTTGTCTGACTGATAAAACCATATACCGCTTTACAATAGGAAGCCTTATTCCAAATTATGACGCAAATACCAGTAAATTTGAACTTGCCGGTAAAATATATCAGATACACCCCAGTTTTATAACATATTTGCCCGAAAGCAATAAAGAGGGGATTGTCCCAACAGCTATGTCTTTGCTTAATACTCCTTATTTATGTGGCGGGAAAAATATATTCGGGATGGACTGTTCTGGTTTCGTACAAACAGTATTCTCTGTAAATGGTTATATATTACCTCGTTTTGCTCGCCAACAGTCAAATGAAGGTATAATTATCGAAAATATATCGGATGCAGAAGCGGGAGATTTATTATTCTTTGAGAAGGATAGTAAAATATTCCGCGCAGGTATCTATATGGGAGGTTATAAAGCTATTCATGTGGCAAATAACGCCAGAATTGACAATATAGACCAGAACGGTACTTATGAGGTACCAGGTATATATACCTATAAACTATCGAAGATAAAAAGACTGGCTTGAACTGGAATCAATAAAATTGTATCTTTGCATATTAAAGCTGATAAACCAAGAATATAATAAAGCGCCTATGGTTTAAAAGCCATTCGCTATCTAATTTAAATAGAATATACAACTAATGATTATAGATTTTGTAAAAAAAATCCCCGGCTTCATTTTTAAATATAAATTCACGATACTTTGTCTTTTATATTTTTGTATTATATCCATACTTGCTACATATTCTAACTTAGAAGGTCGTATAAGTAAACCTGCAATAGCCACTGCTTTATCTTTCTTTTTCATTCTTAACATCATTGCTAAGATGAAATATTCAAGTATATTTAGTGTTGTTTTTGCTATACTTATTTCCATAGATTCTTATTTTGCATTTGTATATTCAACCTCCATAACATCCGGTATATTAGGATCAATATTTGAAACGAATGCAGCAGAAGCCAAAGAGGTGCTTACTGATGCATTATTCAAGGCAATTATAATATTGGGGATAACCTTACTTTTGATATTCCAATCAAAAAAAGAACTTAAACCGATCAACTTCTCAATAAAAAAATCACTAGCAGTATTTTTAATATATAGCTGTTTATTTATTCCCGGAATACTGTATCGTAAAATTACAATAAATGAAGTAAGAATGGGTGACTTTGCCATGTTCCCATTAAACACAGTTCAATTACTTACCGCACAACATTTTCCATTGATATATAATGATTGTGTAACTTATTTAGTTTATAGGGATGAGATGAGTAAATTAAACTCTTATAAAACATCCGAAAGAGTCTTGCCCGAAGGTATTGTTTTAGAAAATACAGAATTAGCACCAGAAAAAATATACTATATCATAGGTGAAAGTTCGTGGAGAAACCATTACTCTCTATATGGATATTCTAAAAAGACTACACCATTTCTGGATAGCCTGAATGCTGCATCCCCCAATAATATTAAATATTATGATGGTATAGCTCCAGCTCCTTTTACGCGGGATGCTACCCGTATTTTATTATCGTTTGCAACCCCAACTGATATAAATCCGTTCTTCAGAGAGAAAAGTATAATAGATTTAGCTCATCATGCCGGATACGAAACCCTTTGGATATCAAATCAAGCACAACTGGATTTTAATGGCAGTTACATCGGTTATGTAGCGATGAATGCGAATTATAACTTTTTTAACACTAAAACATCTGAAAATGATTTAGATTTGCTTCCTGTAATAGCTGATAGGAAAAAACAAGGCAAAAAGCAATTTATTATAATCCATCTTACGGGTAGTCATTTATCATATAGCGAAAGATTTGACGAAATAGATGCTGCTGCAATAGCAGGAGGTAATGATCAGATAACTCAGTATGATAGGACTATACATCATACAGATAGGGTACTAAGAGGTATATATAACGAAATGCAAAAAGATTTATGCTCTGTATTGTATTATATACCCGATCATAGCGAAATTATAGGATTAGGACATGGTTTTCCTAATCAGGGAACTTCTCAATTTGAAGTACCTATAATTGTGATCAATAATAAAGCAGCCGAAATAGAAACGATTGTTGATAAATATATTGATCCCGAAACATCATTGATCAATGGATCGAGTAGTATTTATATATTATCTGAATATTTAGGATATTCTGTATCTAAAGAAAATGTTGAGAAATCGATTATTGATGGAAGATATATCCTGCATGGTGATGGAAAAATATATAAATATGATACTGTCAAATAATATAGAGAGAAGTTTAAAAGATTTTAGAAACAAGATGAATTAATAATATCGCATGTCTGTAATTATAAAAGAAATAAGTAATAGTGATAAAGCTGCAAAAAAAGCATTTGTCAAGTTTCCGATCAAATTATATAAGGATTGCCCTTATTATGTTCCATCATTGATTTTAGATGAATTGGAAACCCTCAATGTAGAAAAAAATCCGGCTTTCGATTTTTGCGAAATGCAATTGTTTTTAGCCTACAAGGATAATAAAATAGTAGGGCGAATAGCAGCAATTATTAATCATAATGCCAATGAAATATGGGAGCGAAGAAATGCCCGCTTTAGTTTTGTCGATTTCATTGATGACAACGAAGTAGTAGATGCCTTATTTGCCGCAGCGACCAAATGGGCTATCAGCAAAGGTATGACAGCGATAGTAGGCCCGATGGGCTTTACCGACTTAGATCACGAAGGGTTGCTTGTACATGGCTACGACAAAGTATCAACCATGGCTACAACTTATAGTTACCCGTACTATAAAGAACAAATAGAGCGTCTTGGGTTTGAGGAAGAAGTGGTATGGAACGAATACCGTATGCCCGTACCGACTGCCGTTCCCGAAAGGCATCAACGTATAGCCAATATGATCTCGCAACGATATGGCTTAAAAGTATTAAAGTTTAAAAGCCTGAAACAGATTACACCATACGTTAGTGCCTTGTTTAATTTGCTTAACGTAGCTTATAAGCCTTTATACGGTTTTGCACCGCTTACACAAAAGCAAATAGATTATTATGTAAATATGTATGTGCCACTCCTTCGTTGGGATCTGGTCACTATCATCATAAAAGAAGAAACAGACGAAGTTGTAGGCTTTGCTATAGCAATGCCGAGTCTGTCCAAAGGATTAATCAAATCGAGAGGTAAGCTATTTCCTTTTGGATGGTATCCGTTGCTAAGAGATTTGAAAGGAAAGAAAAATAAAGTAGTAGACCTTTTATTAATCGGGATTGCTCCCGAATATCAGGGAAAAGGAGTTAATGCGATTATATTCAATGACTTTATACCTTCTTCTTTTAAATGTGGTTTCAAATTTGCCGAATCCAATCCCGAATTGGAAATGAACAATAAAGTATCATCTCTATGGGATGGTTTCGATGCGGAAAATCATAAGAGACGTGTAGCATATATAAAGCATCTCAACTAAGACAAGGAATAGAAACAGGATGACTAAATAATTTCTCATCCTCCGATATTTTTCATATTTTTACAAAAGAAATCGATAAAGAAAGGATAAAGATAGTTTATGGAAGAAGAAAAAGATAATTTACCTCTTGATGGAAATTACTCGGATGATGATATAAAAACCCTTGATTGGCAGGAGCATATCCGCCGACGTCCGGGTATGTATATTGGAAAATTGGGTGACGGTTCATCTGCTGATGATGGTATCTATGTACTTCTGAAAGAGACATTAGACAACTCTATCGATGAATTTATGATGGGCTTCGGTAAAACAATCGAAGTAACTATACAAGATGGAGAAGTCCGCGTTCGCGACCACGGTCGTGGTGTACCTTTAGGGAAAGTCAAGGACGTTTCTTCTAAGATGAATACCGGAGCCAAATATGACTCTAAAGCCTTTAAAAAATCTGTAGGTCTGAATGGGGTTGGTATCAAGGCAGTTAATGCTTTATCGAGCTATTTCAAAATCCAAAGTTTCCGCGAAGGGCAGACTACAGCTGTCGAATATAGTAAGGCAATTACCACCAAAGAGGACAAAATACAGCCATCTACAGAAGAGAATGGTACATTAATCGAGTTCATCCCTGACAGTACAATATTTACTAACTATATTTTCAAAGATGACTATGTAGAGAATCTTTTGAAAAACTATGTATTTTTGAATACAGGGCTGACAATCATATATAACGGTAAGAAATTCTTCTCCAAGAATGGTCTTGTAGATCTACTTAACGAGAATATGACTTCTGAGCCACTCTATCCGATCATTCATTTGAAAGATGAAGATATAGAAGTTGTTATAACACATAGCAATCAATATGGTGAAGAATACTACTCGTTTGTAAATGGTCAACATACAACACAAGGAGGAACCCATCAGTCGGCTTTTCGTGAAGCAGTATCACGTGTTATAAAAGAATATTACAATAAAAATTTCGATTATGCCGATATACGCACCGGTATAGTTGCTGCTATCAGTATAAAAGTAGAAGAGCCTGTTTTTGAATCTCAAACTAAGACAAAATTAGGCTCGAGAGATATGGGTCCCGGTGGTGTATCTGTTCAAAAATTCATTAGTGATTTCTTGAAAAAAGAACTGGATAATTACCTCCACAAACATATCGATACATCAGAAGCTTTACTTAGGAAAATACTTGAGTCAGAAAAAGAACGCAAAGCAATTGCCGGTGTAACCAAACTGGCTCGCGAGCGTGCGAAAAAAGCTAATTTACATAACAAAAAACTACGTGATTGCCGTATCCATTACAATGATACTAAAGGTGATAATCTGGATGAAAGTTCTATTTTTATCACAGAGGGCGACTCGGCCAGTGGATCAATTACCAAAAGCCGTAATCCTAATCTACAAGCAGTATTCAGTCTTCGTGGTAAACCGTTGAATAGCTTTGGACTGACTAAAAAAATAGTTTACGAAAATGAGGAATTTAATCTGTTACAAGCCGCTTTAAATATAGAAGATGGTTTGGATGGACTACGTTATAATAAGATAATCATTGCTACCGATGCTGATACTGATGGTATGCATATTCGTTTGCTATTACTTACATTCTTCTTACAATTCTTCCCAGACTTGGTAAAGAAAAATCATGTTTACATTTTGCAAACACCATTATTTCGTGTTCGAAATAAAAAAGAAACAATTTATTGCTATTCGGAGGAAGAACGAATTGATGCTATGAATAGATTGGGAGTAAACCCCGAAATTACCCGATTTAAAGGTCTCGGCGAGATTTCACCCGACGAATTTGTGCACTTTATAGGAAAAGATATTCGTCTCGACCGTGTGACAATGAAGAAAGAAGACTCTGTAAGCAATATGCTTAACTTCTATATGGGTAAAAATACACCCGAACGACAAGAATTTATTATCGACAATCTGGTTGTAGAAGAAGATTAATTATTCTTCTAATACATTATCTTGCTTTGGCAGGAGTTCAATATTTTCTTCTGTATTATCCACTTTCTTCATGCTCTTAAAGCTAAAGAATAAATATATTATAGAGATAAGTGACGAAATACATAGTAAATATACGCCATTACCTATTTTAGGAAGATTGAAGAACAAATAGATAGATAGTATAAATCCGAATAGTCCGCTGATAAATAGTATAACTCTGGATATTGTTTGTTTCATATATATCCAGAATATCATTGATAAAAGACTGAACGCAGGAACTAGGAATATAGCATAAGTCTGATAAATAGATTCTTTATTTTTTGAAAAGAAATTGGTCACTTTAGTTACAGACTTTTGAGTTCTGGGAATATCCCAACCAACTACTTTAACCAATCCGGCATCTATCCATGGAAGAAAGAATGCAATAATAATGAGAAGAGCCAGCAGTAATTCGAATGAAATATACCTGTTTAATTTATCCATGATTAATTCATTATTGAGTTCAGTAAAATATTTCTGCAAAAGTATATATAATTATTCAAGGTTAGTTCATTAGACAAAGAAGTATATTTCTTATTTTTGAAAAACACATCTAAAACAATATATGACAAAGAAAGTAAGCGCCCACCCAAAAGGATTAAAATATTTGTTCTTCACCGAAATGTGGGAACGTTTCGGTTATTACCTCATGTTGGGTATCTTCCTTCTTTATTTGAAGGATGCCGATGGACTGAGTCTTTCGCCTGCAAGTGCCGCCGATATAGTAGGAACTTATCTGGGATTAGTTTATCTGACACCCTTTCTTGGAGGTTTGATTGCTGATAAATTATTAGGTTATCGCAAATCAATATTATTGGGAGGAATCCTTATGTCAGCCGGTTACTCCACACTTGCCATACCGGGCGAAACAGCTATGTGGATCGCTATATTACTTATTATTGTCGGAAATGGTTTCTTTAAACCGAACATATCTACATTACTGGGAAATCTATATGCCAAAGATGAATACAAAGGCAATAAAGATGCGGGATATAGCATTTTCTATATGGGAATAAACCTTGGAGCTTTCATTTGTAACTTCATAGCAGCATATATGCGCAATAATTATGGATGGGGATATGCCTTTTTAGCTGCAGGAGTAGGAATGCTTATAGGTATCATTATATTCTTATCCGGAACACGTCACATAAAAGAAGGGGACATAATTAAAAAATCCGAGAATTCGGGTTCCGATATTGGTAAAGTATTGCTGTATGTATTTGTTCCCGCCATTATTTGCGGTGGTATAGGATGGCTCATACCCGGCAATATATTTGGTTCAGACTCGAATGATGCTTTTCTTATAGGAACTATTCCTGTAATTATATTCTACGCGTCATTGATATTAAGATCGCCTAAGCATGAGCGTCCACAGATAAAAGCTTTGTTAGCGATATTTGCTATCATGATTGTATTCTGGGCTGTGTTTAAACAAAATGCCACAGCATTAACCACCTTTGCCGAGAACTATACAGAACGCTCTATAAGTCCCTCTATTGCTGACAAAGCAAATGCGCTTGGCTTTGTAGAAAACATTACTTATAAAAAGGATTCAGTTATCTTACTTGACAGTAAAATGGCAACGATCATAGACGAAAATGGTAAAGTAATGAAAGGTATTGATTATCCTTACTATTATAAAAATACAGCCACAGCCAAATTACCACAAGATGGAGAATCTACAAGCCTTATTTCTACCGAAATATTTCAATCGGTAAATCCTTTTTTTATCATAATACTTACACCTCTGGTGCTCAGCATATTTACATTTTTACGACGTAAGGGTAAAGAACCTTCTACTCCGGCCAAAATGGGATGGGGGCTGCTAATAACGGGACTATCGTCATTAGTAATGGCTTGCGCCGTGATATTTACAGATATTTATACAGACAAAGCGTCCGCTCTATGGCTTATTTGTACTTATGGAGTGCTTACAGTTGGAGAATTATTAATCAGCCCGATCGGCCTATCTCTGACATCTAAAGTCAGCCCTAAAAATATCACATCATTTATGATGGGGGGATGGTTTCTATCAACCTCGATAGGAAATAAACTAAGTGGAATGGTCGCCGGCTTGTGGGATTCTTTCGATAATAAAGCCTATTACTTCTTAATGAATTTTACGGCTTGCCTTGTGGCAGCTATTGCTATTATGCTTCTAGTAAAATGGTTGAGAGGAATTATCCAGCAACATTAATCATATTATAATTCAATCTCGTCAGCAGAAATATATCCATGCGTGATACAATAGAATATAAGTCCGGAAACAGTCTTTATCCCTAATTTGGATGTGATATTCTTTCGATGCGACAAAACTGTATTCAAACTGATATTCAGTTTGTCGGCTATTTCTTTATTTAGAAAACCCATAGCAACAAGGCGAAGCACATCTAACTCTCGTTGAGAGATTGCAGCTTTATCTGCTTTCTGTGAACTGTCATTAGATATTAGGTCTTGCCAATCATCAACACCCGATTCTACTAAATCGGCTATCATTGGTTTAAGTATCTTCTCCCTGATTCTATTATGCCTATATAAGTCTTTTTCTAAACTGTCTATCGAAAATATTACAGCGTAGCACATATTCTCGTTGAAGTTTCCTGAAAGATGTTTTATAATAATACTTTTAAGATCGACAAGTAAGGCTAGGGGAGTTTCTCCTTCTACCATTCCTTGTTCTATCTGACTGATAAGCTCATTCTTGAATTTGAAAAACAAACGACCGATCAATTCTAATTGCTTGTTATTAGGATCGCTCATGGCGATGAAAGCATGCATATGTTTTTCTAAATTATGCAGTTGACCTTTCACCATATACATATCGGTTTGTTTTAAGTATCCTACGACTAGCTCTATATCAAACTTTTGCAATATACGCTCCGGAAAATATTCTTCATTAAGGTAGGTATTTAGAATAGCAAGGAAGAAATCGGCATTAATATCCGATACCTTACATATCTCACCAATTGTTCTATCACCCAATCCCAGTTTTATACCAAATCGGTTTAGAACAGGTATCAACTGATGATTTTCTTCTATTACTTCTGACAATACGGATGCTTTATCTAAAAATATCATAGCATTAGGTGCCTTATATAATTATGTATGTCACAAAGGTATATAATTCTGCAGAATATATTTTATGGAATGAAATAAAAATAGAAAATAAATAGACGTTATCTATTGATAATGAGTAGCGCATTAGTATTATCAATGAAAGTTAAAGATAATCTATATTAATTATGACCGAAAAAGTAAACAAATCCGGATTGTATTTGTTAATTTAGTACATTCATTTAAGAAATTATGTTTATGAAAAGAACAATTTTGACATGTATAATGCTTTCTGCTCTGACTGTATGCGGAGTAAAGGCTCAAGATATAAACAATACTAATAATAATCAAAAAACAAAAGCTATGAAATTTGAATTACCTAAGTTGCCTTATGCAACTAATGCTTTAGAACCAGTTATCAGTCAACAAACTGTAGAACTTCACTATGGTAAGCACTTTCAAACATATATTACAAACCTGAACAACCTTGTACCAGGAACTAAGTTCGAAAATGCTGACATAGAAACAATAGTAAAAGAAAGCGATGGCGCTATATTTAATAATGCCGGACAAATTCTTAATCATACAATTTATTTCGAAACATTCTCTCCAAAAGGAGGCGGTGAACCTAAAGGCAAACTAGCTGACGCTATAAATGCTGAATGGGGTTCTTTCGAAAACTTCAAAAAAGAATTTAATACAGCTGCAACAGGCTTATTTGGTTCGGGATGGACATGGCTTGCCAAAGATTCGGCAGGTAAATTGCAAATCACTAAAGAACCAAATGGCGGTAATCCTGTAACAAAAGGCTTAACTCCACTTTTAGGATTTGATGTTTGGGAACACGCATATTATTTGGATTACCAAAACCGTCGTGCCGATCATCTTACTGAACTGTGGAAAATTATTGACTGGAGCAAAGTAGAAGCTCGTTATTAATAACATTACTTACTTAGATAGAAGAAGCAACCTCTCGGGGTTGCTTTTTTGTTTATATTTGTATCATATATAAAGTTACAGAGATGAAAACGAATGTGGCAATATTAGGTATAGACCTTCAGAATGATTTTACATCACCTACCGGGTCGTTATTTGTAAAAGGAGTAGATAGCGATATGGAAAGAATAGTAAGTTTCATAAATAAAAATCAAGCTAGAATCGACTATGTAGCCCTTACTCTCGACTCGCATCAACCAATACATATAGCTCACCAATGCTATTGGAAAGATAAAGATGGAAACACTCCCTCTCCATTTACTACTATATCATTAGACGATGTTAGTAATAGTCGTTGGATACCGCAATATAATAAAGAGCTAGCTATTCCCTACTTCGAAAAACTTACAGAAAAAGGGGAAGTGTGTACAATATGGCCAATGCATTGTATTTTAGGTAGTGAAGGTTGGGCTATAAACAAACATCTTATCGGCTGCTTATCTACTTGGGCAATCTCCAACAACAAATTTTACGAACTATTCTATAAAGGTTATAATCAATCGACAGAGCATTACAGCATATTTAAGGCAGCAGTAGAGTGGGAGGGACAACCAGAAACCAGTCTCAATACAAAACTGTTATCTCTGCTAAATTCTTATGATGAAGTTATATTAGTCGGTGAAGCTGCCGACTATTGTGTAGCTAACTCTCTAAATGACATATTGGATGAATGTGATGAATTGGCAAAAAAGATAGTTGTGCTAACTGATTGCATGTCATGGATTAACCCCAATAATAAAAGAGCAGAATTGATATTTGAAAAAGCGATAAAACAAGGTGTAAAATTTAAATTATCAACAGATTATATCTTATAAACTTCGACAACTTCTATAGATTGACTATCCTTGTCAATAAAAATATTTTTAGCTACTTTACCTATAATTTTTGTAGATATACCATCGAAAGAGCCACCAATTATACCGCCTAAAACAGGAATTGCCTTTCCTATATTAGCCGCAGTTTTCTCTCCGGCATTAGTGGATACAACCTTTAGACTGATTTTTTGAAGTACTTTTGTCAGAACTTTCTCTCCGGATCTTATACTTAAATCTTTCAAAAGCTCTTTTGCCCCATTACCTGCCATACTGATATAAATTAGCGATTTCACTTTATCACTCGTTATATCATAACCTCCCATATAAGCTATCGCTGCAATCATTCTCACTTGCACATAAATCACACTGGCAACATTCGCGGGAACTGTTAAAGGCATTACTGTTACACCTCCTAATCCTGTAACGAAGCCACTGGTTGCAGCTTTTGCTACCTGCCATTTTATGAGAGAATCTACTTGATGGCTAAGAGTCCCTTTTTGCTCTAAATAACTATTGGCTAAATCATAGGCCGAGTCAACACCGGTAAAACCGACAATTGCTTTTGAGTATGCCCAGTCTAATGTTTTTGAAATCAACCCTTTTCCCATATTATGCTTTGTTTTGTAGTAATTGTTTTATCTTAAAGTACCAAATAAAATACAAGGTATAAAGAATAAAGCGTTTCACTTCGAAAAATGAAACGCTTTTAATAAATAGTAAATTTAATTAATTTTCTTTCAGCAATTGATCTAATTGGTTGGCTGTTAAATTCATTGCAACAACTACTCCATTCTCATCGATCAAGTAGTTTCTGAATCCTTTTTCCAATTGGTAACGGTTGAACAGGTCTGTATAAACATCTCCTTTAGCCATAAACTGATATTCTTCAGTTATTTTGTCTATAGCTACTGTTTTTTCAAAAACAGATTCACTTTCATCGAACGATACTGATACCATTTTCACCGGATAATTTTCTTTTTCAATTACATTCGAAAAAAGAACGTTATTCTTGTGAGAATAGGCATCGTAAGCCGCCCAGAAGTTTACCAATACTTTTTGTCCCCTTAGATCAGACAAACTAATTTTTGTTCCTGATACGTTTTCTAAATTTTGTATATCAGGAAACAGGTTTCCCGGATAAATACCTTCCGAAAGCCTAGAAGTTCTTGTTGTATTCGACGATAAACTTATAAAGACCACGCCTACAATCAAGAAGTACTTCAAATACTTCATAAAATAATCATTAGGTTACCACTAAAGCCGATTTCCAATTCCTCACAGAAAAGAAACAGACCCTCCCAATTTTTGGGAACAGAATAACTACCTCTACTCTTAGAGCAATATATCATCCTGCATTTTTAACGGCGCAAATATACTACATTTTTTACACTCTGGCAAGCAATTAGTTAAAATGTAATGTTATAGATAATTAAGATGAGTTATAGATAATATAATTCACTGTTTTTTCATTACTTTGCTTTTCCTTTACTGATAAGGGATTTCGAATATAAATAAGTAATTATGCTGAAGTATATATACATATCATTGGGGTTGATAACTTTAACATTGGGTTTAATGGGAATAATAACTCCCGGTTTACCAACGACACCTTTTATACTACTCACAGCTTTCTTATTTGCCAAAGGATCGCCAAAATTGCACAAAAGACTATTAAATAATAAACTCACTGGTCACTATATCAATCGGGTAAGCGGAGGCTTAAGTGTAAAAGCCCGAATTATCTCAATAGCCTTTATGTGGTGTATGGTCTGTATTACTGCATTCTTGATCTTCGATTATGGGAAGATGCGGTTTATAATGATAGGCTTAGGGGTAATAGGAACTATAGCTCAATTAATAGTGCTTAGAAAAAGAAAAGCTAAAGTTCAGCCAATAGAAGTCGAGATACAAAATGGCAATATAGAAAGAACGGTTTACAGTATAAAAGCAGAGGTTACGGCTAATAAAGAATAATAATATAATAGTGCTTTAAAATATCGTTTTTATATTTTGTTTTTATAACTGATTTTCTTTCCTTTGTGTAGAAACCATTTATTAAAGTAAATTTGAAAAACATTTAAGAATTCAATGGAGAACAATAGAGATAACGAAAATCAGATACAAATAGAACTTCCCGAAGATATTGCACAAGGTACATACTCAAACTTGTCTATAATATCACATTCTTCATCTGAGTTTGTTATTGATTTTATAAGGGTAGTTCCGGGATTACCAAAAGCAAAGGTACAGTCGCGAATAATATTAACGCCCGATCAGGCAAAACGTTTGCTACATGCGTTGAATGAGAATATCAAGAGATATGAAAAACAAAATGGGCATGTAGACATTGACAATGCAGAAGGTTTTCTCCCTCCGATGAGTAATGGTCCGATAGGAGAGGCTTAAGATATATTTTTATAATTTTACACACAATAGAGATTATACATTCCTAAGAGTTAATATATTACAATACAATATATTAATTTTTGTATCAAAAAAACAAAAGATATGTAAACAGCTGTTTACATACGGTTTGTGATAAATATTACTAAGTACAATAGATATAACTAATAAACTGAATAGATATGAGCGAAACATTACCTAAATTCAACTTCTTCACTATGTTTCGAGATGGCTTTAAAAGCATGACGATAGGAAAAACATTATGGACTTTGGTGATTATAAAACTGATTATCATGTTCTTAATTCTGCGTCCATTTTTCTTTCCCAATTTCTTGAATTCAAAGTTTGACGATGCTAGCAGCAAGGCTGACTATGTAAGTGAAGAACTAATAAATAAATCAAAAGACTGATATCATTAACTAATACTCAATGTTTATGGAATTATTGAATGCATCATTAATAGACTGGTCTAGAGCCCAGTTTGCAATGACAGCAATGTATCACTGGTTGTTTGTGCCTCTTACTTTAGGACTAGGGGTTATCATGGCGATCATGGAAACAATGTATGTTCGTACAGGTAACGAGCAGTGGAAAAAAACCGCCAAATTCTGGATGGTTATTTTCGGTATCAACTTTGCAATTGGAGTTGCAACAGGTATTATACTTGAATTCCAATTCGGAACCAACTGGTCCAACTACAGTTGGTTTGTAGGTGATATCTTTGGAGCACCATTAGCTATCGAAGCCTCATTAGCCTTTTTTATGGAAGCCACATTTATTTCAATCATGTTCTTCGGATGGAAACGTGTGGGTAAAAAAGCCCATCTTGCTGCCACCTGGCTTACAGTACTAGGAGCTACACTATCGGCTCTATGGATCCTTATCGCTAATGCATGGATGCAATATCCAGTAGGCATGGAATTTAATCCAGATACTACACGAAATGAAATGATTAACTTTTGGCAAATTGCGTTATCACCTGTAGCCATCAATAAATTTTTCCATACCGTATTATCTTGTTGGATATTAGGTGGAGTTTTTGTAGTAGGTGTATCAGCTTGGTATTTCATCAAGAAGAGAGATATCGAATTTGCAAGACAAAGCATGAAAGTAGCTGCCGTCTTTGGATTAGTAGCTTCTTTATTAACAGCATGGACAGGTCATGGATCAGCTTATCAAGTTGCCCAAAAACAGCCTATGAAGCTTGCTGTGATGGAAGGCCTTTACGAGGGTTCACATGGTGAGGGTCTTATTGCAGTAGCAATACCTAACCCCGATAAAAAATCATATAATGACGGTATTGAACCATATATTTTCGACATAAAAATACCTAAGGCTCTTTCGCTGATGGGATATAATGATTTCGATGCATTTGTTCCCGGAATAAAAGACATAGTAGAAGGTGGTTATGAACTACCCGAAGGAGGTAAGGCACTATCTTTTACTGAAAAACAAACTAAAGGAAGAACAGCTATTCAAGCTCTTGCTGATTATAAAATAGCCAAAAAGGCTGGCAACGAAACAGAAGCAGCCCGATTTAAAGAAGTATTACGTGAAAACTATGCTTATTTTGGCTATGGCTATTTAGAAACTCCTGAGCAATTAATACCTAATATACCAATGGTATTTTGGGCTTTCCACATTATGGTTTATTTAGGTGGATATTTCATTTTATTATTTACAGCAGTACTATTCTTCTTATATCGAAAAAATCTGGAGTCTAAAAAATGGTTTTTATGGACATGTGTATGGTCTATACCACTCGCATACATTGCCGGACAAGCAGGATGGATAGTAGCAGAAATGGGCCGTCAGCCTTGGACTATACAAGATGTTTTGCCCGTTCAGGCCGCGGTTTCAGCCATATCTACCAACTCTGTGATAATAACATTCTTCCTATTCCTTATTCTATTTACAGCTCTGTTGATTGCAGAGATTCGTATTATGTTAAATCAAATAAGGAAGGGTCCGGGATCTCACTAATATTAAGTGTAAATCAGATTTTTAAATAAATAAAAAGATATAATTATGATTACATATTCATTTTTACAACATTATTGGTGGTTCTTAATTAGCTTGATTGGTGGACTCCTTTCCTTCCTTCTCTTTGTGCAAGGAGGACAATCGATGTTGTTCTCACTAGCCAGAGATAAAAAAGAGCGCCATATATTAGTAAATGCTTTAGGACGTAAGTGGGAATATACATTTACTACTCTTGTAACATTTGGTGGAGCTATGTTTGCTTCATTCCCACTATTTTATTCTACTAGTTTCGGTGGAGCATATTGGGTATGGATGGCAATTCTGTTTTGTTTTGTTATACAAGCAGTATCTTACGAATTTCAGTCGAAACCGGGCAATGTTTACGGAAAAAGAACGTATCAGGTTTTCTTATTCTTAAATGGATTACTTGGTACTTTTTTACTAGGAACCGCTATTGCTACATTTTTTACCGGTTCTGAATTTACTGTAGGAAAAGGAAATATTACAGATTTGATTAATCCTACAATCAGCCGTTGGGAGAGTGCATGGCACGGATTAGAAGCATTAGCTAATCCCCGTAACTGGACGCTTGGGCTTGCAGTTTTCTTCTTATCCAGAACCTTAGCTTGTTTGTTCTTTATCAATCGTCTGCAAGATGAGAAGTTGGTATCAAGAGCTCGTAAACTTCTAATGTTTAATGCATTTCCATTTGTTCTATTTTTCTTAGTATTTGTTATCTGGACATTCGCATCTCCCGGATTTGCTGTAGATCCTGAAACCAAAGAAGTGTCAATGGTTCTCTACAAATATTTCAATAACTTACTAGAAATGCCAGTGGTTGGAATATTATTTGTTGCAGGTGTTTTATTGGTTCTTCTAGGGATCGGTAAATCAATAATCAGCAGCGAATATAATAAAGGTATCTGGTTTTCAGGGATAGGAACAGTTTTGACAGTATGCTGCCTGCTTCTTATAACAGGTTTCAACAATACAGCTTTCTATCCTTCAACCCACGATTTGCAAAGCTCTCTTACAATCGAGAATGCTTCTTCAAGTGAGTTTACTCTTTCAGTTATGGCTGTAGTATCTATTCTTGTACCAATAGTACTGGGATATATTATATATGCATGGGGAGTAATGGAGAAAAAACCTTTCGATGTGAAAGACTTCGAAGATGATGGACACGTTTATTAATTAATCGTTCTTTAATTTATAATAAAAAAGACCTGCAATTTCTTGCAGGTCTTTTTTATTATATATGATTGTGCTTTTATTTCACAATCTTCAATTCGTTTATAATACGAGGACATTTCATTACTTTATCTATTGTGTAAAGTACATAACGAATATCTACGCTGATGGTACGTTGTACCTTTGGCTCAAATACAATATCACCGCTTAGAGCCTCCCAGTTACCATCGAAAGCTAATCCGATAAGTTGCGCCTGGCCATCGAATACAGGGCTACCCGAATTTCCTCCTGTAATATCATTATTAGAAAGGAAGTTTACATGCATAGTACCGTCTTTATCTGCATATTGACCAAAATTACCTGATCTCAAATTATCAAGAATGTACTCTTGCACACCAAATTCAGGATCACCGGCCACTTCCTTTTCCAATACACCTTCCGATGTCGAGAAATAATCGTAGTACACTGCATCAGCAGGCTTATAACCACCTACAGAACCATAACTTAAACGTTGAGTAAAGTTAGCATCTGGAGAGAAAGCTTTATTAGGCTCCATTTCCATCAATCCAGCCATAAACAAACGATCGCCTTGGCTCATTGCAGGATAATAAGGAGACAACTTATTGTATATATACTCCATGCATGATGTTAGCGAATTAGCAAGCTCAATAGCAGGATCTTTTTCTATATCTTTCTTTTTACCACTGCTGATTAAAGCAATTACATCTTCCAAATTTGTAAACTTAGTTGTTTTATAAAACCATTCTGCATACTTATCATAATCACCTTTGAATTTTTTCTCAATAGTTTTATATACACTTGGTAAATTCGCAGCCGGAACTCTTTCTGCATACAGTCTAAGCAATACAGGCATTACTACTTTATCCAAGTTAGGCTCATAATCTTTGTAAGGAGTAGTCAACCTTCCTCTCAATGAGGTCTCCTTATTTGTAATTGTACTATCGTTACTCACATAATATGCAGTGCTCGCAAAACGGACAACCTCAATACCATTGTAGAAAGTCTCCTGAAAGTAAGTACGTATCTTAGCATCATCCATAGTTGCCTCGTATGCTTCTTTTAGCGCGGGAAGTGCCGAACCATATTTAGTTTGCCTGCTTGCATCTGAAGCAATCCACTGATTGAATCGGGCTTCAAGCTCTTCTTTTCCTTTTATTACATCTAGCTTAGCAATAGCTTCATTCATCCCCATTGCATTTTTCCAATAGTTAGAGCTACCTGCATATTTCGATGCATATTTTATACGAATTGCGTCATCAGCATTCATTGCTGCTCTCCATATATCTTGTTTTGCTCCACGAACTTCGATACGTGGTTTATGCTCCGATTCAACCATTTGAGTAATACCCCATGATGTCATATAGCGTTCTGTACTTCCGGGATAGCCAATAGTCATTGCATAACTATTGTCCTCATACCCCTTCAATGAAACAGGCACTGAATATTTAGGTTTGTAAGGTACATTTTCAGCACTGTAATAAGCTGCACCATTATCTTTATTGGCATATACACGAAATACTGAGAAATCGCCTGTCTGACGTGGCCACATCCAATTGTCTGTTTCACCCCCAAATTTACCGACAGATGATGGCGGAGCAAATGCCAATCTCACATCTTTGAATACTTCATAAACAACCACATAATACTTGTTGTGTGAATAGAAGGGTACTACTTTTGCAGTTAAAAACTCATTACCCTCATATTGTTTCAAATACTCTTGCGATAATGAATCTATTTTAGTTTGGCGCACTTCTTCACTATCATTTTCCGATACTCCGGCTGTAACATAGGCTGTTATATCTTCTACTTTTTGTAAAAACGACACAGACAAACCATCTGCCTTCAACTCTTCATCAAACGTTTGACTCACAAAGCCATCTTTCAAATAGTCATGCTCTACCGAACTCAACTTCTGAATGGCACCATAACCACAGTGGTGATTAGTGAAAATCAATCCCTGATCGGATACAGCAACACCTGTACAGCCTCCGCCAAATATTACAACAGCATCTTTTAACGATGGATTTGTTTCACTATAAATACTATCCGTAGGAAATGTGAAACCCAGCTCTTTCATTCGAGCTACACTCAATTCATTGAGTTCTTTTAATAGCCACATCCCTTCATCAGCTTTTACCGAAAAAGCTAAGAAGAAAATAACTATCCCTAAAAATAATTTTCTCATTTTAGTTTATTATAATTTATAAATATTGTATTTCAATTGTGTTACTTTCTAAAGTACTTATTGATAATAGGTATTTGACTTAAAGGCAAATCTCGCTTGATAATAATTACAGTAAATATGATTAGTAATACTGTACGGTATAGTAATCGTAAAATCTCATTCTCAATATACAATTGAGTTCCTGCCAGATAAAATACCAAGGTCAGTATGGTATAAAATCCGATCACTTTTACGTTATATTTTATAGGATAATACTTCTGACCAAAATAATAGGAGATAGACATTATTATCAGGTTACAGAAGAATGTAGCCCAAGCACTGGCTACATAGCCATATATAGGTACAAATATTATATTTATGAGAACGGTAATAATACAACCGAATATGGAAAAGCTTGCTCCAAAATGTGTTTTATCGGTAAGTTTATACCACACCGATAAATTGAAATAGATACCAAAAAATATCTCACCCATCATAGCTATAGGGACAATATCAACACCAGCCCTGTATCTTTCACCAACAAAATATTTCAATATATCCATGTAAAATGTTACACCCAAAAATACCAATAAAGCAAATATGATAAAGTATTTCATTGCCTGTGCATACGATCGAGTATTGTCTTTATCTTTATTCTGTGCAAAAATAAAAGGTTCGTAAGCATAACGAAATGCTTGCGTAAACATAGCAATAACCAAGGTGATTTTCAAACAAGCACTATAAATACCTAATTGACTAAAAGCTTCATCCTTATCGTCAAATATATAAGGATAGGTCAATTGTGCTACAGCCTGATTAATAACACCTGCAACACCTAATATTAGTAGTGGATATGAATATTTTAAAATGCGCCCGAGTAACTGTTTATCAAAGTTATATTTGAATCCCATCATATTAGGAACTAACATAATAAGAATGATAACAGTGCTAATCATATTGGCTAGGAATATATACCCTATGCCATAATCAAGAACGTAGAACCAATCGATCAACGATGGATATGATGTGTATATTGACGGGCAAATAACAAGAAAAAACACATTAAACAGTATATTGAAGAAGATAAATGCCAGCCTTACTGTTGCAAAACGTATTGGTCTTTTTTTATAACGCAGATAGGCGTAGGGAATCGTCATGAATGCATCTAAAGCCACCACAATAACCATCATCAATATATGTTCGGGATGATCGGTATAGTCCATCCACGAAGAAATAGGACCAATAAATATAAAGCAGGAAAGTATAAATAGAAGAGAACTTGTACCTAATGATATCAAAGATGTTGAATATACAGTTGTCGAATTCTCATCTTCTTTATTCATAAAACGGAAGAAACCCGTCTCCATACCATATGTAAGCAATACCATAAAGAGAGCCGTAAAACCATATATATAACTGACTTTCCCATATTCGATAGGATTGGTAAAAATATATACATGCAATGGCGTCAAGCACCAATTAAGAAAGCGACCAACAATACTGCTCAATCCGTAGATCGCCGTATCCTTCGCCAAACTTTTCATTTTACCCTCTGCCATAGATCAATTATTTGCCTACAAAAGTAATATATATAATTTGGAATAATATTAATTTGAGAATGAAGTTGACAATCAATCTTTAACATTATTGACGATATTACATAATACGCATAATTGACCAGACAACAGGTGCCTAATCAACTATAAAAAACCGTTATACTTGACAGTTTTATCATATTAAAATCTAACTTTGCGATATATTAATAGGTAAACAACCATGAATTACTATCATTTAGCCGTGCTTGTGCACAGACAAGCTGCCAGATATGGCAAACGTACAGCCCTTAAGTATAGAAACAGCGTTGAAAAGAAATGGAAAAATATTTCTTGGAAAGTATTCTCTAAGACAGTTCAAAAAACTGCTTGGGCAATGGCTGAACTAGGTGTAAAAGAAGAGGATAGAATCGGAATTTACTCCCAAAATATGGCGCAGTACTTATTCACTGAATTCGGTTCGTACGCGAATAGAGCCTCCAATGTCCCTATTTACGCGACTTCGTCACCGGCACAGGTAGAATATATAGTAAATGATGCTCAAATAAAATTATTGTTTGTTGGTGAACAATTTCAATACAATAATGCTTTCAAAGTACAGCAAGACTCTTCTGTATTAAAGAAAATCATTGTTTTCGACAATGCTGTCAAATTTCATCCAGAAGATAAGACATCTGTTTATTACGACAATTTCATAGCTACAGGCGAAAATTCGGATGCAGAAGTATTGGTCAATGTTCGTACAAAGTCAAGACAAGAAACTGATATCGCATGTATTATATACACATCGGGAACAACAGGCGAACCCAAAGGTGTAGTTCTTCCTCACTCATGCTTTTTAGAGCTCTTCCGTATCCATGATATACGACTGCCAATGGTTACGAACAAAGATCTTTCGATGAATTTTCTACCTCTCGCACATATATTCGAAAAGGCGTGGTCATACTATTGTATTCACAAAGGGGTGACTATAGCAATGAATCAAGATGCGAAAGAGATACAAAAATCGATAAAACAGGTACACCCTACACTAATGTGCAGTGTTCCTCGTTTTTGGGAAAAAGTATATGCCGGAGTTAGTGAGAAGATAAACTCATCCAAAGGCTTTATGAAATGGTTGTATACCGATGCTATAAGAGCCGGCAAAAAATATAATCTGGATTATAAAAATAATGGAATCAAAATTTCGACAGGAACTAAGATTAAATTTCATATCTATAACAACACGGTATTCAGAGTATTAAAAATGGTTGTAGGTATCGAAAGAGGAAACCTTTTCCCTTGCGCTGGTGCGCCCATTTCAGATGCTATCTGCGAATTCCTTTTATCTGTAAATATCCCTATCATTGTTGGTTATGGACTAACCGAGACATCTGCTACCGTTAGTTTTTATCCACCAAAAGGATTTATTATAGGTTCGGTGGGAACTATAATGCCTGGTGTAGAAGTAAAACTAGGAGAGGGTGACGAGATTCTGGTGAAAGGTAAAACAGTATTAAGAGAGTATTATAATAAACCGGAAGAAACAGCGAAATCATTCACCGAAGATGGATTTTTCAGAACAGGTGATGCCGGACGATTTGAAAATGGCGTGTTGTACATGACTGAACGAATAAAAGATTTGTACAAAACATCTAATGGTAAGTATATAGCTCCTCAGGCTATTGAGACACGTGTAGGCGAAGATAAATATATCGACATGATTGTCGCCATTGCCGACGAACGCAAGTTTGTGAGTGCTCTTATAGTTCCTGACTACAAAGCTGTAAAAGAATATGCAGATGAAAACAGTATTCCTTATGAAGAAGAGGAAGATTTACTTACCAATAAAGACTTTCTTCGAATGCTCGATAGCCGCATAGAGTTATTGCAAGCACATTTTGCTCCTTACGAAAAGATAAAGAAATATACCCTTCTTCCTGAACCACTCACTATGGAAAAAGGCGAACTGACAAACACTTTAAAGGTTAAGCGTAAGTTCGTTGCAGAGAAATATAAGGATATAATCGATAAAATGTATCAAGAATAAGTCTCACTAAAAAGATGGCAGCCATTTATATTCACGTTCCTTATTGCAAAACAAGATGTATCTATTGTGATTTCTTCACTCAGACTAATACATCTTCAAAAACAGGATATATTTCTGCTGTTGCTAAAGAAATAGAACTTCGCAAAGATTATCTGGGAAAAGAACCGATAAAGACTATCTATTTTGGAGGAGGAACACCCTCTCAATTATCAGAAGATGATTTCAAGCATATATTTGAGGCTATTAATAATAGCTTTGAGGTGATTCCGAATGCGGAAATTACCATGGAAGCCAATCCCGATGATCTGAGTGAATCATATATTTCGATGATTCAGTCATTACCATTCAATAGGCTCAGTATAGGAATACAAAGCTTTAATGACAAGGAACTCAATTTCTTAAAAAGGCGACATTCGGCACAACGAGCAAAAGATGTTGTCAAACTCTGTAAACAAGCTGGTTTTGATAATATAAGTATCGACCTGATGTATGGACTTCCCAATCAGACAATGGATATTTGGATGAATAATCTGGAAGAAGCTATATCGCTTGATGTACAGCATATATCATCTTATCATCTTATATACGAGCAAGGAACTAAACTGTTCAAGTTGTTCAAGCAAGGCGAAGTAATGCCTGTAGCCGAAGATATGAGTGTAGATATGTTTTCCGTAATGATAGATAAATTGAATGATGCCGGATTTGAACATTATGAGATATCTAATTTTGCTAAAAACAATCTGTATGCAAAACATAATAGTTCGTACTGGCTAGGGGAAAAATACCTAGGCTTGGGACCTGCTGCGCATTCATTCGATGGACAAAATCGTGCATGGAATATAGCCTCCATATCCAAATATATAGCAGGTATTGATAATAAGAATCCCGATATTGAAATTGAATATCTCGACCCGACATCACAATACAATGATTTCATACTCACAGGTCTGCGCACCATGTGGGGTGTTAATTTAGCAGAGGTTAAAAATCGTTTTGGTGATAAAATGCTGACTTACTGTTTGAATAACGTGCAAAGATATGTCGATCAAGACTTTGTCAAAAATGAGAATAGTATATTAAAGCTAACACGCGAAGGTATATTTATATCGGATGGTATAATGAGTGATTTGATGTATATCAAATAACATAGAAAGTTTCTAATCCCCATTTTTCAAATCAGCCCAAATTCCTAGCTTTTTGTTTCGGGCATATAATTCTGCCACCTTAACTTTTTCAATAAAATCATTGTACGTTTCCTTATCTATTAATATCCGGGTATCAGAATCCTTAGATTCGGCTTTACCTTCCTCACTATTTGTTCGTGGGCGTAACATTGTACCTCCCGGACAAGCACCATTACGCACAAGATAAATATTCAATGTATCTGAACCTTGCATAACCCAACAATAGATAAGCTTAGAGTTAGGATTATTAGTAGTGATTGGTGATATGGATGAGACAGAAGTAACAACAGCTGAAGGATGTTTCTTTATCCAAGTATTTACTAAACTGTCAATATTATTACTGCGAGGAGACCTAAAAAAACCTGTTCCCAATAATGTATATGTATTATTAGGTTCCGATTTTTTAGCACCAAATATCGATTCGAAACTAAATTCAGATATTTTTGCGTATTTATTATAATCAAATTGACCAAAGCAATTATTGCTGATTATTAAAGTAATAATCAGCAACAATATATAATAAAGCTGCTTCGAAGCTTTTATCATAATCTCAGTCTGAGTATTTCTACTACAACATCCGATGTTATATTTTTGCACTCACCAAGTTTCCAACCACGTTCAATAAAACGTTTCTCCACTTTTTTAATTGCGTCTTCACCCAAACCGTAATCCGATAAGTGAGTCTTATTTCCCATTTGCTCAAAGAAACCTTCTACTGCTGCAATCGTTTTATCTATTAATTCGCTATCAGAAGTAGCTTGTAAGCCAAATACTTCTTTACCTAGTCGTTTTATTTTTTTCGCTTTCTGGTCTTTCAATCTTGTCATTACACCCGGCAGTACAATTGCCAGAGTCTGAGCATGATCCAAACCATAGAAAGCAGTTAGCTCATGACCAATCATATGGGTAGCCCAATCTTGGGGTACTCCGCACGAAATCCAGTAATTTAATGCCCATGTAGAAGCCCACATCAGATTTGCTCTTACATCATAATCCGTAGGATTCTCCAATGCCTTAGGGCCTTCCAATACAAGCGTTTTCAATATAGCTTCCGACATTAAATCTTGCAGTAACGAATCTCCTTCATTATAAGTCAAGTATTGCTCTATTACATGTATGAAAGCATCTACCACACCATTAGCAATCTGACGAGGAGGCAAACTAAATGTTACAGTAGGGTCAAGAACCGAGAATTTAGGAAATACAAGAGGAGAGGAGAAAGCCAGTTTTTCCTGAGTCGCAGCTTTGGTTATTACACCGCCATCATTCATTTCAGAACCTGTAGCCGAAATCGTCAACACGGTGCCAAATGGTAAAGCTTTCTTTATTTCGAGTCCTTTAGATAATATCTGCCAAGGATCACTGTCATCGAAGCATGCTGCTGCAACTATAAATTTGGTAGCATCTATAACAGAACCTCCACCAACAGCCAAAACATAGTCAATATGTTTCTCTTTTATCAAAGCCACAGCTTTCATACAGGTTTCGAAATGTGGATTAGCTTCTATTCCCGAAAATTCTGTGTATTCGAAAGAAGAAAGAGCATTTATAACCTGCTCATATACATTATTTTTCTTGATACTACCTCCACCGTAAGTAATAAGAACTTTACTGCCTGCAGGTATTTCACTTGTAATATTTTTGATTGTATCTTTTCCGAAGATTATTTTTACAGGATTTGTAAATGTGAAATTGTTCATTGATTTTTTATTTAGAGAATATATCTATTTAGTAAGAGTAAAGTTATACTTTTTTTCTCTCGAAGAATCTACGTTTTGTATTAAAACAGCTTAAAAGTCGGCAAGCAACCTGATATTCAATTGTCTACCTGTTAAATAATTAGGAATAGCGTATTGATTAGAATAAACGTCTGTAATCCAATAATATGTGTTTACATTTTTTATATCGAACAAATTAAATACATCTAAGCCTAGCCATACATTTTTGAATACTTTGCAAAACGAGTTCTTATTTCTAATGGCATAATTTTCGCCCAGAATCTCCCACGAAAAACCGATATCCGCACGCTTATACGCAGGTGCACGAAAATAACCATCACTGAAACTCTTATTTGGCGCAGCAAATGGCAATCCATCAGAGAAAGCACCCCTAAAACTCATCTTTATACGATCATAACCCGGAAAATAATCTTGCAGATAAACTGATATATTATAACGTTGATCAGTAGGTAGTGGCGTTTTTATACCATTTATATCTTGTCGAGTTTTCATTAGCGATAAACTAATCCAACTGCTGGTTCCTGTTACAAATTCACCATACAACTGCATATCGATTCCTGTTATATAGCCAGTCCCTTCATTTTCACCTGAATATCTAACCCTTACATTATCTATTGTATAAGGTATTACATCAGATAAACGTTTGTAGAATAATTCACTCGAAAATTTAAAAGCCCGCTCACCGGATTTAAAATGATAATCACTACCTAATATAAAATGTTGCGATTTTTGAGATTTAATATCCTTATTCGGTACTATAACATTATTCCCTTCTACATCTACCACTTGTTGATACTCACGATAAAATGGAGCCTGATAATATGCACCTCCTGCCAAACGGAAAGTAAAGTTTTCGTTAGCAGCAGGTATAAATAACAACGCAAGACGTGGACTTACCAACAGTTCGTTATTAAAATCCCAATAACTGGCTCTTAAGCCGGCATTGAGTGTAAATAATCCTCGATCAGTATTAAACTGATATCTTTCTTGTAAATATCCTGATATACGTGTAGAATTGACCTTATTATTTGATTTAAGATTGGAAAACATATTTACCGTGATGCCATCGTTGGGCAGTGAGTAGCCTGTAGAATCACGCATTTCCCATTCGCTGATGCGGTCTTTGATTTGCTCTTGCTGAAATGATAATCCCCATTTTATGAGATGTTTATCAAGTTTTAAACTACCAAAATGAGTGATATTATATACATCAATATCCAGTTTATTGCGGGCATGATTGTGATAAGTACCTATCCCAAGAAGATTATTCGTTTCACTATCAGAACCATCTAAAGTATTGATTTCGGTAAGTCTATATCGACCTTCTATATCAAATCGTTCGTGTTCATCAGATGAGAAAGCTGAAGACATAATACCTAGTTCCAAATTATCATTTATCTTTCCTTTCAAAGTTAAAGCTCCTTGGTAAGTTATAAACTTATCATCTTCCCATCCATCAAAAAAGACTTTAAAGTTTCTCAATCGCTCAACTGTCCCGAAATTGGTTGAGCGTGTCTGAGGAGTAAACTGGTAAGCATTACGTGAATAATTCCCTAAAAAACTAATGTCCCATTTTGGAGAGAGGCTATATGTCATATATGATTGCAAATCGAGGAACGAAGGGTCATACTCAGCTCTTGTATCAGTAGTATTCAATACCGATCTGGTATTTTTATACCTTACACTAGTCATTTGCGAAAAAGTATTCGTTGCATTACCAATATATACACTACCATCCATTAAACTGGCTCCAACTGATCCTTCGAACCGCTGTGGTTTTTTGTATTGAACATCTAAGACAGAAGACATTCTATCACCATATTCGGCATTATAGCCACCGCTCGAAAAAGCCACCGACTGCACCATATTAGGATTGATAAAACTTAAGCCTTCCTGTTGTCCCGAACGAATCAATAGTGGGCGATGTATCTCTACACCATTTACATAGATAACATTTTCATCGAAATTACCACCCCTTACTAAATACTGGGAACTCAATTCATTCGTAGAACTAACCCCTGAAAAAGAAAATAACAAAGACTCTATGCTGCTATCCAATAAATAGGATCGACGTTTAGGATCGAATACATCTACAGTCATATTCAGCATCCTGCTTTTCCCATCCGCGTTTATTACTACCGATTCAAGATTCTGATCAGCATCTTTCATTATAACATTAAGATTTATATCTTCGGTCAAGGGTGGAATAGTAAGGTAGATCGTTTGGAATCCAATTGATGAAAATATTATTTTAACAGAATCTTTAGTGATTATATTTAATGAATACTCTCCCTTATTAGTAGTAAAAGTCCCATTCGTTTGACCAATATCCTTTGAAGAAACAGATACATGCGAAAGAGGCTTTTTATTTGCATCATATACAACTCCGCTAATTTTTACCGATTGAGCAAAAAATGAAAGGGAAATTAATATAAGTGTAGTAAGTAATAAGCTTTTCTTTATCATGTAATATGTCTATAAGTACCAGCAAATTTATAGATATATTTTTGCAGCGGCAAACATCTACTTATTTTAATATGTTTTAGCAAGAAGTAAGCGCTATTTTTTATCATCTTAGGCTATCTTTGTATAGCTGCTTACTTTATATAAATAGCTTATTGTTGAAAACTCTTCGATAGTTTTCTTCTAAAAGATATGATCTCATTGTATCTTTATAACTTCTATAATTACTGAAATATAACATGAATAATTTTGTACATCTACACGTCCATTCGCAATATTCGCTGCTCGATGGTCAGGCAAGTATATCTAAGCTTATAGACAAAGCCTCAGGTGATGGTATGAAAGCCATTGCTCTTACCGATCATGGTTCTATGTTTGGTATCAAGGAGTTTTATAACTACGCCAATAAGAAAAACTCTAAATATAACAGCAAAATAAAAGAGCTAAAAGCCGAAATCAAAAGCATTGAAGAATCGGAAGATTCTGAAAACAAGACCGGACAAATTGAGGCTCTTAGAACACAAATAAAAGAAGAGGAAGCAAAGAGATTCAAGCCCATTTTAGGCTGCGAATGCTATGTAGCGCATAGAGGACGTAAACTCAAAGAAGGTAAACCCGATATGAGCGGATGGCATTTAATCGTATTGGCAAAAAACCTGCAAGGCTATAAGAATCTTATTAAAATGGTTTCGCAGAGCTGGACAGAGGGTTATTATATGCGCCCACGTATAGATAAAGAGCTTCTCGAAAAATACCATGAAGGGCTGATTATATCTTCGGCCTGTTTAGGAGGAGAAATCCCAAAAAACATTATGGCAGGCAATACGCAAGGAGCCGAAGACGCCGTGCAATGGTTTAAAGATTTGTTTGGTGAGGACTATTATATTGAGCTGCAACGCCACAAAACCAATCGTATAGATGCCAATAGCGAAGTATATCCTTTACAGGAAAAAGTGAATATAGAGTTGATAAAAATTGCCCAAAAGATGGGTGTAAAGATTATTGCAACCAACGATGTTCACTTTGTAGAAGAAGAAGATGCTGATGCACACGATCGTCTGATATGCCTGAGTACAGGTAAAGATTTCGATGATCCGAAGCGTATGCGCTATACAAAGCAAGAGTGGTTAAAAACTACCGCCGAAATGAACCAGCTGTTTGGTGATATCCCCGAAGCCCTGACAAACACACTCGAAATAGCGGATAAAGTAGAATATTACTCCATCGATTCGGATGCCCTGATGCCATTCTTTACAATAGATGAGTCATTTGGAACAGAAGAAGGCTATAAGCAAAAGTTGACAGAAGATGACCTAATAGAGGAATTTGGAAAACAAGCCTACAAACGTCTGGGCGGATATGACAAAGTAATAAGGATTAAACTGGAATCGGACTACTTAAAATATCTGACAATGATTGGCGTTGAAAAACGCTATGGAAAAGAACTGGATCCGGAAACAGCCGAACGAATCGATTTTGAACTGGATGTCATGAAAAAGATGGGATTTCCCGGTTATTTCCTTATCGTACAGGATTTCATTAACGCTGCCCGAACAATGGGTGTAGCTGTTGGACCGGGTCGTGGATCGGCAGCCGGATCGGCTGTTGCATACTGTCTAGGTATAACGGATATAGACCCTATTAAATACGACTTACTATTTGAGCGTTTCTTAAATCCCGATCGTATATCGATGCCCGATATCGATATCGATTTCGATGATGATGGACGAGGCGAGGTCTTGAAATGGGTAACAGAGAAATACGGACAAGAACGTGTGGCTCATATTATTACATATGGTACAATGGCTACTAAATCAGCTATCAAAGACGTAGCTCGTGTTCAAAAATTGCCTTTATCAGAATCGAACAGATTAGCAAAACTTGTACCTGATCGTATTCCTGATAAGAAGAAAGTTACCCTACGCGATGCTATAGAATATGTACCCGAGCTAAAAGAGGCAGCCAACAGCCGCGATCAGATAATGAGTGATACGCTCAAATATGCTCAAATGCTCGAAGGCAATGTACGGAATATAGGAGTACATGCCTGCGGTATTATTATCGGACAGGATGATATATCTAATGTTGTACCGGTAAGTACGGCAGAAGATAAAGAAACAGGTGAAAAAATACTCGTAACTCAATATGAAGGTTCTGTAATTGAAGAAACAGGACTTATCAAGATGGACTTCTTGGGATTAAAAACATTATCAATCATCAAAGAAGCTATTGAAAATATAAGACATACTACAGGCGAAACGATTGATATAAGCACCATTTCTCTCGAAGATACAAAGACTTACGAACTTTATAGCCAAGGCAAAACAACAGGAACATTCCAGTTTGAGTCGGCAGGTATGCAAAAATATCTGAAAGAACTGCAACCAACCAAATTCGAAGACCTGATTGCGATGAATGCCTTATATCGTCCGGGGCCAATGGACTATATCCCATCATTTATTTCTCGTAAACACGGCAGGGAAGAAATATCATATGATATACCTATCATGGAACGATATCTCGATGATACATATGGCATTACGGTATATCAGGAGCAAGTCATGTTATTGTCGCGCCTTCTTGCTGATTTCACTCGTGGTCAATCGGATGAACTCCGTAAAGCAATGGGTAAGAAATTGATAGACAAAATGAACGCCCTAAAAGAGAAGTTTATCGCTGGAGGTACCAAGAATGGCTACGAAAAGAAAACTTTGGATAAGATTTGGGCTGACTGGGAAAAATTTGCATCCTATGCCTTCAACAAGTCGCATGCCACATGTTACTCTTGGGTTGCTTATCAGACAGCTTGGTTAAAAGCCAATTATCCATCAGAGTACATGGCAGCAGTATTATCCCGAAATCTATCGAATATTACTGAAATCACAAAATTCATGGACGAATGTCGCTCCATGAATATGAATGTATTAGGACCAGATGTGAACGAATCGTTTCTTAAATTTTCCGTAAATAAAGCAGGAGATATCCGTTTTGGAATGGCTGCCGTAAAAGGAGTAGGGGGCGGTGCTGTAAACGATATATTGGAAGAAAGAACAAAAAATGGGCCTTTCAAAAATATTTTCGACTTTGTAGAACGTGTAAATCTTAGTACATGTAACAAGAAAAATATAGAATCCTTAGCTCTTGCAGGAGGATTTGATGGATTTCCTGAAATAGACAGAGAACAATTCTTCGGTGTAAATACTAAAGGAGAAACTTTTATTGACCAACTTGTCCGCTATGGAAACAAGTATCAGGCAGATAAAGACCAAGCAAATAACTCTTTGTTTGGTGATGATACATTTTTCGAAATTGCCCGCCCCGAGATTCCAACCATCGAAAAATGGTCTGACTTGGAGCGTTTGAATAAGGAGCGCGATCTCATCGGTATTTATCTATCAGCCCATCCACTCGATGAATTTTCTATTATCCTCAAATACGTATGTAATGTAGGTATGAGCGAGATAGAAGATAAAGACGCGCTAAAGAATAAAGATGTAACAATCGGAGGGTTGGTTTCGAGTGCTCGCGAAGGAATAACCAAGAATGGCAAACCATTTATGATCATTCGCATAGAAGATTTTACAGGAAGCGGTGAAATACCTCTATTTGGCGATGACTACATCAATTTTGGTAAGTATGGTCGCCCGGGATTATATGTCTTAATAAAAGGACGTGTGCAGGGTAGAAGGTATGACGCGAATCAAATGGAGTTCAAAATAAACTCGATACAACTACTCCCTGATGTAAAGGATCATTTAATTGAGAAACTAACTATAGTACTCCCTTTACATGATATGAATAGTCAAATGGTGGAAGAACTATCGACATTGACCAAGAACAATCCGGGAAATTCATTGTTATATTTTGAGGTAGTTGATGGTGAAAGGAATATGAAAGTAGAACTTTTTGCCAGAGGTCTCAAAATCGATGTAAAACGGGAACTAATTGATTATCTTATAGAAAACGAGAGCTTTGTATTTAAAGTGAACTAGAAATTTGAATATATAAAATAGTTTAGTTACTTTTGCAAAAGAAAAATAAATTATAAATTTTATCAATAATATATATAAACAAATAGACAAAAATTATGGCACTAGAAATTACAGATGCAGGATTTGAAGACATATTGAAATCGGACAAACCTATCGTTATTGATTTTTGGGCAGAATGGTGCGGACCTTGCCGCATGGTAGGACCAATCGTCGAAGATTTAGCTACCGAATACGAAGGTAGAGTAATAATAGGGAAAGTAGACGTTGACAACAACGACGAGATAACATCTAAGTATGGTATCCGCAATATCCCTACAATCCTGTTTATTAAGAATGGCGAAATCGTAGATAAACAAGTCGGAGCAGCGCAAAGAACCGCTCTGGTAGAGAAAATAGAGAACCTATTGAAATAAATAAACATCCGTTCATAATATACGGTCTGATATTAAATAATATCAGACCTTTTTTATTTCGTTTCATTATAATAATTTCACTCATAAAGGGCTATAGGTAACAATAGTTTTATTAACTTTGTTTCCCTTAAAAATACGATATTAAACTAATTATGTCTTCAGAGAAAAAAATTAAAACCGCTTTAGTATCAGTCTATCATAAAGATGGATTGGATGAAATCTTAAAAAAGTTAAATAGCCTTGGTGTTCGTTTCGTATCTACAGGTGGGACGAAAGATTTTATTACATCGTTAGGATTACCTTGCGATGCAGTAGAAGACACAACCGGGTATCCATCTATTTTGGGTGGACGAGTAAAAACTCTGCATCCAAAAATCTTTGGTGGCATACTTTGCCGCAGAGATCTTACTGAGGACATGAAACAAATAAAAGCATACGATATACAAGAAATAGATCTTGTTATTGTCGATTTATATCCTTTCGAGGAAACAGTAGCATCTGGTGCTGATGAACAATCTATCATTGAAAAAATAGATATAGGCGGTATTTCGTTAATTCGTGCAGCTGCAAAAAATTTCAAAGACGTTACTATTGTTGCTTCTAAGCAGCAATATCAACCATTGATGGATATATTAGAGGCAAAAAATGGTGTGACAGATATCACTGATCGTAAATGGTTTGCAAAAGAAGCATTTGCCGTATCATCGGGATATGACAGTGCTATATTTAATTATATGGACAATAACGAAGGTTCTGCCTTCCGCGCTACAGAAGACAATACAATGCCGCTTAGATACGGAGAAAATCCACATCAAAAAGGTACATTTTATGGCGATTTCAAAGCAATGTTCGATCAACTGCATGGCCGTGAAATTTCTTACAATAATCTGTTAGACATTGAAGCGTCAGTTAGTCTGATCAGCGAATTTGACGAAACAACTGTTGCAATACTGAAACACAATAATGCTTGTGGAATAGCTTCGCGGGCAACTGTAGTAGAAGCATGGAAAGACGCTTTAGCCGCTGATCCTGTATCTGCTTTCGGTGGTATTATTGTTACAAACAGAAAAATAGATAAAACTGCAGCTGAACAAATTAATAATATATTCTTCGAAATAATTATAGCACCCGGATATGATGAGGATGCAGTCGAAATATTAGGTCAAAAGAAGAATCGCATTATACTTGTTCAAAAAGAAGACTTGAAAGGTGGAAAACAATTCCGTTCATTATTAAATGGCGTTTTAGTTCAGGACAAAGATTTGAGTATACAAACAGCAGAAGATTTAAAACTTGTAACCAACAGACAATTAGAAGGATCGGAACTAGACGATTTACTTTTTGCTAATAAATTAGTGAAACATACGAAATCGAATGCTATCATCCTAGTTAAGAACAAGCAGCTATATGCTGGCGGTACAGGACAAACATCTCGCGTAGATGCGTTGAAACAAGCAATAGAGAAAGCAAATTCATTCGGATTTAATCTGGACGGAGCAGTAATGGCTTCTGATGCATTCTTCCCATTCCCTGATTGTGTGGAAATAGCGGGTAATGTAGGAATAAAAGCAGTAGTACAACCTGGAGGCTCTGTTAAGGATAATCTTTCGGTAGACTATTGTAATGAGCATAATATCTCAATGGTAATGACAGGAATCCGTCATTTCAAGCATTAATTTATTAAATAAATAAACCTGAAATATATTTTAGTATGGGATTATTCTCTTTTACACAGGAAATAGCAATGGACCTTGGTACGGCCAACACGATTATAATCCATCAAGGAAAAATAGTTGTTGACCAACCATCAGTAATTGCTCTGGAGCGTAAGTCGGGTAAAGTAATTGCAGTAGGGGAGCAAGCTCGCCAAATGCATGGTAAAACTCACGAAGATATTCGTACAGTAAGACCTTTGAAAGATGGTGTTATTGCTGACTTTACGGCAGCTGAACAAATGATACGTGGTTTAATAAAGATGTTCAATAACAGAGGTCGTCTTTTTTCACCATCATTACGTATCGTAATTTGTATTCCTTCGGGAAGTACTGAAGTTGAAACACGTGCAATCCGCGACTCGGCAGAACATGCCGGAGGACGTGACGTATATATGATATATGAGCCAATGGCAGCAGCACTTGGTATCGGCATAGATGTAGAAGCACCCGAAGGCAACATGATTGTTGATATAGGTGGTGGTACTACCGAGATTGCTGTTATATCTCTGGGAGGTATTGTTTCCAACAAGTCGATCAAGATTGCGGGAGATGATCTAACGGAAGATATACAGGAATACATGGGTCGTCAGCATAATATTAAAGTAGGGGAGCGTACAGCAGAAAAGATTAAAATCGCTGTTGGTGCTGCCTTAACCGAATTGCCGGACGAAGATGTTCCTGAAGATTTCATTGTACACGGACCAAATAGAATGACATCGCTACCAATGGATATCCCGGTTTCTTATCAAGAAATGGCACATTGTCTTGATAAATCACTATCAAAGATGGACTCTGCGATCTTGAGTGCTTTGGAACAAACACCGCCAGAATTGTATGCTGATATCGTTAAGAATGGAATATATCTTACCGGTGGAGGTGCTTTACTTAGAGGTTTAAGCAAACGTTTTACTGACAGGATCGGTATCCAGTTCTATGTAGCAGAAGATCCGCTACATGCAGTAGCTAAAGGTACAGGGATTGCACTTAAAAATATTGAGAAGTTTAACTTCCTAATGAGATAATAGCTTTTATCCCAATTATACATTATTGATAGTTAGCAAACATGCGCAACCTAATCAACTTTTTATTAAGAAATAGTTCATGGTTTGTTTTAATATTTCTTGAGATAATCTGTTTTTATTTCATCTTTAGCAGCAACTCTTATCAGAAGAGCGTGTTTCTAAATTCTTCTAATGAAATAAGTGGCAAAGTTTATTCTGTTTCAGGAAATATTCTATCATATTTTGGATTAAGACAAGAGAATCAAGAGCTTCTGTTGAAAAATGCAGAACTTCAATCGCAAGTATCGAATTTAAAAAATCATCTCTACGAAATAGAAAATGATTCTTTGAAAACAGAAGCATTTCTTGAAGACTCTCTCCATCAACGAAAAGAATATGAATACATTATATCGAGAGTTATAAACAACAGTGTATCTCAAGCGCAAAACTATATAACTATTGATAAAGGGTCAAACGATGGAGTTAAAGAAGATATGGGTGTTATTTCCCAGCAGGGTATAGTCGGAGTAGTGCGAGCTGTATCCAACAACTTTGCTGTAATCCAACCTGTTTTGAACCCCAACAGTAAATTCAGCTGCAAGATCTTAAACTCAAATACACCGGGTACATTAATCTGGGATGGAGAAGATCCAAGATATGCAAGTTTAACCGATTATCCTAAATTTGAGAAATTCGAAGTGGGTGATAGCATTATCACTAGCGGTTTTTCCGGGATTTTTCCGGAAGGAATATTTGTTGGAGTTGTTGAAGACTACGTCAGTCAATCTAATGACAATTTCTATAGTTTGAAAATAAAACTCTCAACAGACTTTAGCTCACTTAAGAATGTGCTTCTAATCAAAAATAGTGCGATAGAAGAGAAATACGAACTGGAAAAGAAAGTACAAAATGCTAAAAAATAATTTCATTAAATATCTTTTAATGTTCGTATTGCTTGCCTTATTACAGGTCACAGTACTGAATAAGATATCATTTTTTGGCTATGCTATACCTTTTGTTTACATCTATTTTATAATTAAATTACCTATTGGGTTTAACAGGAATTTAACTATCTTGTTAGGCTTTCTATTAGGTTTTTCTATCGATATATTTTGTAATACACCGGGTATAAATGCAGCAGCAACTACTTTTATAGCTTTCCTTCGTCGTCCTATACAAGGGCTATTCTTTATGGTAGATGATTATGAAGAACAAACACCACGCTTATCGCTACTAGGTTCTGCATTTATGAAATATACAGTGTTAATGACTCTGATTCATCACGCTGTACTTATATCAATAGAATCATTCTCATATGTCAATTTCAATTTAATATTGCTACGGATTATATTATCTACTATTCTGACATCTGTACTGATTTTTGCACTTGAAGGATTCTCTTTTAACAAAAAAAGATTGTGACTAAAAGCAATTTAGAACTAGACAAAAGAAAATATATTTTAGCAGGAATAGTTTGTGTAATTGTTCTGATATTTATTTTTCAATTATTTAATTTACAAATAATTAAGAACGAATATAAGGATTATGCAGATGGTAATGCCTTTTTTAATAAAACGTTGTATCCTGCCCGAGGCACAATATCAGATCGTAAAAATAAGCTGTTAGTTTACAATCAACCCACATACGATATTGTTTATATCCCTAGGGAGGTACAGCAATTCGATACCTTAGATTTTTGTAGTACTTTAGGTATTACAAAAGAACAGTTCGAGAAGCGCATTAGTGACATAAAGGATAGGCGCCAAAATCCCGGCTATTCGTCCTATACCATGCAGACTTTTATGACTCAGCTAAGTATTCAGGAGTCAGGCTTATTACAAGAAAAGCTTTATAAATTCCCTGGATTCTTCATTCAAAATAGAACACTAAGACAATATAATTACAAAAATGCAGGTCTGATCTTAGGCTATGTAGCAGAAGTCAGCAAAAATCAATTAGATAACGATAGTTATTATGTGAGAGGTAATTATGGTGGTAAATCGGGTATCGAGTCCTCATACGAAAATATCCTAAGAGGGGAGAAAGGACGTGAAATCCTACTGCGTGATGCCCATGGTCGTATTCAAGGAAAATATGAAGATGGCAGATTAGATAAAGCACCTGTTTCGGGCAAAAATCTAACATTGTCTATGGATATGGATCTTCAAGCATATGGCGAATACCTGATGCAAAATAAAGTTGGTAGTATAGTCATGATAGAACCATCTACTGGCGAAGTCCTTTGTATGGTAACTTCCCCGACCTACGATCCATCAATGTTATTGGGAAGAGAATTCAGTAAAAGTTATTTGGAATTAGAGCAAAATCCTCTCAAACCACTATTTAATAGAGCTATTCAAGGTATATATCCTCCGGGATCTACATTTAAAACTACTCAAGGACTTATATTTTTAGATGAAGATATTATAAATACGAGCACAGCCTATCCTTGTGCACATGGTTACCCTCCATTGGGTGGACGACCAAAATGTCATGCACATGGTTCACCGTTAGCTATCGAAGCTGCCATAGCAACATCATGTAATTCATTCTTTTGCTATGGATTAACAGCTATGTTACATAATAGAAAAAAATATCCTAACATTGAAGAGGCATTTGAGGTTTGGAAAAATCATATGGTAGATATGGGCTTTGGTTACAGATTGGGTATTGACCTTCCTTCCGAAAAAAGAGGATTTATACCAAATAGTAAATTTTACAGCCGTGCTTTTAAAACAGAAAACTGGAAGGCAGCTAATATTATATCGATAGCCATAGGGCAAGGTGAAATATCAACAACCCCGCTACAAGTAGCTAATTTAGCCGCCCTTATAGCAAATAGAGGTCATTATTATGCACCACATATCGTAAAAGAAATACAGGATACTCCGTTAGATAGCATATATACAATTCCACATCGAACAACCATCAAAAAAGAACACTTCAATACCATTGTGGAGGGCATGGCACACGCTGTTACAGGCGGAACATGTAGAGGAGCGAATCTACTACCCGAGATAGAGGTTTGTGGTAAGACGGGTACAGCAGAGAATCCACATGGGAAAGACCATTCTATTTTTATGGGATTTGCACCAAAAAACGATCCTAAAGTTGCGATCTTCGTTATTGTTGAGAATGCCGGATTCGGTGCTACATTTGGAGTTCCTATCGGACGATTGATGATTCAAAAGTATTTGAAAGGAGAAGTTCCCGAAAGCGATAAATATATAGAAGATAGAGTTGCGAATACAACAATTCTCCCTTCTAACTTCATCAATTGGAATCGAGGGAAAAGTACCAATCAAATTACTGTAGCTGCTCCAGTAGCCCAAGACGTAGAAGTAGTAATGGAAGATTTAAACATCAACAACTAAACATTTCTTATTAATAAAGAATGTATCAAAGAGAAGAAGAGAAAATAAAGAGCAGCATCGACTGGTTCACAATAGCCATATACATTGTTATGGTACTTTGTGGATGGGTCAGTATCTATGGTGCCAGCTATCAGTATGAGAATGCTACAAGTATGTTCGATCTATCGGGCAGAGCTGGTATGCAGCTCGTTTGGATAGGTACATCATTATTACTGGGCTTTACATTATTGAAGTTGGATAGTAATTTATATGATATATTAGCCTATTATATCTACATCTTCTTTATGGCTCTTTTATTGCTTACAATCTTTATCGCCCCAGATATAAAAGGTTCGCGTTCATGGATTGCCATAACAGATACAATACGTTTACAACCTGCCGAATTTGCCAAATTTGCAGTTGCTTTAGCCTTAGCTAAATATATGAGTTCATATAACTTCAAGCTAATGACTCTGAAAAGCTTATCTACAATTTTAGGCTTGGTAGCTTTACCGATTATACTCATCTTACTACAACAAGAAACAGGTTCTGCACTTGTTTATACTGTGTTTATTCTAGTCTTATACAGAGAGGGTTTACCCGGATTAGTATTATTACTAGGTGTATCGGCTATTATGTTTTTTGTTGTCGGGCTAAAATATTCAGAAGAAGATTTAGGTCTCCTGACAATGGGAGAAGTAATATCTGCTATTTTTATAGTAATCATTAGTGCCCTATTAGTCTTAAACTATCGTAAGGACATGTTAGTTGCACGAAATATAATCTTAGGAGGGATCGTATTATTTGGTATTCCATATCTCATATCGTTGACTGAGATCGATCTGAATTGGGGTATAATAGCTATTGTAGCAATTAGTATTCTTATTATATACCTATTGGTGTTGGCTAAAAAATACTGGTCGAAAGCATACCTATTAGTGGCTGTTTTTGCTATTTGCAGTATTGGATTTGTCAGTTCCATCAACTACCTGTTTAATGATGTGATGCAGCCTCACCAACAAATGCGTATAAAGGTATCTCTAGGTATGGAAGAAGACCTTATGGGAGCTGGATACAATGTTAATCAGTCAAAAATAGCGATTGGATCAGGTGGACTCACAGGCAAAGGATTTCTGAATGGAACTCAAACTAAATTGAAATACGTACCCGAACAAGATACTGATTTCATATTCTGTACTGTAGGTGAGGAGCAAGGCTTTATTGGCTCTGTAACTGTATTGATCTTATTTTTGGCACTTATCCTTAGATTATTCTACTTAGCTGAACGGCAAAAGAATACGTTCGGACGCGTATATGGGTACTGTGTGGCGTGTATCTTTCTGTTTCACTTAACAATAAACATAGGAATGGTTATAGGATTAACTCCTGTGATTGGCATTCCCCTTCCTTTTTTTAGTTATGGGGGATCTTCTTTGTGGGCATTTACAATCTTGTTATTTATATTCTTGCGTATAGATATGGCAAGAAAACGCAGATAAAATAGTAGTTTTATTTGTCTTCCTCATAGCTTCGAAGCCACTGAGCTAATTCATCGAAACCAGATAATCTCACATCTTTTCCGTTTATCTCAATAACAATTGAGTCTAATTGTGATAAATTTAAACTAAACAGAGCCTCATTTTTTTTCTCTATTACATGAAAGCCATGCCTTTCCAATATGTTTTTACCCCAACGATATGTACTAGAGTCCCCTTGAATAGATACATTTTTACCGCTTTTGAGTTTTGGATAAAAATTTCCTGATTCTTTATCAAAAACGATATTCTCACTCTTGAAAAAATTATCCATCTTGCCCGAAAGTACCACATCTTCAGTAACTCCGGTACTCAATCCATTATCTTTGGAGAGAAGCCATAGACGATCGGCGAGGAGTAAGGCTATATCTATATCGTGTGTAGACAATAGTATAGTTTTCCCTTGATTCATCGTTAGATCATGCAAGAGATTCATTATTTCGATACGACTTTCTATATCAAGAAAAGCGGTCGGCTCGTCTAGTAGAAGAACCGGACATTCTTGTGCTAAAGATTTAGCAATCATTGCTTTTTGGCGCTCACCATCAGATAGCTCAGCAACATACGAATCAGCCTTATAGATAATATTGACATCTATCATTGCCTTTTCACTAATATCCTTATCATACTTCGATAACTGACCGAAGAAACCAGTGTAAGGATACCGACCTAATTCAACTAATTCCCTGACTGTTAATCCTCCGACTGCAGTCTTATCCGTTAATACAAGCCCCAGAAGTTGTGATAAATCTTTTTCTTTATAAGTAGTAATATCTTTATTGTCGAAATATATATTTCCTTTGAGTGCGTGCTGAGAAGCACTTAGTGTACGCAATAATGTTGATTTTCCTGAACCATTAGCACCTAGTAAACAAGTTAATTCACCTTTAAATAGATCAAACGATAAGTCCGAATGAAGGCAAGTTATTTCGGCACGTTTAGTTTTTCCATAACCAATACTTATATTTCTAGCTGATATAATTTTTTTCTGCTCCATTAGTTGAAATATTGTATTTTCTTCTGATTTACAATCACATATATTATAACCGGAGCACCAAATATAGGAGTAATCGCATTCAATGGCAACACCCCTGATGCACCTGGCAATATGCTGATAAGATTGCACAAAAGAGCGATTATAGACCCGATAAGTATGGTAGCAGGTAAAAGTGATTTATGATTTGAAGTACCTAACAACAATCGTGCAATATGGGGCACAGCTAATCCTATAAAGGCTATAGGACCACAAAAGGCACATGTTATTGCAGTTAATAATCCGGCACATAAAAGTAGTAAGAAACGTATTAATTTAATGTTTATACCCAGATTGGCAGCATATCTTTCTCCTAATAAAAGTGCATTAAGCGGCTTAATCAATAAGATTGATAATAATAATCCAACACTGACAACAATACAGTAGAAAGGAAGTTGTTCTAAAGAAACGCTCGAAAAATCACCCATTCCCCAGAGCATGAAAGAATAAGCATTCTCGCTTGTGCTCCAAAATTTTAAAATAGAAATAACTGATGATGTAAGATATCCGATCATTATACCAATAATGAGCAGCATAATATTATTCTTAATTATAGACGAAAAAGCCATGATAATCAAAAGTATACAGCTAGCTCCTATAAAAGCACCTAAAACAATAGATAGTGAGTAAGATAAATCTAATCCTCCAACTATTCCGACGCTACTTCCTAATAGCAAGACAACTAAAGCGACTCCAAGATTAGCCCCGGCACTGATTCCCAATATGCCCGAATCGGCTAACGGATTACGAAAGGCTGTTTGCAACAACAGCCCTGATACGGCGATTGCTCCACCGGTAAACAGGGCTGTTATAGCTTGAGGTAATCGAGATTCAATTATAATATACGTCCATGCTTGTTTCTCGACACTATGTCCTAAAAGTATATCTAAAACGGCTTGCGCCGGTATAGATACTGATCCGAAAAATAGATTTACAGCAAATAGTATAACTATTATTATCGCAAATAGAATGCTATATTTCAGACCTTTATTCATTTAAATTGTTAGTATAATACTTTATATTTATCTCCGGTTTCCTTTACCACTCCTTTATAGAATTTTTCTGGATATCCTACACGTTGCGGAGCTGATGGCTGACCATAAGCATTGCGGGTAAATTCACCATTAACTTCCTTACGTACAACCCCATCCATATACTTAATTGTCAGAAATTCACCTAATTTCTTCCATCTGTCAAAAGCATATTGTGCTTGCTTAGAACTATAGTCTGTCAAATATTGCACTGCTTTCTCAGGTGATTGGCTATACAAAGATAAGGCTTCTTTTTCGGTAGTGTCTTGTTCTGCCAAGAATTTACCTTCCAATTCATTTTGAACCTTTTTCATATCAGGATACATATAGTTATATTTATTATACACCATATTCGCTACCCAGTTGTTAATCCAAAAGCTTGAAGTCCAAGAGAAGTTATATAAATCACCATTTCCTACACGGAAAGATTCAGGAGTTTCTGTTATAGAGCAATACATTGGTGTAAAAACAGTTTGTCCTGCATCATCTGTACCAAACCAAAGAACACCTCCAATAGCATTTGGCAACCATGAACGCATTTGCGATACGAAAACGAAAGCTGATTGTTGTGTAGCAATGGGACGCTCATTACAATACTTTACAGAATCGACTTCCCATTCAAGAGGAGCCCAACGATAAGGAGCTTCGAATGGCCCTGCACCTACATCAAATCTCCAATCAAGATCAGTATCTTCATAATGGTCTCTCATCATTTCTTTTACATCAGTCAAAGATAGTTTTCTATCCGGTTTAATATATAGAGGCATCGGATCTTGAGTTTCACCCTTAGCATAGCTAACAAATTTAGCCATATCTTTATTGTAACGATTGAAAAAGCTCCATACACGAGCTTCACAGTAACGTTGTCCGCCAAAATCTAATGGGTTATAAGCTTTAGCAAAGCTAAAATCAGCATCTTTACCAGAATAATACCCTTTTTCTTTAGCAAAAGAAATTACATCTTTCGAGTAAAGACAATTTTTAGGATCGTTTAATGGAAATTGTTGTATTCTGGCTTGATTAGCGTGAGCACTGATACAATCGTCAGGAATACGCACTGCAACCCAGATTGTACCTTTAACCCCTCTTCCTTTTCCAATCATTTCTAGTACCCAAATCTCATTCGGATCGCCAATAGAGAACGATTCGCCGCCACTATAATAACCATATTCAGCCACCAGATCAGTCATTATCTGAATAGCTTCTCTAGCCGTTTTAGAACGTTGCAAGGCAATATATATAAGGCTTCCATAGTCTATAATACCGTCGGGATTAGTCAACTCTTCACGTCCTCCAAAAGTTGTTTCGCCAATTGTTACCTGATATTCGTTTGTATTACCCACAACATTATAGGTTTGTGCAGCTTGAGCTATATCACCTAAGTATTTACCACTATCCCAGTCGTACACCTTCAATTTCTCGCCTTTAGCATATTTTTGTGCTGGCCAATGATATAACTCTCCAAATAGAGCATATGAATCTGCTGAATAAGTAATCATAGTAGAACCATCTGTTGACGCAGATTTTCCAACTAATAAGTTTGTACAGCAATATGCCTGTATAGAGCAGGCTAGGATGAATAGAACCGATAAAAAGAATTTTCTCATAGTTAAGTAATTTCTATTAAACTTAAATTATAGGTAAAGATACCTTATTAATGATTACGATTCCTTATTATATTTTGACAAAGTGTAAAAGTTTAACGAAAATATTGCAAGGAAATAGAGTTAATATATAAACACATAAAATACAAATGTAAACTACACTAAAATATACATTATCGATTAACAAAAACACATCTATATACAAATGTATTGGTTTAATTTTGTATAAAAATACAAATAATATTTATTTATATAGCCTATGTACTTTTGTATTATATACAAATGAATACATTATAATAACATGCTAATATATTATATATATACATATATATGAGTATATTATGAGTATAATATAAAGAGAAAATATAGATTATATTAGCTATTTACCTATTTCAAGCAATAAAAGCCTTTATGAAAACATTATTTATGATATATTTATATAATTTCTAGAAATATACATAAATAATATTAACTATTACTTTTTATAATATACAACTATTTAGATATGTATACGGAACATTTGTATCGGAGAAAAACATTTGTGATTTACAAATATAAATAGCAACCATTTCCATTTGTAAAATATTCTGTTTACATTTGTGGTATACATTTTTATACTAATAATTTACAAGATGAAAGACAGGATTAGACAAATAATGGAAAGTGAACAGCTCACGCCATCAGTCTTTGCCGATAAACTGGATATCGGACGTGCTGTAATATCTCATATATTGAATGGACGTAATAACCCAAGTTTGGATGTTGTTACTCGCATCCTGGCAAAGATGGATTATATAAATTCAGATTGGCTTCTTACAGGAAATGGGAAAATGTATAAATCCGAAATAGATGATAAAGTCAATCGACATATTTTCGAAAATAAAGAATTACCAAATAATCCTCTCGCCAATACTCCCGATTTATTCACTCAGAGTTATGTAAATCCTCATAATGATAAGGAAGAAATTGAATATCGTAAGGAAACTATAGTTAACCAACCCGAAAAACTAACAGAACACACTAATATACAGAGTACTACACCTCAAAAAGTGCAGGAACGAAAAGTGAGCAAGATAATTATTTATTACACGGATAATACTTTCGAGACATTTAATGCTGATCACCGACCTCTTTGATCTAAAAATTGTATCTTTTTTAGACTAAAGTTTTACTTCAATTTAATACCACCTAAAAAATAGTGGTCTTAAAAAAGTGAAGAACGAATTTTTCACCTCCATTATTCAAAATTGATTGGAACAAAATAATTACAATAAGACTAAACTTTATTACCTTTGTAGTCACAAAGAATATTCAAAAAAACTGCAATAAATGAAAAGACTTCTTGATTTAGTTGTCACAGAGAACAACCAACTAAACCAAAACTATTGCTTAATCAAATTAACGACTCCTGACGGCACTTTACTACCTGAGATGTATCCAGGACAGTTTGTCGAGATAAAAGTCGAAAATTCGCCCTCTACATACCTCAGACGCCCTATTTCTGTAAACTTTGTTGACAAAAGCAAAAATGAACTATGGCTTCTTATACAGGTTGTTGGAGATGGCACAAAAAAAATGAGTGAATATAGTGTTGGTGATACTGTAAATATTATGCTTCCACTAGGTAATTCGTTTACTCTGCCAACTGAAAATCCAAAGCAAGAACTTTTACTTGTGGGCGGCGGTGTAGGAACAGCCCCAATGTTATTTCTCGGAGCTAGCCTAAAAGACAAAGGATTTGCTCCTAAGTTTTTATTGGGTGCTCGATCGAAAAATGATTTGCTACAATTGGATGATTTTTTGAAATATGGAGAAGTGTTTTGTACTACCGAAGATGGCAGCCATGGAGAAAAAGGCTATGTAACCAATCATTCGGTCTTAAAAAACACTCAATTTTCATCAATTTACACCTGTGGACCAAAGCCAATGATGGTTGCTGTAGCCAAGTATGCGCACAGTAATAATATTAACTGTGAAGTATCGCTCGAAAACACGATGGCATGCGGATTTGGCGTATGTTTATGTTGTGTGGAAAAGACCCGCGAAGGGAATATATGTGTATGTACAGAAGGACCCGTATTTAATATAGAAAACTTGACATGGATAGACTAATTGTAAACATAGGTGATTTACATTTGAAGAACCCTGTGATGACTGCATCGGGTACTTTCGGGTATGGAAAAGAGTTTACGGACTTTATCGACCTATCGCGAATAGGTGGTATATTTGTAAAAGGAACTACAATTCGCGCACGACAAGGTAACGATTATCCACGTATGGCGGAGACACCTTCGGGCATGTTAAACGCTGTGGGACTGCAAAATAAGGGAGTCGACCACTTTGTTTCCGACATCTACCCCTCAATAAAAGACTTCGATACAAATGTTATAGTAAATGTATCTGGTTCTACTGTCGAAGATTATGTAGATTGTGCTCAAAAACTGGTCGATTTAGATAAAATTCCCGCTATCGAGTTAAATATTTCGTGCCCCAATGTGAAGGAAGGTGGTATGGCTTTTGGCACGTCAGCATGCTCTGCCGCAGAAGTAACAAAAGCAGTTCGTGAGGTATGGAAAAAAACACTGATTGTAAAACTATCTCCTAATGTAACCGACATTACCGAAATAGCGAAAGCCGTGGAAGGCGAAGGTGCAGATGCCGTATCTTTGATAAATACATTGCTCGGAATGGCTGTCGATATCAATAAAAGACAACCGGTACTCTCTACTATTACGGGAGGATTATCGGGGCCATGTGTGAAACCTGTTGCTCTCAGAATGGTATGGCAAACTTATAATGTCGTTAAAATACCGATCATTGGTATGGGTGGTATATCTTCGTGGCAAGATGCTATTGAGTTTATCCTTGCCGGATCGTCCGCAATACAAATAGGAACACATAATTTTATAGATCCTACCATATCGATAAAAGTGGTGGAAGGAATAGCTGCCTATCTCGATAAGCACAATATCAAATCTGTAAAAGAATTAACCGGATCATTACAAGTTTAATAAACTTGCTATTCAATCCACATATATTAAAAAAGCGCTATAAATGTTCTATTTATAGCGCTTTTTTATTCCATAAGAAAAATTTACTTCACATAACCCACGGCTTGAACTAAAGATATCTCTTGTTTATCAGATAATTTCATTGCATTATGAAGGTCAGGTCTCTTAAATGAAGCACGTACAACAGCTCCTAATCCATTCGATGCTGTATATAAGTATACATTTTGTGCAATAAATCCGGTATCGATAAACCCAGCTTCTCTATTTGAAGCCTTATCCAGATTTATTACATAAATAAGTGATAATGCAGCATTATTCGATATATTAGGTTGATTCAGAGCATCTCTAAAATCACCTTTCGCATGTAATTTCAATACATTATCTTTCGCATGATAAAAATATATACCATGGTCGAACATTACATATACATCTATTTCCTGACGATTTTGAGAAGATGGTACAGTCCGTTTATCTTCTCTGTTGAACCCATAGGCAGCCCAAAGTAAATCAGAGAGTGTTTTTGTTGGCAAATCTTTCTTTATAAAATCTCTGTGAGACTGTCGCCCATCTAAAGCTTCCATCAATGGTTTTCCGCCTGTTTTTGTTGGTGATACTAATTTTATATCCTGTGCAAATAGAGAGATTCCGGATAATAGCAGACATACTGTGAATAATAATTTTTTCATTGTTTAAGCTGTTGGTTTAGTTTTATTACTATTAGTGTTGTAAATTATATTCAAAGAAAACACCTTTTTGTTAAAAGTATCTATGCTTTTTACTTTTTTAAGCACCTAATATGATTATTTTTGTACTTTCCAATTAATACAATTGTACAGACATGGTAAGAATACTCATCATATTTTTCGCATTAATAATAAGTTTTTCAGATGCATCTAAAGCTCAGCCCTTTTCATCTGAAATACCCCTAGAATTAAGTGATTCTGCACATATCAGTGTTTTAACCAGTGCACCATGGGCAGAAGAAGCTTATGCTGTTTTCGGACATTCAGCCATGCGGGTATATGACCCTGTATATGGCATTGACATTGTTTTCAACTATGGACTGTTCGACTTCAATAGCCCCAATTTCATATATCGATTCACTGCCGGCGAAACCGACTATATGGTTGGCGCAGTTAGTTTTAAACGGTATCTACCTGAATATGAATACAGAGGAGTAGCTGTTCACGAACAAATAATTAACCTTACAACAGCGGAGAAACAAAAAATATGGACTTTCTTACTAACAAATGCAGAGCCTGAGAACCGTGTGTATCGCTATAATATTTTTTATAATAACTGTACCACTAAGCTTGCTGATATTATTGAACAAAATATCGACGGTAAAGTAATTTATCCTCAAGATACTAAATCACAGACTATTCGTAATATGCTTTATGAGCATATAGATAAACAACCTTGGTTAATGTTTGGTATTGATCTTGTTATTGGTAGTGGTGCGGATAAACCAATCACAATCAGAGAAAAGATATTTTTACCTGCATACGAAATGGATATATTCGACCAAAGTCATATTTTAAACAGCGATGGAACAACCAGACCTTTAGTTTTAAAGAAAAATCTCATATTGGAAGATACTAATTCGGATATTATTTCTGAAAATAATTTCATTTCAAGTCCTCTATTTGTAGGTTTAATTCTTTTAGCAATATCAGTCCTTGTTTCAATATACGGATATAAAAAGAAGCGTGCAATTTGTACTGCATACGACTTCATCCTGTTTCTAACAGCAGGTATTGGTGGGTGCATCATATTTTTCATGATGTTCTTTTCGGTACATCCGTGCACTAACCCCAATTGGAATATTGTGTGGCTAAATCCACTTCAATTTATATTCGCATTTTTATTCTTTGCAAAATCCCTCTCAAAGTGTGTATATTATTATCATTTTATTAACTTTGCGGTGTTAATAGTATTTCTTTTGGCATGGTGTTTGATTCCACAGCAATTAGAAATAGCTTTCATACCAATAATCTTGGCTATTGCATTAAGATCGGGAATGAGGGTTTTACAATATAAAAAGTTAAAGCAAAAAGCTGGATAACAGCTTATTCAGATATAATGATTAGAATAATAACGTCTCTTGTAGCAGTACTTACTATTACCTCAATTCAGGCACAAACATCTGTGCGTGAGACTCCCAAACTGATAATAGGTATTACTATCGATCAACTACGAGGCGATTATCTCGAACTATTTCAGGGCACATTTACCGAAAGAGGCTTCAAACGCTTGCTGAGTGAAGGTTTAGTATATCAAAATATTAAGTTTGAATTTCCCAATCTTGATGATGCATCAGCAATTACCACTATTTATACAGGTGCAACGCCGTTTTATCACGGCATTGTGGGTAATAAGAAGTATCAGGTAGCCAAACAGCAAGAAGTCTCAACTTTTGATGATACCAACTTTATCGGGAATTATACACAAGATAAAGTATCACCTCTTGCCATTAAGTCGTCAACCATCACAGATGAGTTAAAAGTTGCTTCTCAGGGTGGCTCTGATGTATATTCGTTTGCCCCCAATGCATCACAAGCATTAATTACAGCAGGATGTGCAGGAAATAGCGCATTCTGGGTAGAAGATTATTCGGGTAAATGGGCTTCTTCAACTTATTATAAGAACTTCTATTGGGTTGTAGATCAAGAAAACAGAAGTACTACATCTTATGCCGTACGAGCATGGAATATGATGTGGTCTCCACTATTAAATGCCGCTGATTACAAAGCATTTCCATATAGCCGTACAGCTTCTTTCCAACATAGCTTGGGAGCTGACAAAGAGACATACAAGTTATTCAAGCAGACCCCGATAGTTAATGAGTCTGTAACAGATATAGCTACTAAACTACTGGTTAAAGCTGAATTAGGCAAACGAATCAATCCGGACTTCTTGTCACTTACCTATTATGCAGGTAACTACCCTAACATCGAAGATTATTCTATCGAATTGCAAGATACCTATGCCCGTTTAGACAGAGATATCGAAAAACTACTGGATGAAGTAGATAAAACTGTCGGATTAAGGAACACGCTTATATTCGTAACATCTACAGGGTATTACAACTCAAACAGTAAAGATACAAAAGACTTAAACCTTGCAGGCGGAACATTTTATGTCAACCGATGTGAGGCTCTTTTGAATATGTACTTAATGGCTATTTACGGAAAAGATAACCAATGGGTAGACAAATACTATAATGGACAGATATACCTTAACAGAAAACTGATTAAGGATAAAAATATTTCATTACGCGAAATACAACAAAAAGCAGCTGAATTTGTAACCGAATTTTCGGGAGTACAAGAGGTCTATACATCGCACCAGATACTACATGGTGAATGGAACCCTGTTATGGAATACTACAAAAATGGTTTTACCAGAGAAACATCAGGGGATCTTTTTGTAGAAATTCAACCGGGATACAAGATCGTAAATGAACAAGATGCTTCTTTCAAAGAGAAACAAGTTCGGAACAATGCAGTCATTTGTCCTGTTATATTCTTTGGTAATGGCATTAAGCCTCAAAAAATTAAAAGAACTATAAAGGCTACTGAGATAGCGCCAACAGTTACTCATATAATGCGGATACGTTCGCCTAATGCCGCAACAGATGAAGCGTTATCAGAGTTATTATAACAAGAACAAATTATAAAAATTAAAATAAAACAATTTAAATATATGGGATTCACCGATTTTTTATCAAAACTATTTGGAAACAAATCTCAACGAGATTTGAAAGAAATAAATCCGCATGTAGACCGCATCAAAGCTGCCTATCCTGAGATAGAGAAACTTTCGCATGACGAATTACGTGCAAAAACCGTCGAAATAAAGCAAACAATACAAGATTATGTAGCTGCTGAAAAGACAAGAATTGAAGAACTGAAAGCAGGGATCGAAGATCTGGAAATAGATCAACGTGAAGAAGTATGGGCAGAGATAGATAAACTGGAAAAAGAAATTACAACGAAATATGAAGTAATACTTGATGAAGTGCTTCCTGTTGCTTTCTCCATAGTAAAAGATACAGCTCGTCGCTTTACACAAAATGAAGAGATAGAGGTTACAGCTACTGATTTTGACCATAAACTAGCACAAAGTCATGATTTTGTGCACATTGAAGGCGACAAGGCTGTTTATCAAAATCATTGGGTAGCCGGAGGTAATGAGATTGTATGGGATATGATCCACTACGATGTACAGCTGTTTGGTGGTGTTGTTCTTCATAAAGGTAAAATTGCAGAAATGGCTACCGGTGAAGGTAAAACATTAGTCGGTACTCTTCCTGTATTCCTTAATGCATTGACTGGAAACGGAGTGCATGTCGTAACAGTAAATGACTATCTGGCTAAACGTGACTCGGAATGGATGGGACCGTTGTATATGTTCAATGGCTTGTCGGTAGATTGTATCGACAGACACCAACCAAACTCTGAAGCTCGTCGTGAAGCCTATAGAGCAGATATTACATTCGGAACAAATAACGAGTTTGGCTTCGATTATCTACGTGATAACATGGCTATTAACCCCACCGATCTTGTTCAACGCAAACATAACTACGGTATTGTCGATGAAGTTGACTCGGTACTAATTGATGATGCTCGTACTCCATTGATCATATCTGGTCCAATACCAAAAGGCGAACAACAGCTATTTGAAGAAATTCGTCCACGTGTAGAGATAATAGTTAAAGCACAAAGAGACCTTTGTACTAAGTTGTTAGCTGATGCCAAAGCGAAAATGGCTTCTGACGATAAGAAAGTACAAGAAGAAGGTGCATTATTCCTATACCGTTCATTCAAAGGACTACCTAAAAATAAACCTCTCATCAAATTCTTAAGTGAGCCGGGTGTTAAAGCAACTATGCTGAAGACTGAGGAGCATTATATGGCTGAACAAAACCGCAATATGCACATTGTTACAGATGAGCTATATTTCACTATAGATGAGAAGAATAACAGCATCGAATTAACAGATAAGGGTATTGACTTATTAACTGGAAATTCTGATGACCCTCAATTCTTTGTACTTCCTGATATTGGCTCTCTACTTTCTGAATTAGAAAACGAGACAATCTCTGATGAAGACAAAGCGTTGAAGAAAGATGAGTTAATGCAAAACTATTCTGTTAAATCAGAACGTGTTCACACAGTAAATCAATTACTTAAAGCATATACTTTATTCGAAAAAGATGACGAGTATGTAGTAATTGACAACAAAGTAATGATTGTAGATGAGCAAACTGGTCGTATAATGGACGGTCGTCGCTATTCTGACGGATTACATCAGGCAATAGAAGCGAAGGAACGTGTAAAAGTAGAAGCTGCTACTCAAACATTTGCAACTATCACTCTGCAAAACTATTTCCGTATGTACAATAAGCTTTCGGGTATGACCGGTACAGCAGAAACAGAAGCAGGAGAACTTTGGGATATCTACAAATTGGATGTGGTGGTAATTCCTACCAACAGACCAATTTGCCGTAACGATATGAATGACCGTATCTACAAAACAAAACGCGAAAAATATACTGCCGTTATAGAAGAAATCGAAAGATTGATTGGCGAAGGTCGCGCTGTACTTGTTGGTACAACCTCTGTAGAGATATCGGAATTACTAGGAAAGATGCTTACCATGCGTAAGATCAAGCATAATGTATTGAATGCCAAGCTACATCAACGAGAAGCTGAAGTAGTATCTCTTGCAGGACAACCAGGAGCAGTAACAATTGCAACCAATATGGCTGGTCGTGGTACCGACATCAAGTTAGCACCCGAAGTTAAAGCTGCCGGAGGTCTGGCAATCATTGGTACAGAAAGACATGAATCTCGTCGTGTAGACCGTCAGTTACGTGGTCGTGCAGGTCGTCAGGGAGATCCGGGATCATCTGTATTCTACATCTCTCTTGAAGACGATTTGATGCGTTTATTTGCATCTGAGCGTATTGCCGGAATGATGGACCGCATGGGATTCAAAGAAGGTGAAATGCTTGAGCACAATATGCTTAGCAAGTCTGTAGAACGTGCACAAAAGAAAGTGGAAGAAAATAACTTCGGAATACGTAAACGTCTACTTGAATATGATGATGTGATGAACTCGCAACGTGAAGTTATCTATACTCGTCGTCGCCACGCACTTATGGGCGAACGTATTGGTATTGATATCGTAAACATGTTCTACGATACAGCTGTTGATCTTGTAGATCAATACACTAATAATCTTGATTTTGAAGGCCTTAAAATAGATACTCTGCGTATTCTTGCTGTAGAATGTCCGTTCGATGAATCAACTTTCCGTTCGGCCAGACCAGAAAAGCTTGTAGATATGCTATTTGAAGCTGCTGTTCAAAATTTCAAGAAAAAAATGGATCGCTTGGCTGAAGTAGCAAATCCTGTTATTAAACAAGTATTCGAAGAGCAAGGTGATAAATTTGAAAATATATTGATTCCGATTACTGATGGTAAACGAGTTTATAATATATCTTGCAATTTAAAAGAAGCTTATGACTCTCAATCGAAAGGTATAATCAAATCATTCGAAAAAGCAATTGTATTACATACTATTGACGAAGAATGGAAAGAACACCTTCGTGAAATGGACGAACTGCGTCATTCGGTACAAAATGCTAGTTATGAGCAAAAAGACCCACTATTGATCTACAAATTAGAGTCATTTACATTATTCAAAACAATGTTGAGTGGAGTAAACAGCAAAACTGTAACAATTTTGATGCGTGGACAAATCCCTGTTCGCGAACCGGAACAAGTGAGACAAGCTGCTCCTGAGCAAAAAACAGACTATAGCCGCTATCGTACCGAGCGTAGCGATATGGATGATACTCCACAACATTCAGGTGAACAAGAACCTCAAAGACCTAAATTAGCACCGGTTCATGTTGACAAAAAACCTGGAAGAAATGACGTCTGTTATTGTGGTAGTGGCAAGAAGTATAAAAACTGCCACGGACAAAATGAATAATACAATTATAGCTAATATAGAGAAACATAAGTAAGTTTCTACTATAGAATATTTCTAATAAAAAGCCTGATGAAGTTACTCTTCATTAGGCTTTTTTGTGGCATATTTTCTTTCTTAATACAAAGAAAATTTGTATCTTAGCATACTTTTTGAATTTACATCAACACCTTTATTAATAGGTGATATACAAACATCTGACAATAAAAAATTTATACTATATAATTAGCAATGGCAGAAGATAGAATTATTAAAATCAACATCGAAGATGAGATGAAATCGGCGTACATAGACTATTCAATGTCTGTGATTGTAGGTCGTGCTTTACCCGATGTTAGAGACGGGTTCAAACCTGTTCACCGTCGTATACTATTTGGTATGAGTGAACTAGGTAATGCATCAAACAAACCACATAAGAAATCAGCCAGAATTGTCGGTGAAGTATTAGGTAAGTACCACCCTCATGGTGATTCATCTGTTTACTTCGCGATGATACGTATGGCCCAGGAATGGAGCTTACGTTATATGTTGGTTGACGGACAAGGTAATATGGGGAGTGTTGATGGCGATAGCCCTGCTGCTATGCGTTACACCGAAGCCCGATTAAGCCGTCTGGCAGAAGAAATGCTGAAAGATATCGACAAAGAAACAGTCGACTTCCAGCTTAACTTTGATGACACCTTAAAAGAGCCGACAGTTCTTCCTACACGTGTTCCCAACCTATTGATCAATGGAGGGTCAGGTATCGCTGTAGGTATGGCAACTAATATGCCTCCGCATAATATGACTGAAGTCATAAACGGGACTATTGCATATATTGAAAACCGAGATATTGATATTGACGGTTTAATGCAATTTATTAAAGCTCCCGATTTCCCTACTGGAGGATTTATTTATGGCTATCAAGGTGTTAAAGATGCTTTTGAAACTGGTCGAGGACGTGTTATTATGCGTGGACGTGCCGAGATAGAGATGGAAGGTAACTATGAGAAAATAGTTATAACTGAAATCCCTTATCTTGTTAATAAAGCTGAACTAATCAAGCATATAGCGGAATTAGTTGGTGACAAGAAGTTAGACGGTATCAGCAATGTCAATGACGAGTCTGACCGTGACGGTATGCGCATCGTGGTTGACGTTAAGCGTGACGCTAATGCAAATGTTGTTCTAAACAAATTATATAAACTAACAGCATTACAGACCTCTTTCAGCGTAAATAATATTGCACTGGTTAAAGGACGTCCTCAAATGTTGAATCTTAAGGATATGATCTCTCTGTTTGTTGAACACAGACATGATGTTATTATCCGTAGAGCTATATACGATCTTCGCAAAGCGGAAGAACGTGCTCATATTCTTGAAGGACTTATTATTGCATCAGATAATATAGATGAAGTAATAAGGATTATCAGAGCATCTAAATCGCCACAAGAAGCGATGGAAGGGCTGATTAGCAAGTTTAATCTGTCTGAAATTCAATCTCGTGCTATTGTAGAAATGCGTCTACGTCAATTAACTGGATTAGAGCAGGATAAGCTACATAACGAATATAATGAAATTCAAAAATTAATTGATTATTTGAATGAAATTCTATCGAATGAAGAACTTTGTATGCAAGTTATCAAAGATGAATTGATAGAAATAAGAGATAAGTATGGTGACAAACGCCGTTCAGAGATTGTGTATGCTTCGGAAGAACTGAATCCGGAAGACTTCTATTCTGATGATGAGATGATTATCACGATTTCTCATTTAGGCTATATAAAACGTACTCCTCTTACAGAATTTAAGGCTCAAAACAGAGGTGGAGTGGGAGCTAAAGGTTCTGTTACACGCGACGAAGATTTTATTGAGCATATATATCCGGCATCAATGCATAACTATATCTTACTTTTCACTCAAAAAGGAAGATGCTATTGGTTACGTGTATATGACATTCCTGAAGGAACTAAGAATTCTAAAGGAAGAGCTATTCAAAACCTCCTTAATATAGAAGCAGATGACAAGGTTACTGCATTTATTCGCGTTAAAGGACTGAATGATTCAGAATTTGTCAATAATCACTTCCTTGTATTCTGTACAAAACAAGGAGTTATCAAGAAAACAAGACTTGAAGCTTATTCTCGTCCACGTCAAAATGGAGTTAATGCGATTACTATCCGTGAAGATGATAGAGTAATAGAAGTTTTAATGACTGACGGAGACAGCGAAATATTAATAGCGAACCGCAATGGTCGCGCCATACGTTTCCATGAAGCAGGTGTACGCGAAATGGGACGTACTGCGACAGGTGTACGTGGTATGCGTATCGATGAAGACGGACAAGACGAAGTTATAGGAATGCTTGCCATGTCGAAAGAAGCGCAACAAATTGAAACCATCATGGTAGTCTCTGAACTCGGCTATGGAAAACGTACTCAGCTCAATGATGTGGATGGCGAACCGGTATATCGTATCACTAGTCGTGGAGGAAAAGGTGTAAAAACTTTGAATATTACAGAAAAAACTGGTAAACTTGTATCCATAAATAGCGTTACTGACGAAAATGACTTGATGATCATTAACAAATCGGGTATTGCTATTCGTATGAAAGTATCTGATCTTCGTGTAATGGGACGTGCTACACAAGGTGTTAGACTAATCAATCTTGAAAAGAGAAACGATGAAATCGCATCAATATGTAAAGTTATGTCTGAAACCGACGAAGAAGAGATAGTTGACATAGATGGAGTGGATATTATTGATGTAGATACAGAAACAACAGATAATAACAGCGAAGAAAATAATTAAATAACTAAAAAACAATAATTTATGAAGCGTACCCTTTTAGTAGTATCACTATGCTTGGTTGCCGGCTTCTCTTTTGCTCAAAAAAAGGCAGTAAAGGAAGCTAAAGCAGCAATGAAAAGCAATGTAGCAGAAGCTAGAGAATTGATAAAACCTGCACTAACGGATGCTGAAACGATGAATGATCCGGACGCATGGAAATTAGCCGGAGATATCGAATACAAAGCTTTTGATGATGAACGCTCGAAAGAACAACTGAAAGAAGTTACAGGTAAAGGTGGTGACGAAGAAGCAATGTATGTTGGTCTATTTAATATGTATGATCCATATATAAAAGCTGATGAGTTAGGACAAGTACCTGATGAAAAAGGCAAAGTAAAAAATAAAGTACGAAAAGATATCATCAGAACATTGAAAGATGCACATCCATTTTACATAAATGGTGGTGTTTATTACAATGATAAGAAAGACTTCGCCAAAGCAGCTGACTTCTTCGAAAGATACTGGGAACTTCCTGGCCTTGAAATATTTAAAGAAGACCCTAGTGGCTTCAATACAAGTGATAGCATCTTCCAAACAATTAAATATTATGCTATTATTAGTGCAATTCAGGCGCAGGATCATCCTCGTTCTATCAGATTGCTAAAGAAGATCAACGCAGAACCATATGTAGCAAATAGCACATACAAAGAAAGCGACACATACGAGCTATTAGCTAGTGAATATCAAACTGTTGGAGACAGTATTGCTTTCGTAGCAATATTGCGCGAAGGTGCTCAAAAATTTCCTACAAATCAATATTTCACGCCAAATTTGATTAATGAATTCATTAAAGCTGGAAAAACTAACGAAGCTATGGACTACTTGGATCAAGCTATTGCCAATGCTCCAACAACTTCATGTGATTTATACAGTGTGAAAGCTTCATTATATGCTGAAAAGAAGGATTATGTAAAAGCAGGTGAAGTATATGATGCTGCTATCAAAGCTGATCCAAACTGCGAAAGAGCTCTTGAAGGATTAGGGGTACTATATGTACTACAGGCTCAAGACCTTAAAGAGAAAGCTGGCCAAACAACAAACAGAAAAGAACAATCTGAATTAGATAAACAAACAGCTGACATGTACCAAAAAGCATTACCTTATCTTGAAAAATATCGTGATATACTAAAAGGTAAAGCTGAACCGGACAAATTAGATATCAAACAAGCTTTGATGAAATTGCAAAATGTTTATTACAATCTTAGTTTGTTAAATGTAGACAAATCGAAAGAACTAGATCTTATTGACAAAGAACTTGCTCAATAATTGATTCTAGCAAATAATAACATAAAAGCATCTGAGATTAAATACTCAGATGCTTTTTTCTTTTAAACTCTCTACAGTGCTATATTTGCATGAAGTTATATTAAATTCTGCTAGATAAAAGTTATATAATTACTATTATGTTTAATTATTGATTTGATTAATTATAACCCTTTCCTTTCCTAGTAATTTTTAGTACATTTACTTTTAAAATCATATAGCAATAAGAATATATGGAACATATAGAAAATGACAATCAATTTCAAGGGTTACGAGTAAACAAAGGCATCGGTGAGCAGCCTACTGTAAATCCATATTTAAATAATTTCAAACGATTCAAACGTAAATCATATACTGTAACAGAATATGTTGATGGAATATTAAAAGGAAATATATCTATTCTAAGCCAAGCAGTGACTCTAATCGAAAGTTCAAAACCAGAACATCAGATTATTGCACAGCAAGTTATCGAAAAATGCTTGCCTTACTCAGGTAATTCTGTACGAGTTGGTATAACCGGAGTTCCCGGTGCAGGAAAAAGCACATCAATAGATGCTTTTGGTATGCACATCCTAAAGGATAATTGTAAACTTGCAGTTCTGGCTATAGACCCATCAAGTGAGGTTACTAAAGGAAGTATTCTTGGTGACAAAACACGGATGGAACAGCTTGCTGTACAAAAAAATGCATTTATTCGCCCTTCTCCTTCTGCCGGATCTTTGGGCGGAGTAGCTCGTAAAACGCGCGAAACAATTGTTTTGTGCGAAGCTGCAGGATTCGATCGCATTATTGTAGAAACAGTTGGTGTCGGACAATCTGAAACAGCAGTACATTCAATGGTAGATTTCTTTCTGCTTATCCAATTAGCTGGTACTGGCGATGAATTACAAGGAATCAAGCGAGGTATTATGGAAATGGCAGACGGCATAGTAATCAATAAAGCTGATGGAAGCAATATAGAAAAAGCTAAGCTTGCTCAATCGCATTTTAAGAATGCGCTCCACTTGTTTCCCCTACCCGAATCTGGCTGGCAGCCGAAAGTATTAACTTACTCAGGATATTATGGCATTGGAATATCGGAAGTATGGGATATGATCGATGAATACGTAGCTTTCGTCAAAAAAAATGAATATTTTCGTCACAGAAGGAATGAACAGTCTAAATTCTGGATGTACGAGACGATTAACGAGAAACTAAAATCAAATTTCTATAACAATCCGACAATACAAGCCGAACTAAAAGATTGTGAACAGCAAGTTTTGAGTTCCAGAATGAGTTCTTTCATTGCTGCAAACAAGGTACTTGACACATATTTGAAACAATCTTGATCAAAATTCTACATTATTCCTGCTTTCGAGCTAATTTTTATCACAGAATAATTATATTTGTAGACCATAAAATAAAAATATAAATTTTCATTGTTGAATTAACATAAATATAAAATCATGGAGAAACCATACGCTATTGGAATTGACATTGGTGGTACTAATTCCGTTTTTGGTGTTGTTGATAAAAGGGGGCATATCATAAATCAAGGCTCTATCAAAACTAGTACATATAAAGAAATTAATGACTATGTTGCAAATCTTGCTGCCGGAGTCCAAGAAATTATGGATCAGGTTGGTGGTGCTGCTAATATCAAAGGAATTGGAGTTGGTGCTCCTAACGGAAACTTCTTTACAGGATGTATAGAATTTGCACCAAACTTACCATGGAAAGGTGTTATTCCATTGGCTCAAATGCTAACAGACAAACTTAATGTTCCTGTTGCTCTTACAAATGATGCTAACGCTGCTGCTATCGGTGAAATGACATACGGAGCGGCTCGTGGTATGAAAGACTTCATTGTAATCACATTAGGTACAGGTGTTGGTAGTGGTATTGTTGTTAATGGACAACTTGTTTATGGACACGATGGTTTCGCCGGAGAATTAGGACATACTACTATCCGTCGTGATGGACGCATATGTGGTTGTGGTAGAAAAGGATGCCTCGAAACATACAGTTCTGCTACAGGTGTTGCGCGTACAGCAAGAGAATATCTTGAAACAAAAAAAGATCCAAGTCTTCTTAGAGAACTTAAACCTGAAGAGATCACATCGAAAGATGTATACGATGCAGCAGTAAAGGGTGATAAACTGGCTAAAGAAATTTTTGAACTGACAGGACAACTTCTTGGCGAGTCTTTTGCTGATTTTGTGGCATTCTCTAGCCCTGAAGCAATAATTTTATTCGGAGGTCTTACTAAAGCCGGTAAATTGATCTTTGATCCGGTACGCAAACATATGGAAGAAAACATGCTTCCTATTTACAGAAACAAGATCAAACTTCTAATGTCGGAGCTTAAAGAAAGCGATGCTGCCGTGCTTGGTGCAAGTGCATTGGGATGGGAAGTGAAAGACTATTGATTTAGATATAATTGATACAAAATACAGGAACAGTCTGCAATTCATTTTGCAGGCTGTTTTCTTTTATTAGCTAGTGATAAGCATTGCCATATTGCCTAAAATTATCTACCTTTGTTTTCTCAATTTATAACCATTTATATATCTCCCAAATGAGCGATCAAAGATACAACCAGCGCGGTGTTTCAGCATCAAAAGAAGATGTGCATAATGCAATAAAAAACATTGATAAAGGCATTTTTCCTCAAGCATTTTGTAAAATAATACCTGACATATTAGGTGGAGATCCCGAATATTGCAATATTATGCATGCTGATGGTGCAGGGACTAAATCGTCACTGGCATATATGTATTGGCGCGAAACAGGCGATATATCTATATGGAAAGGCATTGCACAAGATGCTCTGATAATGAACATCGATGACTTATTGTGTATAGGTGCTACAGACAATATTCTACTCTCGTCAACCATCGGTCGAAATAAAATGTTAATACCAGGTGAGGTTATCTCTGTTATAATAAATGGAACAAATGACTTATGTGAAGAGTTATCGGCTTTGGGAGTAAATATCTATCCTACTGGTGGCGAAACGGCTGACGTTGGTGATCTTGTGCGCACAATTATAGTAGATAGTACTGTTACATGTAGAATGAAGCGTAGCGATGTCATATCGAACGACAAGATACAGGGTGGTGACGTAATTGTGGGGCTTTCATCATCGGGGCAATCTACTTATGAAAAGGAATACAATGGCGGAATGGGAAGCAACGGACTTACATCTGCACGTCACGATGTATTCGCTAATTATCTGGCAACCAAATATCCGGAAAGTTACGATTCCAGCATTCCTGCTGACTTAGTTTATTCGGGTAATATGAAACTGACCGATACTATAGATGGGTTAGATATAGATGCCGGTAAACTGGTGTTATCCCCTACCCGCACCTATGCCCCCGTTATCAAACAAATACTGGAAAAATTACGCCCGGAAGTACATGGAATGGTACATTGCTCGGGCGGAGCACAAACAAAAGTACTTCACTTTGTAGAGAATGTAAAAATCACGAAGAACAACATGTTCCCTGTACCACCTTTATTCAAGCTGATACATGAACAATCGGGTACAGATTGGAAAGAAATGTACAAAGTATTCAATATGGGGCATCGCATGGAGATATATTTGGCTCCGGAATATGCACAAGAAGTAATCGATATATCTAAATCATTTGGAATAGACGCTCAAATCGTCGGATTTGTAGAAAAATCTGATAAAACTGAATTAGTAATCGAAAGTGAATTTGGTACCTTCAAGTATTAAGCAAATATACTCATTTACAAACCTTATAGTTACCAACTTTTTATTTAACGTCCATTAACTTTGTTGTGTGAAAATACCGTTTATATTTGCAAGTGAACAAATGATTGTTTAACTCAAATAAAAAAACATATACAATATGAAAAAAGGATTTATGTCAGCTATCATGGCCATTGCCCTTCTTGCTTCTACTGCTGTAATGGCTCAAGATGCGAAAAAAGATGCACCTAAGGCTAAAACAGAAAAATCAACTTGCACAAAAGAGAAAAAAGATACAGAGAAAAAGTCTTGCTGCTCTAAAGAAACTAAAGACAAAAAATAATATATCTTACTAAGATGATAAAAAAAGGGATTCAAAATTGAATCCCTTTTCTATTTTGTATTGCTAACTAAATTACAATTTTCTAAAAGGAGGTTTTACAACCTGAGCTTGCAAATTTTTATCTCTTATTTTTATATAAATCACAGAGCCCGGCTTAGCATATTCAGGTTTCACGTAGCCTAGACCTATGCCAGCTTTAGTTGTGGGAGCCATTGTTCCCGAAGTTACAACACCTATTTTCTCATTGGCAGCATTTACAATATCATAGCCATGGCGAGGAATACCCCTCTCCTCCAATTGAAATCCACAGAGTTTTCTGGTCACACCATCAACCTTTTGTTTTTCTAATACAGAGCGACCTATAAAGTTTTTATCTTCAATAAATTTAGTAATCCAACCCAAACCAGCCTCTAGAGGCGTTGTAGTATCATCCAAATCGTTCCCGTAAAGACAATAACCCATTTCGAGGCGAAGCGTATCACGAGCCCCTAAACCAATTGGTTTGATGCCAAATTCTTCTCCTGCTTCAAATATAGCATTCCAAATATCGATACCATACTCAGGATAGAAATAAATTTCAAAGCCTCCTGCTCCGGTATAACCTGTATTAGAGATAATAACATTTTCCAGGCCCGACCCTTTCATACTACCTATCGTAAAAGAGTAGTAAGGAATAGTAGTAAGGTCTATCTTCGTTAGTTTTTGTAATGTTTCCAAAGCTTTTGGCCCTTGTATAGCTAATTGACCTATTTTATCAGAAGCATTCTCCAGATCAGCAAACTCTTCATTATTCTCGACACACCAATTCCAGTCTTTCTCTATATTCGAAGCATTTACAACAAGCATATATTTTTCAGGCTCGTAGTGATAGATGATAATATCGTCTATTATACCACCCTCCTTATTTATAAAACATGAATATTGAGCTTTTCCTATAGGCAATATAGCAACATCATTACTGGTTACTCGCTGCAAGAAAGCCAAGGCTCTGGGACCTTTTACCCATATTTCGCCCATATGAGAAACATCAAACACTCCTACTCCATTGCAAACAGCCATATGTTCGTCAATGATTCCTGAATATTCGATGGGCATATTATATCCTGCAAACTCGTGCATTTTAGCACCCAGTGCAATATGTATATCTGTAAATGGCGTTTTCTTCATAATAAGGTTATTTATATGTATATTTTTTATAGATTTCGTATTTGCTATAAATATAATAAATAATAATACTTCAACATCTACTTTATGTTTGGATTCTTTAAAATAATCTTGTTTATAAGCAAAGATAGAGTAGCCACTAGTGCTACTCTGATCTTATTATTTTACTATATTAATGAGAAAAATATCTCTTTCTCCGTCCTGTTTACATCAGCAACTACTTAGAAGCAACAAGTTCGGCTATCCTCACAATCACCTCTACTGCTTTTTGCATCGATTGGATAGGCACAAATTCATATCTTCCATGGAAATTATGACCACCTGCAAAAATATTAGGACAAGGTAACCCCATATACGAGAGACGAGCGCCGTCTGTTCCACCTCTTATCGGTTTCACGAGTGGAGTAACACCTACAGAGGTCATTGCTTCGAAGGCAAGATCTACAATATGCATCACAGGCTCTACTTTTTCGCGCATATTAAAATATTGATCTTTTATTTCTAAAGTTGTACTATCGGGATACAGCTTATTAATAAAATCAACTGCATCTATTAGCAATTGCTTACGTTTCTTATATAAAATTCTGTCATGATCGCGTATTATATAGCTCAAAGAAGCACTATCAACCGTTCCTGTGATATTCATCAGATGGAAAAAACCTTCATATTCGGTAGTATGTTCAGGTCTTTCGTCTGCGGGTAATAATGATATTAGCTTATTGGCAATCACCAAGGCATTTTTCATTTTATTCTTTGCTGATCCGGGATGCACACTACGCCCTTGTATCGAAATTTTAGCCCCGGCAGCATTAAAATTCTCATATTCTAACTCACCTATTGGTCCACCATCGATAGTATAAGCCCATTCACAACCAAATTTTGCTACATCAAAGTGATCTGCACCTGCGCCTATTTCCTCATCCGGAGTAAAGCCGATGCGTATTTCACCATGCTTAATCTCAGGATGGTCTTTCAGATATTGAATAGCTGTCAATATCTCTGCGATACCAGCTTTATCATCAGCACCAAGCAATGTAGTTCCATCAGTTACAATCAAATCCTGCCCTTCGTAATCAAGCATTTCAGGGAAATCTCTTGGAGACAGCACAACATTCGCTTTTTCATTCAAAATAATATCTCCACCATTGTACTTGGTTACTATGCGTGGATTAACATTCTTACCTGTCAGATCAGGGCTCGTATCCATATGTGCTACAAATCCAATAGTAGGTACTTTCTTATCTGTATTTGCAGGCAATGTAGCCATTATATATCCTCTTTCGTCCAGTGAAATATCTTCCAATCCCATTTGGCGGAGTTCTTTTTCTATTTCACGAGCTAAAATTAACTGTCCCGGTGTACTTGGAGTTACTCCCGTTTCGGTACTCGATTCAGTATCGTACTTCACATATTTAAGAAAACGATCAACAACTGTCATTATTTGTTTTTTTTATGATAATAATTAAAAATATAAGTCGCTGATAACTAAATTGTTTTTTGCTAATGCGACTTTCATACAAATATAAGCAAAGGAAAAATATGATGCAACATTTTGCAAATCGAAAAAATTAGCATACTTTTGTGCCCGGGTAAGTCCTATACGGTCAGCTCCTGATTAATCCCCCAGGGTTTGATCGCAGCAAGGGCCGTCGGTTGAGCGACGCGATATAGGTAGCTTACCCACCTGCCTCTTTAGCTCAGTTGGCCAGAGCACGTGATTTGTAATCTCGGGGTCGTTGGTTCGAATCCGACAAGAGGCTCAAAAAACTATCTGATTTTATCAGGTAGTTTTTTTATTTTACTATCTTTGGTAATCTGTTAACCAATTCTACATTACCATGAAACAACGATTTTTAAGCCTCTCCCTAATCTTATTTATCTCTATCAGCACATACAGCCAATCGTCAAAACCCGATACCCGCTGGTTCGATGAAGCACGCTTAGGCCTGTTTGTACACTTTGGCCCTTACAGTGTACTAGGTGATGGTGAATGGGTTATGCAGAATAGGCCTATAAAAGTAAAAAACTACAAAAATCTCCAACAATTTTTCAATCCGCAGGATTTTGATGCAAAAGAATGGGTCAAAATAGCAAAAGATGCCGGAATGAAATATATAACATTCACTTCCCGACATCACGATGGTTTTAGCAATTGGAATACCAAACAGTCCGATTGGAATATAATGAATACACCACATTTTGGTCGAGATATAATAAAAGAGCTTGCTGATGAGTGTCATAAAGAAAATATCAAGCTAATACTATATTACTCTCTCATAGATTGGTCGAGAACAGACTATCAGTACTGGACAGGACAAACCGGCAGCGGATGCGGACGTACCGAACGTGGGGAATGGGCAGACTACATTAATTTTATGAAAGCACAACTCACAGAATTATTGACTAATTATGGAGATATTGCAGGTATATGGTTCGATGGTGATTGGGATCAGCATCCAAGCGATAGTAAATCGCACGTAAATTCTCGTGTCGACTGGCATTATGATGAAATATACGGCTTAATACATAAGTTGCAACCAAACTGTATGATATCGAATAACCATCATAAAGAACCCATAGATGGAGAGGATTACCAAGCTTTTGAGCGTGACCTACCAGGAGAAAATAAGAGTGGATATAGTGATGGGCAAGTGGCTGCTGGGCACCTACCTTTAGAAACTTGCGAAACAATGAATGCTACTTGGGGATATAATATTACTGACAACAATTTCAAATCAGAGAAAGAACTTATCCACTATTTAATCAAAGCTTCGGGCTATGGTGCAAACCTTTTGCTCAATGTTGGCCCTATGCCTAATGGAAAAATACAAACTGAATGTGTAGATCGTCTACAAGTGATGGGTGATTGGCTTAGTAAATATGGTCATACAATATACGGAACAACGGCCGGTTTCTTAAAACCTGAAAAATGGGGCGTTTCTACTGCAAAAGGTAAAATAACATATATCCATGTTTTGGACAAAGATCTTGATAAGATTATTATTAATATACCCAATATTAAATCGGCAAAATTACTTAATACCGATGCTAAGCTTGTCTGGAAAAAAGATAAAAAAAGTAATAATGTAATTTTCAGTTTTAATGGAAATCTTGATGATATTGACACGATCATTGAAGTAGAAATGAAATAAAAAGTGCTTTTTTCGCCTTTGACGTATAAGGCAAAAGACAAGAACACAAGTTTAGAAAGGTAAGGAGTATTTAATTTATTATAAACTTTATATTAATTTGAAGCGAGGGTGTATATGGATATTGATTTTGTAAATTTAACAACAGAAAATCTTGCTAATGAGCATTTATGTTGCATTATCCGCAGTAAAAAAACCCATCAAGGTATTGACGCAAAGCGACAATGGCTTTCAGACCGACTAAATGAAGGTCATGTCTTTAGAAAGTTAAATGCAAGAGCTACGGTTTTTATTGAATATGCTCCTCTTGAAACAGCTTGGGTTCCCATAACTGGTGACAACTATTATTACGTGTATTGCCTATGGGTTTTAGGTGATCACAAAGGAAAAGGATATGCTAGATCGCTGATGGAGTATTGCTTGGCTGATGCCAAAGAAAAGGGTAAATCCGGCATTTGTATGCTTGGAGCAAAAAAACAAAAATCTTGGCTTTCTGACCAATCATTTGCGAAGAAGTTCGGCTTTGAGGTGGTCGATACAACCGATAATGGATATGAATTGCTTGCACTTTCTTTTGACGGAACAACGCCAAAGTTTGCTCTAAATACTAAAAAACAAGAAATTGAAAGTAAAGATCTAACAATTTATTATGATATGCAATGCCCCTACGTCTATCAAAACATAGAGATGATAAAGCAGTATTGTGAAATGAATGATGTTCCTCTATCTCTAATTCAAGTGGATACGCTACAAAAAGCAAAGGAACTGCCTTGTGTTTTCAATAACTGGGGTGTGTTTTATAAAGGAAATTTTGAGACCGTAAATTTGCTAGATATCACCTACTTAAAGAGAATACTCAAAAATGAAAATACGATTTCGTTTTTTTGATAAAATGTGCAGCGACCATAAAATAGACTTATATAAACCTCCATTAATGATACCTGCTCTGAATCGGAATTTCTCATATCTATATGCCAATGCTATATTTTAGCTTATTACTTTATAATTTGGAAGAGTATGTATCTTATCATTTTCTACTCTCCTACTTTATTCGTTAATTTGTAACTATAACTTATAACTCTCATTCCCCTGTGGCAAAGAAAAAATTTTATACGGTATGGAACGGTATCAAACCCGGTGTATACAGCGATTGGAAAGAATGTAAAAACCAGATTGATGGCTACGATGGGGCTATCTATAAATCATTCCCCACACTCGAAGATGCCGAAAGAGCCTATAATGACACACCATGGAGTTATGTAGGGAAAAATGCCGAAAAGAAGAAATCTTCCTCATCAGCCTCTATACAGAACAATCCGGAGATTATTAAAGACAGTTTGTCTGTAGATGCTGCGTGTAGTGGTAATCCCGGACTGATGGAATATCGTGGAGTATATGTAAAAACAGGCGAAGAGGTTTTCAAACAAGGACCATTCGAAATGGGAACCAACAATGTCGGCGAGTTTTTAGCATTGGTACATGGCTTAGCTCTCTTAAAGCAAAAAAAGGCAACGATACCTCTCTATTCTGATAGTGCAAACGCTATAAAATGGGTGAAAGATAAAAAATGCAAGACCAAATTGGAGCGCCTGCCCGAAAATGTATCTCTCTTTTATATGATTGAACGTGCCGAAAAATGGCTGAAAGAAAACTCATATACTACCCGTATTATTAAATGGGAAACGGCTAAGTGGGGTGAGATCCCCGCCGATTTTGGACGAAAATAGAATTCCATAAACATAAAAGCTATATTATGAGACGCATAACACCCGAACTTACAGCCGAGTTGTTCAACCATTTTGGCAATCCTCAACAAGTACGTGTAGGGGCAGGTGAAGCGTGCAAAATAGCGACCTTCAGAGAACTTGTAGAATGTATAGCAAAACTATCGTTCAAAAATAAAGACCATCTGCTTTTCTATCGCGGACAAAATACCGACTATAAAAATAAAGCTGGAGTATCATCTTTTTATCCAACCATATATCGTGGAGACTATCTCCCACAAAAAGACCTAAATAAACGATTCAATACTTTAAAGACGGCAAGTAAAACACTTGTCGAATTATTCGAAACACAAAAAATAGAAGGTTATAAGGATGTAAAACGCAGAAAATCCATTCAATGGAGCATACTCCATTACTTGACTTTACCCACTCGCTCCGTGTAGCATGCTCGTTCGCCATGATTGACAACAACACTGATAAGGCTTATATATCGGCCTTTGGATTACCCTATCTTACGAATCGCATAAGCGTCAATTCGGAACATGATACTATTAATGTACGTTTACTGAGCATCTGTCCTCCAACAGCTTTACGTCCTTACTTTCAAGAAGGATATCTCATTGGGACAGATGGTATATCAAATAGTTATGATACAAAAGGGGAATTGGATTTTAACAATAGACTTGTTGCAAAATTTGAAATACCAAACAACCCATCCTTTTGGGGCGATGGCTTCCATCAAATACCTAGAAACTCTCTTTATCCACAAAACGATCCGATAGAAGATATTTGCAAACAGATAAAGAATATCATAAATAGATAACAAGTATTTATTTTTTCTTATTCCTATGGATATGAAATAAGACTAATACAACAACAGCATTTAGTATAACCATTGATATAAATATGCCTCTGCCTATTGGAATAAGAGACTCGACTTCCGATGCAATCATAAAAGATGGAATCAATCCGATTGCTCCAAGACTGAACCAAAAAATTCCCAATCTGTGATTGAACCGTTTAGCATCTACAATGTCATCGGTTTCGCGAGGACGCATTCGTAAAGGATCGAAAGGTACATCTGACAGATACGCTCTTAATGCTTGTATCCATACAACAGCAATTAGAGCGAAGAAAACCAGAAGAAGAATATAGTCCATGGATGTGTTCTTTTTGCGTAAAGTTAAGATAAAAGAAGAATGAAAAACATTCTACACTTAACAAATTTCCCTTACATCCATCGCCAATAGAAAAGAAAAATGTATTTTTGTATTCCATTAGAAAATTACAAAAACAGCCGTCAACTTATTACAGTTGACTGTTAACTGAAAAAATATGATTGACAAAATTAACAAGCTACTTGCCGAAATTGACACGATCAAGGCAGATAAAGCAGACGAAATTGAGAACATACGTATCAAATACCTCAGCAAAAAAGGCGAAATATCGACATTGATGAACGATTTTCGCAATGTTGCAGCAGAGCAAAAGCGCGAAGTAGGTATGATGCTTAACGAACTGAAAGAAAAAGCTCAAGAGCGTATCAACGAACTGAAAGATGCACTTGAAAGCGGACAAGCAGGTGACGATAGTATTGACCTTACACGTACTGCTGCTCCCGTAGCACTAGGCACTCGCCACCCTTTATCAATCGTAAAAAAAGAAATCTGTGATATATTTAAACGCCTTGGGTTTTCTATAGCCGAAGGTCCCGAAATAGAAGACGACTGGCATGTGTTCTCTTCGTTGAACTTTGCCGAAGATCATCCTGCTCGCGATATGCAAGATACGTTCTTTATCGCCCGCGATCCCGAAATAGTATTACGTACACATACTTCTTCTGTACAAACACGTGTTATGGAGAAACAACAACCTCCTATCCGTATTATTTGCCCCGGACGAGTATACCGTAACGAAGCCATTTCTTACCGAGCACATTGTTTCTTCCATCAGGTAGAGGCACTTTATATAGACAAAAACGTATCGTTTGCCGATCTTAAGCAAGTATTGATGTTCTTTGCCAAAGAAATGTTTGGTGCAGATACTAAAATACGCCTTCGTCCGTCTTACTTCCCATTTACAGAGCCTAGTGCCGAAATGGATATTTCATGTAATATCTGTGGAGGGAAAGGATGCCCGTTCTGTAAACACACAGGTTGGGTAGAAATACTTGGTTGTGGCATGGTAGATCCTAATGTTCTTGAAAATTGTGGTATAGACAGCAAGGTATATTCGGGTTATGCCCTAGGAATGGGTATTGAGCGTATTACTAATCTAAAATATAGGGTAAAAGACTTGCGCATGTTCTCGGAGAACGACAAACGCTTCTTAGAGCAATTTGAAAGCGCACATTGATATTTGCCGAATAAAAAATATTGAAAAGGTTATCCGGATGGGTGACCTTTTCTTTTTTAGGAAAGGAATTTATTATTCAACAGCATATGAAAAACATATTAGCCGATATCCGCCAGACACTCATTGATAGTATTGACGAAAATACACAGAAGACCAGTCAGAATTACTTTAAAGAACAAATAAAGTTTTATGGAGTAAGAGTGACACTTGTTACCAAGATCAGTAAAGATGTTTATGGTCTGATTAAAGAAAAATCTAAAAAAGAGATATACATCCTTTGTGATGAATTATGGCAATCAGGATATATCGAAGAATCGTTCATTGCCTGTAATCTATCCTACTATATACATGAAAGGTATGAGTCTGGAGACATCGAAGTATTCGAAAAATGGGTAAACCAATATGTAACCAACTGGGCATCATGCGATACCTTATGTAACCATACGATAGGAACATTTATCGAGATGTTTCCCCAACATATATCTATTTTGAAGGAGTGGGCTAAATCTCATAATCGTTGGATGAGGCGGGCATCTGCCGTAACCCTTATCATCCCCGCTAGGAAAGGCCTATTTCTTAATGATATATTTGATATTGCAAACACTTTATTACTTGACGAAGATGACCTTGTTCAAAAAGGCTATGGCTGGATGCTTAAAGCTACAAGCGAAGCGCACCAGAAAGAAGTATTTGGCTATGTAATATCTAAGAAAGCAATAATGCCACGAACATCACTTAGATATGCTATAGAAAAAATGCCGCAAAGCATGCGGGCTGAAGCAATGAAAAAAGAATAGAATATTTTATTCGTTAGTTCTTCACGCAGCGAACAGAAAAATAATTGAATGTATTATTAGTTCCTTGAGCCATTCCTATAACATTCAAAGCAAAATAGTTTGCAAAACCGTTAACAGCAATACTACTCCAAAAATAGCCTGTTGCACCATAACTACCTACATTTCCTGATGCATAACCTGCTAGTAATGCATTAAAACCACCTTCTGCATAAGAACGGCTAGCTCCTTGAGTAGCTGTTGCACTTAGCGGTACTTTAGTCGGAGACTTCATATTTCTCACATAATCCGCTGTACTAGCACTATTGCCATGTAAACAAGGATTATTGGTTACAGAAGCAATCAATGCCGCTTGCTCTACAACATTGGGTATATGCCAACCATTAGGACAAATACCTTGGTATTTAACACCTTCTACAGATGATGAAATATCTATTGTGCCAGTTGCTGCAAACCAGTTATAAAGAAATCCCATTTCCTTCATTTGATTGAAATAATAAGGATCCGCACCATCTATCAACCCTGTGCCATAAGGATTCGGATTAAGAGCTGGATAACACCAATAAGGTGTTGTGGTTCTCATCGCCCAAGGGCCCTTTAGTGTAGGAGGAGAAACAATCCCTGTATCATATTGTGTTGCACGCAGATTCTCAAGCATCCACCAATTATCACCGAATTTCCCAATGTGATAAGTTATTGGATTGGCTGGATCTCTTTTATCTACTAATACATCTACTTCTGCCGGAAAGCCATTACCAATGGCATCCCATTCATTTCCATCCCAAACATGAAGACCTTTGAATAAATTCTTACACAGATTTTCATTTATATTGTAAACAACAAGCCCTGTGTGATCCGCATTGAGAGCTTTGCTTATTGTATCTGCCACCGATAACATCGGATATAAAGCAGTACGACTTTGCAGTGCTACCCGAGGTAAACCCAATCCTTTTTCAGAATTAGCATTACCGGTAAATGTGCCATCCTGTTCGAGATCAAGCAAAGAACCTCTAACCGGCTCCTTTCCAGAACCAATTGTAACCTGTGCTTTAACCGACATATTGCAAAAAACAATAATCGAAAGAATTAAAAATAAAAATTGCTTCATAGTGGGAATGTGTAATTTATGTAAACAATAACACTCAAAATCAAACATTTGTCATCTAACTTACTTTTTTGCCATAACAAAGATATTTTATTTTAGTTATTTCACCACCATAGATTTACATTATTTTCTGCCAATTAATTTTCAATGCAACATCCTGATATATAATACCAATCGTCGGGACCAGCATCTTCATATCTTCCATTATTTAGAAACAACAAAACTATTAGAAAAGAGTAGAGTATTACTAATCCACAAATAAGCTGTCTCTCCATAATAATGGATAGATATTAGAGATATTACACACACATTTTAGCTTAATAACTAAAAAATAACTGATAATCCTTGTTTATAAAAAAAGAATCTATAACTTTGTGTAATACTTTTAGATGATAATAATGACAAATTGTATTCTACATGTCCTCGTCCTCAATGTTCTCCTCGTCGATCAGAGCAATTGAGAAAGGTATGTACATATGATAATGTATAAATATAAGGAAATAACAACATAGACCTTTCTCATTTGCGTGAGAAAGGTTTTTTTTTAGCAACTATCAAGAGATATAATAGAATAAAATTATGGGATTCCAACTAAGAAGTTCTACAAGTACACAAGGACGCCGCATGGCAGGGGCTAGAGCCCTATGGAGAGCCAATGGCATGAAAGAAGAACAGATGGGCAAACCACTGATCGCAATAGTAAACTCTTTCACACAATTTGTTCCGGGACACGTACATCTGCACGAGATAGGGCAAAAAGTAAAAGCTGAGATAGAGGCATTAGGTTGCTTTGCAGCCGAATTTAATACAATAGCTATCGACGATGGTATCGCTATGGGACACGATGGTATGTTATATTCCCTACCCTCTCGCGACCTGATAGCCGATAGCATAGAATATATGGTAAACGCACACAAAGCCGATGCAATGGTATGCATCAGCAATTGCGATAAAATCACTCCAGGCATGTTAATGGCCTCGATGAGATTAAACATCCCTACTATATTCGTTTCGGGTGGACCGATGGAAGCCGGTGAGTTAGATAATAAACACCTCGACTTGATAGATGCCATGATAAAGGCAGCCGATGATAGTGTATCGGACAAAGAAGTAAACGCAATAGAACGAGCTGCATGCCCTACTTGCGGTTCATGCTCTGGTATGTTTACTGCCAATTCGATGAACTGTCTTAACGAAGCAATAGGTTTGGCACTACCGGGTAATGGAACAATCCTTGCGACACATGCCAACAGACTAAAACTGTTTCATGATGCAGCAAAACAAATAGTAGAAAGCGCATACCGTTACTATCGCGATGGAGACGAATCGGTTCTTCCACGCAAAATAGCCACTAAACAAGCCTTCCTTAATGCTATGACACTTGATATAGCAATGGGTGGCTCTACCAATACAATACTTCACTTACTGGCAATAGCACAAGAGGCTGAAACAGATTTTACGATGGATGATATCGACAGATTGTCACGTAAAACTCCTTGCTTGTGTAAAGTTGCACCCAATACTCAAAAATATCATATACAAGATGTAAACCGTGCAGGCGGCATACTCAGTATAATGAACGAATTGGCAAAAGCTAATCTGATAGATACATCTACCTGTCGTGCCGACGGACTTACACTGGCACAGGCTATCGACAAATACGATATAACAAAAGCTAATCCATCGGAAGAGGCTATAAAATTATATAAATCTGCACCGGGCAATAAATTTAACTTGGTGATGGGTTCACAAGACAATTATTATAAAGAACTCGATACTGATAGAGCCGAAGGGTGTATTCGCGACGCAGAACATGCCTATACTAAAGATGGCGGCTTAGCTATCCTTAAAGGAAATATAGCACTTGATGGCTGTGTAGTTAAAACTGCAGGTGTAGACGAGAGCATATTCAAATTTTCAGGTACAGCCAAAGTATTTCATTCTCAGGATGCTGCATGCGAAGGAATCCTAAGAGACGAGGTAGTAGCAGGTGATGTTGTAGTTATTACATACGAAGGACCGAAAGGTGGCCCTGGTATGCAGGAAATGCTATATCCGACTTCATATATAAAATCAAAACATTTAGGTAAAGAATGTGCTTTGATTACCGATGGTCGGTTCTCAGGTGGTACATCAGGGCTATCTATCGGCCATGTTTCGCCCGAAGCAGCATCAGGAGGAGCAATCGGGCTAGTTCGTAATGGCGACATTATCGAAATAGATATACCGAACCGCTCTATAAATGTGAAGTTGACTGATACCGAATTGCAAGCACGCCGCCAAGAGGAAGAAGCGAAGGGTCAGAATGCATTTAAGCCAAACAGAGAACGGTATGTATCGAAAGCATTGAGAGCTTATGCAAGCATGGTTAGTTCAGCAGATTTGGGTGCTATACGTATTATAGAATAAATGAATATTACTATTCCACTGTTTTTTAACTTGGGCTAACTATGTATATAATAAAAAAAACAATATATACAGTAGAAAGTACAAAAGCAGAGTTTGAATACAGAAAGTGAAATATTTAATCAAAGTTTCATAAGAAGAAAAATATAACCATGAATAAAGAAATAACAGGAAGTGAAGCTCTTTTGCAATCGTTGGTAAACGAAGGGGCAGATACCATATTCGGGTACCCGGGTGGTGCTATCATGCCCGTATTCGATTGTTTATATGATTATAAAGATAAGATAAATCATATCCTCGTTCGTCACGAACAGGGAGCAACTCATGCCGCACAAGGCTATGCACGCACTTCGGGTAAAGTCGGTATAGCATTAGTGACATCGGGTCCCGGTGCTACAAATGCCGTAACAGGCATCGCAGATGCTATGATAGACAGCACTCCACTGATCGTGATATCGGGACAGGTAGCTTCGTCACTATTGGGTAGCGATGCTTTTCAGGAGGCTGATGTAGTTGGTATTACGCAACCAATAACCAAGTGGGCATATCAGATACGCCGCCCCGAAGATATACCATGGGCAGTAGCCAGAGCATTTTATATTGCCTCCACAGGTCGTCCCGGTCCGGTTATTCTTGATATAACCAAAGATGCCCAATTTGGTAAAATGCCAAGTTATGAATACAAGAAAGAAACTTTCATACGTAGCTATCAGCCTAAACCGGAAGTTCGCGATTCAGAAATAGAGACAGCTGCACAGATTATAAATCAAGCCAAGAAACCCTTGGCATTGGTAGGGCAAGGCGTAATACTTGGCAGTGCAGAAAAAGAATTGCTTGCTCTTCTCAACAAATCGGGTATCCCTGCCGCATCTACAGTATTAGGACTTTCGGCTATCCCAACAAATCATCCGTTGAATGTGGGAATGCTAGGAATGCACGGTAACATCGGACCCAATAAAATGACAAACGAATGTGATGTGCTTATTGCTATCGGTATGCGTTTCGACGACCGTGTAACAGGCGATCTAAAAACTTATGCCAAACAAGCTAAAGTAATACATTTCGATATAGACAAAGCCGAGATCAATAAGAACGTAGCTGTAACAGCTCGTGTATTGGGCGACGTGAAAGAAACATTACCCAGAGTTACAGAGTTGCTTCAAGACAATAGTCATAGCGAATGGCTAGAAGGTTTTAAAGCATGTTACAAAAAAGAATACGATGTTGTTATCAATAACGAACTCCATCCTACTTCGGGTCAGCTCAAGATGGGCGAGGTAATCAATAAAGTATCTGAAGCCACAGGCAACGACGCAGTTATGGTAACTGATGTAGGCCAACATCAGATGATGGGTGTTCGTTACTTCAAATATAACCAGACACGCAGTGTAGTTACATCAGGCGGACTAGGTACAATGGGATTCGGGCTTCCAGCCGCTATTGGTGCTAAATACGGAACTCCCGATCGCACAGTATGCCTCTTTGTCGGTGATGGCGGTATACAGATGACAATACAGGAACTAGGCACAATCATGCAATACGATGTCGATGTAAAGATAATTATTCTCAATAATCACTTCTTAGGCATGGTACGCCAATGGCAGGAATTATTTTTCGACGAAAGATATTCCGAAACTGTAATGAAGAATCCGGACTTTGTAAAGATATCCGAAGCATATAGCATCCCTGCCAAAAAGGTAGAAACACGTGAGGAACTTGATCTGGCAATAGCTGAAATGCTTAGCCATAAAGGACCTTACTTATTGGATGTACAGGTTGAAACAAAAGGAATGGTATACCCGATGGTACCTGCCGGAACTTCTGTAACAAATATATTGCTGGGAAATGAGTAATCTATCTAGAATCCATCATATTGCTATTATTTGCTCGGATTATGAGCAATCGAAAGATTTCTATGTCAACAAATTAGGATTAAAGATTATATTAGAAACTTATCGTACCGAACGAAATTCGTATAAACTGGATTTGGCTGTTGGCGAGTGTGGACAAATAGAACTATTTTCGTTCGATAATCCCCCACCCCGACCTAGTTTTCCCGAAGCACGAGGATTAAGACATCTGGCTTTTGCGACTAGTGATATAGAAAAAGAAATAGCTGATCTGGAAGCAAAAGGAATTAGTGTTGAGCCGATAAGAATAGATGAATTAACAAACTGTAGATTTGCTTTTTTTAGTGATCCCGATGGTTTACCATTAGAGTTGTATGAAACAAAATAAATGTCTGTTATGGAAAATAAAACATTATATACAGTAACTATATTTTCAGAAAACACCGTTGGCTTACTAAGCCAGGTAACAAGTGTGTTTACTCGTCGACAATTGAATATTGAAACACTTTCAGTATCCCCCTCTGCAATACCGGGCATACACAAGTTTACAATAACAATCTTTTGTGATGAAGAAATGATCAAAAAGGTTGTTCTCCAAATAGACAAACGTGTGGATGTACTGAAATCGTATTATAACACTGATGATGAACTAATACATCAGGAGATAGCACTTTACAAGCTTTCTACTCCCGATTTCTTAAAAATAGACTCGGCAGAAGCACTTATCCGTACATACAATGCACGCATTCTTGAGATTAACGAAGTATGCGTGGTTATCGAAAAAACCGGTCATCATGCCGAAACTCAAGCCTTGTTTAAGGATTTGAGTGAAAAGATCGGTGTGCTACAATTTATCCGTTCGGGACGTGTAGCTATAACAAAATCGAAAATTGAACGATTGAGTGACATGCTTTCAGAATTAGATAAAAAAACATTAAATCAGTAATTTATTAGATTAATGCAAGCTCCTATAGGAATATACGAATTTAGAATAGACGCATATCTTACAGATTTTAGAGGTAAAGCAACTCTACCGATGATCGGAGGCTTTATGCTACAAGCTGCAACAAAACATGCCGAAGAACGTGGGTTTGGCTATTCGTTTATGACAGCAAAGAAAAGAGCATGGGTACTGTCACGAATGGCGATAGAGATATTCGAATATCCCAAAAATGATAGTATATTTATTATCAAAACCTGGGTCGCTGTCGTAAACAGGCTATTTACAGAGCGTTATTTTTCATTTGAAAACAGCGAAGGTAAAGAAATCGGTTTTGCTAAATCACTATGGGCCTCGATAGACCTTGTGAGCCGTAAACCGACTAATGTACTGGAACTTGATGGACTCACGAGCTATATAGATAATAATAAAAGTTGCCCGATAGAAGGCATGACTAAAATCCCTGTACTAAAAGAAAATTATACTAAAACAGGCGATTTCGTTGTTAGGTATAGTGATGTAGATATTAATAAACATTTGAACAGTATGAAATATATTGAGCATTTTGTAGATATATTTGATATTGATATGTTCAGAGAAAAAGAAATAGAACGCTTCGAGATAAATTATGTATCAGAGGGCCGCTATGGAGCAAAATTAGATATACTCGAAAGAGAAGAAGCTGATTCTAAATTTATTTTAGAGATGAAAGAAGGTGACACCGATGTGTGCTCATCAAGAGTGATTTGGAAATAATTTTCAGACTAAATAATATTTTATTAAACAATTAATCAATTATGGCAGAAATGAATTTTGGTGGCACATTAGAACAAGTTGCTACCCGTGATGAATTCCCTTTGGAAAAAGCAAGAGAAGTACTAAAAGACGAAACTATTGCAGTTATTGGCTATGGCGTACAAGGTCCCGGTCAAGCACTTAACCTACGCGATAACGGATTCAATGTAATCATTGGCCAACGCAAAGGTGGCAAAACTTGGGATAAAGCTATTGCTGACGGATGGGTTCCGGGAGAAACATTATTTGATATAGAAGAAGCTGCCGAAAAAGGTACAATCATTCAATACCTATTGTCTGATGCTGCTCAAATAGAAGTATGGCCAAGACTTAAACCGTATCTGACTGCGGGTAAAGCTCTTTACTTCTCTCATGGCTTTGGTATCACATACAAAGAACGTACAAACATTATTCCTCCTGCTGATATTGACGTAATCCTTGTTGCTCCTAAAGGATCGGGAACAAGCCTTCGTCGTATGTTCCTTGAAGGACGTGGATTGAATTCTAGCTATGCTATTTTCCAAGATGCTACAGGACGTGCTAAAGAACGTGTTATCGCTCTTGGTATCGGTGTAGGTTCAGGATATTTGTTCGAAACAGATTTCAAACGTGAAGTATATTCTGACCTTACAGGTGAGCGTGGAACATTGATGGGTGCTATACAAGGTATCCTTCTTGCTCAATACGAAGTATTACGTGAAAACGGTCATTCTCCATCAGAAGCATTTAATGAAACAGTAGAAGAATTGACTCAATCGTTGATGCCTCTTTTCGCTGAAAAAGGTATGGACTGGATGTATGCAAACTGCTCTACTACAGCTCAACGTGGCGCACTAGACTGGATGACTCCTTTCCACGATGCAACTAAACCTGTATTTGCTAAATTATACTCGGAAGTGGCTAACGGAAACGAAGCTCAACGTTCTATCGATACAAATTCAAAACCTGATTACCGCGAAAAACTAGAAGAAGAACTTAAAGCTCTTCGCGAAAGTGAAATGTGGCGTACAGGTGCAGTTGTTAGACAATTAAGACCAGAGAATAACTAATAGTTAATCTGCACTATATAAGGAAGGCTACTTGAGAAATCGAGTAGCCTTTTTTGTTAAAATTTTGCTTTTTTTATTTTATTACTATCTTTGCATTTATTCACAAATCTCAAACTACATATAATAAATGAAAAAATCCCTTGCCTTTTTATCTCTAATTTGTATTATACTATTAGGGTTTTCCTCTTGTTCAGGTTGTGTAAAAAAGGTTTCTAAATCAGTTACAGAATTAGGTCTTGATGCCGTTGAAGGTGTTGCTGAAGCTGTCGATGAACATGGTGCCAAAGTTGCGAAAAAAGCAACAGATGCAGCAGGAACCTTAGCCGAAGGTGTTGGACGTAGCCTTGATCGCCAATTGAATGAACATGTTGCTACTGTAGCTTCAGCTACAGGTAAAACATTTGTTCAAAGTGTTGATGGATTCACACAAGGATTTAATGAAGAAGTAGAAAAACACTATGATGTTATACCCCACACCGAAGCTTTTTGTTCAGGCGTTTCATTAGATTATTTTGCTAAATATAAAACAATTGCAGTAGTAGATGCATATTTTATTATTCTCGAAAAAGGAGTATATAAATCTAAGTTCGAATGTTACGATTCTAACAATAAGCTATTCTTGTCAAAAGATATAGAGGCTGATAAAACAAAAGAAATTGAACGTAAATATACACTTGTTAGTTTCGCTTTGAATGCACAGGAAGCTGCCGATTTCAAGGATATTAAAGAAGTAAAAATAACGGTTACAAAGAAAAAATAACAGACTTAAAATACCAATTATATTAGCGGCTGTTCTTCAATAATTAGAGAATAGTCGCTTTTTCTATCATCAAAAGGCAATTAAAGGATAATATCATATTATAATTCAAAAAGTTATTCTTATCTTCGCACCCGCTAATAACAATTATGTATTAATTAAAAATTAACAAAAAAATGGCTACAAAGATCCGTTTACAAAGACGAGGACGCAAAGGTTATCCTTTTTATCACATCGTCATTGCAGATAGCAGAGCTCCACGTGATGGAAAATTTATTGAAAAAGTTGGTTCGTACAACCCGAACACTAATCCTGCTACAATAACTTTAGATTTCGACAGGGCTTTGTATTGGCTACAAGTTGGTGCTCAACCAACTGACACAACACGCAACATTCTTTCTGACGAAGGAGTATTGTACAAAAAACATCTTTTAGGTGGTGTTACCAAAGGTGCTTTCACAGAGGCTGATGCTGACAAGAAATTCGAAGCATGGAAATCTAACAAAGACAAAGGTACACTAGCTCAAATCAACAAAAATGATGCTAAAGCTAAAGCAGAAGAAAAAGCTCGTCACGAAGCTGAAGTAGCTGCCAACAAAGCTAAAGCAGAAACTGTAGCTCAAAAGAAAGCTGAAGAGAATGCTGCACAAGCAGAGGCAGAAGCTGAAGCTGCTCCGGCAGTAGAAGTGGTTGCTGAAACAACAGAAGTAGAAGCTGCTCCGGCAGAGGCTCCAGTTGTTGCAGAAGAAGCACCGGCTGCTACAGAAGAAGAAAAAAGTGCTGAGTAATTTAAATTTACCGCATAATGAAAAATGCTCTATCAAATAGAGCATTTTTTTGTTTTAAAGTGGCATTTTTTCTTCCGTAAGGCTTGCAAATACAATAAAAATGCATATCTTTGCAGCGCAATAATAGTTATTGCAACACGGTGATTGTAGCTCAGTTGGTTAGAGCGTCGGATTGTGGTTCCGAAGGTCGCGGGTTCGAGACCCGTCTTTCACCCTAGAGGGCATCTTTGGTAATTCAAGGGTGCTCTTTTTATTTATATAAATTCAACTTTAGAGTATAAAGAAAGAGACTACCACCATTGGTTCTTCACTTGTAAAAGCTATTCTCTACCCATACACGTTACTCAATATCTCACTACAAGTTTGCTATCCGCTTTAATGATTCAATTGTACTACATGGCGATAGCAATGAGTCTAACCTGAGCGATATGGAAATAAATAGTACTTTATTATTATAGTTTTTATTTAAATTTTTGCTAAAGAGAAATTTCCTTAAGGAACTCAGTATTTAAATAATGCACAAGTAAAATTCAAGACAAAAAAAAGGAACTAACCTTTCGGATAGTTCCCTTCTTTTATTTCTATTACCAACGCGATATTAAGCCGGATGAATTGCTTCAGTTGGACAAGCATCGGCACAAGTACCACAATCTGTACAAGCATCCGGATCAATTGTATAAATATCTCCTTCTGATATAGCATTTACCGGGCACTCATCGATACAAGTACCACAAGCAATACAATCTTCATTAATTACGTAAGCCATGATTTTTAATTTTTAATATTATTACTAACTTTGATGGGACAAATATATAGAGTTTTTTCGTTCATCCAAAATGGATAGTGTTAGATATTATTAATATAGATATAACTTTCATCTATAAGACATAAATATAAAATATCAACCCACTGTTTATTAACATATTACAATTAAATTTGTTTTTTAAGTGGGAAGAACATTAAATGCTTATTTTTAATCTTTCTAAGTAATAAAATAATATAATAAGCAGACAGAAATAACGTTACAATTAAAAGCAAACAGCAGTGAAACAAAACAAAATATACGTACTACTAATAATCGTATTCAGCTTATTAGCCATAAGTATGGAAGCCCAGATACAGAAGCCTAAAAAACAACCTTTTGCTGACCAGAAATTATATCATTTTGGCTTTTTGGTAGGTATACACACTCAGGATATGATATTGTCGCACACGGGTTACACATCGCCTACCGGAGAAGCCTGGTTTGCCGAAATCCCATCATATTCTGTCGGATTTAGTGTAGGAATTATCGCAGATAGGTATATCAGCGAGCATTTTAATTTAAGGGTAAGTCCTAGTTTACACTTTGGTGAAAAAGGTTTTGTATTCAGAGAGCAGAAAACAGGTGAAGAGTATAAAAATACATTTAAAACTAATTATTTTTCAATCCCTCTTAATCTCAAGTTTAGCGCTAATCGTATACAAGACTATCGTCCTTATCTCTTGGCAGGGGGATATGCCAACATGGATATGAGTTCGAAAAAGGATCAGGCTTTACGCTTTAAGAGGGTTGATTATGGTTTAGAATTCGGTGTAGGATGTAATTTCTATTTAGCAATGTTCAAGTTGTGTCCCGAATTAAGATTTTCATTTGGATTAACAGATATAATCAGCAAAGATAATTCTGACCTAACGGATAAAGATCTATTAAAATTCAGGGATTCTATGTCGTCGGGTAAGACACGTATGATTTCACTGATCTTCAACTTTGAATAAAATAACATTAAATCATGAATTTACGATATCAAGATAATTGCCAAAATATACCATGGCAAAGAGTACCTATTCTGCTCAATAAAGTAGGCATGGCATTTACTGATGCAGATAAACATCGAATATCCTTTGAATCCAGCTATTCGGTCATTTTTGTTTTCGATGAGAATGAACTTATTGGATTCGGCAGAATTCTCTCAGATGGAGTTCGTCAATCAGCTGTATACGATATTGCTGTTGACCCATCCTATCAGGGGAAGAAGATTGGACTAGAAATAGTCGAAAAACTTATTGCAACAACTCCCGATTGTAATTTTATATTATATGCATCTCCAGGCAAAGAAGGATTCTACAAGAAATTGAACTTCAAGAAAATGAAAACAGGAATGGCACTCTTCTCTAATCCGCAAAGGATGGTAGATGGTGGATTTATAGAAGAATGAATACTACAGAGAAAAAAACGGTCGGAAAAATGATCTATATTTACTGTGCTGCAATGCATGGTACATCACATAGAATGTTCTGAACTGAATAAATACGCTCAGAAACGTCTTACGCACTGTAAATATGGAGAGCAAAAACCCACCTGCAAGAAATGCCCGACACATTGCTATGCTTCCGAAATGAAAACTAAAATGCAGGAGATTGTGCGATTTTCGGGACCTCGAATGATTTATCGAAATCCGATATTAGCTATAAAGCACTTACTTAAGAGCTTTAAATAAGTGCTTTGTTTAATTTACTCAATAAATAATAATCTAATATTGTCATTGCTGCCATTGCCTCAACAATCGGCACTGCACGTGGTAATACACAAGCATCATGACGTCCACGGGCTTTCAGGTTCGTATCTTCACCTTTCGTATCGACAGTATCCTGAAGCATTAAGACTGTTGCTACGGGTTTGAATGCTACTCGAAAATAAATATCCTGTCCATTCGATATACCGCCCTGAACACCACCTGAATGGTTGGTACGAGTATTTATCTTTCCATTATCGTTATAGAAAACATCATTTATTTCAGAACCCCTATGATTTACATCGAAACCATCGCCATATTCGAAGCCTTTTACAGCATTAATTCCAAGCATAGCAAACCCTAGGGCTGCATGTAGTTTGCCGAATACAGGCTCTCCAAGACCTACTGGTGTCCCTTTGATAACACAGGTAATTACACCTCCGATAGTATCACCCTTCGATTTCACTTCTTCGATCAGTGTAATCATTTCATTTGCTTTATCCATATCAGGACAACGAACGGGTGTCGATTCTATCTGAGATAGATCATATAATGAGTAATCATTTTCTAGTTTGATATGACCCACTTGCGATGTGTAACCTGTCACATCGATCCCTAGCTGCTTAAGTGCTAGCTTGGCTAATGCCCCACCTACACAGCGAGCTATAGTCTCGCGTGCAGAAGAGCGTCCTCCTCCCCTATGGTCACGAACACCATATTTCTGCGCATAGGTATAATCGGCATGCGAAGGTCGGTATATATCTTTCAGATTGTCATAGTCCGACGAATGCTGATTATTATTCCGAATAACAAAACCAATCGGTGTACCCGTAGTCATACCTTCGTATATCCCTGACAAAAACTCAACCTCATCAGATTCTTTACGTGGAGTTGTTATCTTAGACTGTCCGGGACGACGACGATTCAGTTCTTCCTGAACAAATGCCATGTCTACTTCTATCCCCGACGGGCAACCGTCAATAACTCCACCAATAGCAATACCATGCGATTCACCGTATGATGTCAATCTAAATATATTTCCAAATGTATTCATTCCTATAATTCTAACCGTTTGTAAAAAAGATTATTCTATTCACGAATAATCTTTATCTCGCCACCTTTTCCTAATTTAATAATCCCCGATGGCTTGGGTCTACTGGTTTCTTCCTGACGAAAATTAACAATGTAATCAACGCCATTTTTGATCTCATCGCTTATCTCATCGAAACGTGATGGCGCAGGCTCTCCACTTATATTGGCAGAAGTGGAAACAATCGCCTTGCGGAAACGTTTACACAATTCCTGAGAGAATTTCTCCTGAGTAACACGAATAGCGATACTTCCATCATCAGCTATAAGATTAGGTGCAAGATTTCGTGCATCATCATATATTATAGTGAGCGGCTTATCAGCAACTTCTATCAAATCCCATGCAATAGACGGTACACCGTCCACATAAAAATCAAGCTTAACCGAATTATCAACAAGCACAATTAAAGCTTTGCTATCTGTGCGTTTCTTTAATTCATATACTCTTCTTACTGCATCTTCGTTAGTAGCATCACAACCAATGCCCCAAATAGTGTCGGTAGGATATAGAATCAATCCTCCGGCAACCAATACGTCAAATGCTTTTTTTATCTCTTCATTCATTTATTTGACTATTAATCAGTTGTATTACCAAAACATCTTCATAGTTGTCATCCATCAATTGTATCCAATCTTTCAGAATGCCAACAGGACTATAACCTATATTTTCGAAAAGTTTTAAACTCGGTTTATTATTCACCCCTATATATGCATACAACTGATGCAGCTTCAAAAAATTGAAAGCATATTCACGCATCAACTCTAAAGCTTGCGATGCATACTTCCTATTTCGGTATGCTTCATCTATAAGAATACCTATACCGGCATTTTTGTTACGCATATTTATATCGTACAGATCGACTGTACCTATCGTTGTATTTTCCCCGACAATATCTATCATCAGCCGCAATTGTTTACTCTGATAAATATCCATTTCGAGAGAATCGTTAATATACTGACGCAATGCTAACTTCGAATATGGCGAAACGGTGCTGCCGTATATCCACAATTCGGAATTATTCTCCCATTGATAAAGTAATTCTAAATCTTCCGGCTCTAATGCACGCAGCCTTATCTGCGAATTTTCAAGAAGCATAAATTAATAACCGTCTTTTTCGAACATTTCTCCTAAGCGGATAAAGAAGTTCTTCTTTCTGCGGCGCATTCTCTGATTCTCGCCCGATGCCATCATTATTTTCTCATACGATGTCTCTCCTTTTTCCATTGCTTTGATAGCATGGTAAATAACTCCCCAATCGGGCAAGCCACCTAAATTACGATCGTCAATAAACAAATCTGCGTCTAATTTCCTCGATGCTTGAGTAGGATCTTCCTCTGGATGATTCTTATTAGCTGCATAAAACCTCAGACCTTTGCTCTGACAGTAATCGACTGCTTCTTGAAGTAAACTTCCACTACGTACCGACCACATAAGAAGTGTATGTCCTTCTTTTTGAAGCTGAAGTAATGTTTCTATTGCAAAAGGTATTGCTCGTCCAATCTTTGGGTATTCATGCTCAACGACAGTTCCGTCAAAATCTACTGCTATAATCATAGTTTATTCGTTATTTTTATTTTCTTCTGTTTCTATTAATGGTTCTTGCTCTGATTCTTTAATCGATAAAGAGTTCTTATTCGGATAGCAGAACATAAGTGCAAATATAGTAATAACAGTCATATAGATGCAGTTTTGCGATTCGAATAAATAAAGACCAATCATATTTAATACAATTACCGCGTCTAATATAGCCATACGGATCGAGTATATTAACATATACTTACCTAGATATTGCTCTAAAGACAATAGTTGAATCTTCTCATGTTGCGAATGAAAAAATTTCAAAGCCACTGGTATTCCGATCATTGTGAACACAATAGCGTAACGCTCGAAAGTAACATTCGTTCCTACACTCTCTCCAATATTAGCACCTTTAGAGTATAGTAATGCCAAAAAGATGAAGACGGCAGACAGGATATTTATCCAAAAGAATGTCATGAGACGTAATTGTATTTTTTTCTGTGAATTTTCCATAGTTCAGGTTACATTCTGTATGATTCGTTAAAAAGGGTTCTGTTTAAGATGGAACGCCCTAATGTGATTTCATCTGCATATTCAATTTCATCCCCAATGGAAATTCCACGGGCTATCATAGAAACTTTAACATCGTAAGGAGCAAGCTTTTTATATATGTAAAAATTAGTCGTATCTCCTTCCATTGTAGTACTCAAAGCCAATATAATTTCTTTTATACTACCATCTGCCACGCGCTCTATCAAACTATTTATTTCGAGATCGGCGGGACCTATTCCGTCTATCGGTGAGATAATCCCCCCTAGTACATGATATAAGCCTTTGAATTGCATCGTGTTTTCAACAGCCATTACTTCCTTAATATTTTCTACAACACATATAGTCGACGAGTCTCTTGATTTATCGAGACATATAGGGCAAATATCATTATCGCAGATATTATGACATGATTTACAATATTTTACAGTGTGCTTTAGTTCGGTTAGTGCCTGAGCAAATCCATCTACAGTACTATTATCTTGCCGAAGCAAATGCAAGATAAGGCGTAAGGCTGTCTTTCGACCAATCCCCGGAAGTTTGGCAAATTCATTAACAGCATTTTCAAGTAATAAAGATGGGTATTTTGGATTCATAAACAGCTATTTCTATAGGTACAAAGATAGTAATAATTTAGTTTTTCTCTATACATAAAAAAAGAGACTGTGCATCACACAGCCTCTTTCCTCAATACATATTAATATATTTTAGCGAAGATCATAATTCTGATCTTTAGCAAAAGCAGCTTGAATACCACCCATTGCATCCACTTTAGTCGAGTAGTCATTCATTTGGGCGTTATACTCTTCTATAAGTTTATTAAAATCTTCCTCTGTTGAATTTTCTGTAAGAGTTGAAAATTTACCACCTACTTCGATTAACTTTCTAACAGCATCGAATGTAGTAAGTGCTGATTCTTTGAATGCTTCGCCACCTTTAGCGATTCCCATTTCTTTAATTATCGCAATTTCTCTATCAACTCTAGCCAATGCACTATCGTTTTCTACCTTAAGAGCAGAATACGAATCTGACTCAATAGCATTAGTTAGTTTTGAATCGTACTCTATTTGTTGCTGTGCAATTTTTGCATTAGCATTAACAATTGCATCGTTAAATTCAATTGCACTCGGTCCATTACTACAAGATGTGAAGGCAGCTACTGCTACAACTAGAGAGAATAATACTTTTTTCATGTTTTGAAAATTTGATGTTTTAAATAAATAAAATAAGTTTTGTAAAAGTTTTTTAGAATGAGCTGCAAAGATAAATAAAAAATATTAAATAATTATCGCTTTGCTTCTACATGGGGTATATCACTATTTCCTGTATATTACACAATCCAAATTTTGGAATTAACTTTAGCAATTAACATATTGATGATCAACAATCAAACTCATATGTTGATTCACCGGCGCAATGTACAATTTCACCCTTCTGTGCTTTAGATGACAAGAATAGCACCACATGCCTCGATTCATAATCCCGTGACACACTGAATATAAAATCAAGCTTACCATCTTCATCCATATCTCCCAACCATAGTAATTGGGCAAAAGTATAATTAAATGAAGGAATGGCAATAATAAGCTGCTCACCTTCCACTCCCTTCTCAGATAAATAGAGTCGATAGTTTACAACCTCGTCCCACCTTGCCGGATCTTCATCATCGCCCATAGAAGCCATACCACCCTTAGTGGTAATACCATCGCCGCGTAACACGTAGCTGTGATTATTAAAGTCGAACAGATATTTTTCACCTACCCAAATATGACTTTTTCGTTCAGGTACCTGAATACTTGCGATATTTTTGTTAGCAGGGCGTAAACCCTTTATTAAAAACAAGCTTTTTCTTTTTGAACCTACATAAGTAGTTGAATCGTCAAGACAGTCATCATAAAACTTTCCTGTTTCTATCTCCGCACGTTCCATGTAGTATTTTCCGGAAATACTATCCTGATAAAAATCATACCATTCTTCTGCAAACATATGAGCATAATCGGATGGTTCTGTACCACGATATCCGGCAGGTTCCAGAAAATCGATCCCTATGTTTACAAAAATTGGCAATAGAAGGGTATCCGGCTTAACCTCAATTTCATCATTTACTATGGCAGAGGCTGTATCCGACAATAAGGAGTATAATCTGTTTTCCTGTATTGTTTCTTTTTGCTTGCAAGATAATAGGCAAATTACAGATAAAAGGAGTATTAATCTCATGTAGTTCATATGCTTGTGTATCTTATATTATTCTTATTTATGGCTGATGCCTGCAAAGATATAATATATATTTTCTTAAATAAAAAAAGAGACTATGCAGTACATGGTCTCTTTCTATATATATATATATATATATATATATATTACTTACTCTTTATATCTATCAAACAAACATCAGTAGATCACGAAGACAAAACACGTTTCTTTGCCAAGAATTCTTTTATTCCACCAATATGCTCTCTTACCTTTTTATCTGAAAACTCGAACACTTTAGTTACAAGGCCATCCAAAAAGTCCCTGTCATGCGATACAAGTATAACTGTACCCGCATAGTCTAACAATGCATTTTTCAAAACCTCTTTTGTCTTCAAATCTAAATGGTTGGTCGGCTCATCGAGAATAAGCAGATTAACAGGTTCAAGTAATAGTTTAATCATCGCCAGACGAGTCTTCTCTCCTCCCGACAACACTTTTACTTTTTTCTCTGAATCATCTCTGTTAAACATAAAGGCTCCTAATATACTACGTATCTGTGTACGTATATCTCCTTCTGCTACACGATCTATCGTTTCGAAAACAGTAAGATCTTCATCTAACAATTCTGCTTGATTCTGCGCAAAATAACCCACCTGAACATTATGTCCAAGCATCATAGTTCCATCGTAAGAGGTCTCTCCCATTACACATTTTACGAATGTCGATTTACCTTCGCCATTTTTTCCGGCTAATGCTATTTTTTCTCCACGCTCGATCATCAGATTAGCATTTTCAAAAACCAAATAGTCATCATATTTCTTAGTAACACTATCTACTGTCAACGGATAATCGCCCGAACGGGTAGCAGGTTGAAAACGAATACGAATCTGCGATTTGTCTTCTTCATCAATTTCTACACGTTCCATTTTTTCTAACTGGCGAACACGACTTTGTACAAGAACAGCTTTTGCTGCCTGTGCCCTGAATCGCTCCACAAACTCCTCTATCTCGGCAATTTGCTTTTGCTGCGACTCCCAAGCATGAATTTGCTGTAAACGTCGTTCCTGACGAAGTTCTACATATTTAGTGTAATTTACTTTATAATCATAAATACGCCCCATAGTCAACTCGATAGTACGGGTAGTAACAGCATCGATAAAAGCACGGTCATGCGATATCAACACTACGGCTTTGGCTTGTGTCATAATGAAATCCTCTAACCAGCCTATAGACTCGATATCAAGGTGATTAGTCGGCTCGTCGAGTAACATCACATCAGGATTACGTAATAAGAGTTTAGCCAATTCGATACGCATACGCCACCCTCCGCTAAATTCGCTGGTAGAACGATCAAGGTCTTCTCGCTTGAAACCTAATCCAAGCAATGCTTTCTCAACCTCTCCCTCGAAGTTGATACCTTCGACCATCCCTAGACGCTCGTGAGCATGTGTGAAATCGTCTATTAACTTGGCATAATCGTCAGATTCGTAATCGGTACGAGTTTCCAATTGTTTGTTCATATCCTCAATCTGTATCTGCAAATCGGAGATATGTGAAAAAGCCAATGAAGCTTCTTCTCTTACGGTTCGCTCATCCGTTATCTTCATTACCTGAGGAAGATACCCGACTGTTACTCCATCGGGTCCGGTTACTGTTCCTTTATAATGCGTATTTACACCGGCCAGAATTTTAAGCATGGTACTCTTACCTGCTCCATTTTTTCCAACCAATGCAATTTTATCTTTATCGTTAATTATAAAACTGATATTATCGAATAGAGTTCTATCCCCTAATTCTACTTTTAAGCTATCTATTATTAGCATTCTATGTCGTATTTTATTTTGAAGGTGCAAAGGTAATTAAAAAAGTAAGCCGTACGAATTTAGAATCACTCGCACGGCTTACTTTTTATATTTAGTATTTTATTTAAATGAAGCGAACTTCAAACAAACAGGCATATCGAGTTTGATATCTTTATATACATTTTCTAATAAACCTGTTTTTTTATCGATCTCGAAAATTTGAATAATATCGTTATCACGACTAGCTACAAGCAAATATTTACCATTTGGTGTAATTGCAAAATTACGAGGGTGGATGCCCGTATCCTGATAACCGACTTTAGTAAGCTTTCCATCAGTTTGATTGATTGAATATATTGCCAATCCATCACCTTTCAAACGATTAGATGCGTATAAGAACCGCCCATCGGGTGATATATGTATATCGCCACTTCCTTTTGCATTAAGTGTATCTGCTTGTATTGATTGGAATTCTTTCAAATCTCCGTTATTATATTCGAAAGCAATAACAGAACCTGATAATTCAGTTATGAGGTATGCGTACTTTCCATTGGGATGAAACTCTAAATGACGAGGTCCCGATCCGTCTTTTATTTTAAAAGCGGGAGGTGTACTGATCTTCAAAAAGTCTTCGGTACTATTATCGTTAACTTCAAATTTATGTATTTTATCTGTTCCTAGATCGCTCGCAAATAAATACTTTTCGTCTGGTGAAAATACTACACAATGCAAGTGAGGTTGACTCTGGCGCTCATCAACACCTTTACCCATAAAGCTTATAACACTCGACGCAGGCGCTAATGTTCCATCTTCATTTGTATTAAACAAAGTAATGCTTGCTCCAAGATAATTCGCTGTTACCACATGCTTTCCCGCTCTGTCTACAGTAATATAGCAAGGGGCTCCCCCACCCGTCAGCTGGGTATTTAACAATTTGAGTTTACCATCCTTTTTATCGAAAGATAGAGCATTGGCAGCAGAAGTATTATCATCGTTCTCTGTTACTGCATACACAAACTTCTCATCTTTACTTATAGCTAGATAAGACGGATTGTCTACCTTCGCCATACTTACATATTTAGAGTATCCGGAAATTGTGTCGAATTGATAAACATATATACCATCACTTTCGCCCGATGTATACGTGCCTACCAGAAGATACATACTTGTGTCGTCAGAAATTGATTCCATAGCCAGTTTAATTGAGTCAGCTTCGGTTAAAGCTTTATTTTCAGTAGTATTTGTCGTCCCTTTATTGGTACATGCAATCATTGACAAAGCAATAATAGGTGCTATAAAATATTGTTTCAACATACTTATTATTCAGTTTTAATTTATTCAATAAACAAAAGAAACGAAAAAATATCAATTTAAAGACTATTTGCGAACAAAATCAAATAGAATATTTTTGTTTAATTAGATAAATAGTCTATCTTTGTCGTCCGAAAAAGAAGAAATAATTTAAAATACACTATAAAATGAAGAAAGATATTCATCCTGAAAATTACCGCGCAGTTGTTTTCAAAGATATGTCAAACGAAGAGATTTTCATCACTCGCTCAACTGTAAATGCAAAAGAAACAATTGAAGTTGATGGTGTAACTTATCCTCTTGTAAAACTTGAAATCACTAGTTCTTCTCATCCATTCTATACAGGTAAACAAACACTTGTGGATACAGCAGGACGTGTTGATAAGTTTATGAATCGCTACGCTAAACGTACGCAACCTAAGAAATAATATTTTATTTCACACGAATAATAAAAAAGCCCTAATGTTCAAACATTAGGGCTTTTTTATATCTGATAGTGTTTATTATTTTCTATTCTTTGTCTTCTCGAGAACTTTTATCAGCCTGTTTAAGGGAGTGATCTCGTAACGAATATTTTTCATTATGTTATTGAAATCCAGCTTACTTACTATTTTTTCTGTTTGTCCATAACGTTTTGTATACGACCTCCCCACCAATTGATAGATATTATCTAAGTCTTTAGCCGGATGTACTCTTGCTTCGGGATTCATCACATAAGGATCGATACCTAAATGTTTCTTTATAAAATTACCATCTAAGCGCCTGTCAATTTTCTTAAAATGATTTACTTCAGCTAAGAACCATGCTTCTATTTCGTGTACTGCTACAATAACGTCAAAATACGGTGCTTCATGCTTAAACCTGTTAGGCAAGAATCTCAAACCCATCTCCAATTTACCCAATTCGGCAAACGGGATTGGATAAAGATCTCTTAGTCCCACTATCTTACTGTACCCTCTCTCGCGTAGATTCTGTATATTCTCCAATATTTCAGATTTAACACGGTTATCCGAACCGCAATCGAATATCAGAACTTCATATAGCGGGGTACGCGACAATGATAAACTTCTAACAATCTCCTGCTTAGGAATATTTGTACCTCCGCGAAATTGTTTCTGTATTATATTGGTGTCTTGTGGGCCTAAAATTTCTCTGACTAAGCGATTAACGAAAATTTGTTCCGTTTGCCCTTCAACAAAAAAAGCAATTCTATTCATTAATATTTATCCGTTCTCCTCTTCTTCTATGTTACCAAATCCTTTTTTATAAAAGTCAGTTGTCAGAAAGTCGAAATTATTCAATCCTGTATATTTGAAATCGTCAAATTTTTCTGTCGAATTTACAATGTCATAAAATATTGACTTATTTTTTTCTCTTTCAATAACAGACCAAAACCGTAAAGGAATATGATTCATTATATGACGATCATTAGTCGTCATAAAATATTGAATATTTGAGTTATGTATTTTATTTGTAACAATATCAATCAATCCTTTCGAGCGTTCAAAATCAAGTCCTTCACCCATATCGTCTACTAATATGCAAACAGACATATTACTCATATGAGCGTAAGTAAGGAATATAAATAAAGCTAACGCCCGAAACATGCCTTGCGACATATCACGCTGAGAAACAATATAACGACCATCCTCCTCGACACAAATACCGTATCCTCCTTTGGCTTCCTGTATATCGATATCAGATATTTGAGAATATCCCAATTCATGCATACAAGACTTTATTTCGGAAATAAATTTATCACCGAATGTTTTTTTACCCATATAGAGAGTATAAACCAAAATACTTGTGTCCTCTACATCCTGATCTTTTTCTTCAATCACTCTATAATCCTTAACCAAATGAGCTTTTTCGATCTGATTGGAAAAAAAATAATTCTTTAGTGACTTACCCCACTGCACGAACGGTTTATAATAAATGTTACCATTCACATCTGTAGCTGTAATAGCCAGATGAGTGTCATCTACTGAAATAGAAACATTCTTGCTTTCTGCCAGTTCTATAAATAAACCTTTTGCTCTATTCATATATTCTTTCCCATCGACAAGCAATATTTCGGAGACAACAATTCTATCTTTAAAGTCAAGAAAATAATTATATTCTTTCTTATCCCCTTCGAATATAAGTTCAAATCGCTGCGTTGCTGTATTTGCTTTACTCAACGAAATTTTACCTGATAATAATCCGGCAATCTCCCTGATAACATTCAATGTACGGCTTTTACCCGATGCATTTTTACCCACCAACAGATTAATATTGCCAAAATATGCAAAATCATCTCCATTGCCGACAATACTCCATTCCCGGGCATCTTTGGTGTAACGTGTGTATTTTAAAGCTCTTAAAATCATAGGAAAATAGTTAAGCTAATACATATTATATCCCCCAAATATACACATAATTTACTATAACATGAGTATAAATCTATATAACGTATTGTCATATTTAATTGTATCTTTGTACCAAATAGATTATCAAATAATCATAAACATGTTTTTCGTTTATGAAAAATTATAAAAACCTCATTTTTTATGCTTCAGTAGTAAGCATTTTTTCTATTCTGGTATATATTATTATTAACCTTGGATCAGAAAACCTCGAAATTACACATGCCCCGCAAGACATTGTTTCTGAACGGAGTGCATGGTTTAATTTCATACGAAATATGGCCTCGAATTTATTGAGCCCCTTATCGATTCTACTTCTCCAGATAGTCGTTATTCTTCTTGCTGTTCGTATTTTTGGATGGATATGTCAAAAAATAGGACAACCCACTGTTGTAGGTGAGATATTTGCCGGTGTAGTATTGGGTCCTTCCCTTCTAGGTGCATACTTCCCCGAAATTTCAGATATGTTATTTCCGGTTTCATCACTCGATAACATCAAGTTTCTAAGCCAAATAGGGCTAGTTCTTTTCATGTTTATCGTAGGTATGGAATTGGACTTGAAGACTATAAGAAATAAAGCTCACAATGCCGTTATTATAAGTCATACGAGCATTGTTCTTCCTTTCACATTGGGTGTATTCCTTTCCTATATATTGTATGGGGAATTCACAAATAAAGATACACAATTCTTACCCTTTGCTCTATTCATGGGAATAGCAATGAGTATTGCCGCCTTTCCTGTCATGGCTCGTATTGTGCACGAAAGAGGTATAAACAAAACCCCGCTAGGCCCTGTAATAATTACATGTGCAGCCATAGACGACATTACTGCATGGTGTCTATTAGCCGCGGTAATTGCGATTGTAAACGCGGGCTCGTTCAGTAGTTCATTCTTTGTAATTCTATCTGCTATTTTATATGTCATCGTTATGTTTAAGGTAGTACGTCCATTCCTGAAACGTATAGCAGATCTTCAAACATCAAAAAGAGTAATAAATAAATCCGTAATAGCTGTATTCTTCCTCGTTCTCTTCCTATCGGCCTATGCTACCGAGGTAATTGGCATTCATGCCTTATTCGGCGCTTTCCTTGCCGGAGTAATTATGCCATCCAATATGGGGTTCAGAAGCTTATTTACAGACAAGATAGAAGATGTAGCCCTTGTATTACTGCTACCGATGTTCTTCGTATATACCGGATTAAGAACACACATCGGACTGCTCAACGAGCCGCATTTGTGGATAATGTGTGGAGGTATTATATTCCTTGCCGTTGCCGGAAAATCTATGGGGAGCGCCTTAGCTGCACGCTTCGTAGGCAACACATGGAAAGACAGCCTTACCATAGGTGCTTTGATGAACACACGCGGATTGATGGAGCTGGTTGTACTCAACATAGGGCTCGACTTAGGCATACTTACCCCCGAAGTATTTGCAATGATGGTTGTTATGGCTCTAACCACAACATTTATGACATCACCTCTATTAACACTGATAGACAAGATATTTAAGAAGAGGCAAACAGAAACAGAAGAAGTCGAGCAAAAGAAATACAAGATACTTGTTTCATTCGACAATTCCGATATGGGACGTAAACTTCTGTTCTTAGCCAATTGCTTTATCAGAAAAAGGCAAGCTCATTCCGAACTAACGATGCTTCATCTATCAGAAGGTAGTTTATTATATCAAAATACGCTGGACGAAGAGGAAGAAGAAATGTTTCAACCTGTTATAGATGAAGCTAATTCTTTAAGTCAGACTATTGTTCCGATGTTTAAGATTGGCAGTGATCCTCATGCCAATGTGGCAAAGATTGCCAATAAAGGTGATTATGATTTTTTAATCATCGGGCTTAAAGAATCTGTTTTCTCAAAAAATATGCTCGGACGTTTTCTAGGATTCTCTAATCAACTGATACACATCCCCAACTACCTGCTTTCGAGATTAGCCAACTATAAAAGATGGCGTAAGACCATCACAGCTCCGATCATGGATGAAGGTACACGTACCATTGTTTCCAAAACAGATATGCCGGTTGGCATATTTATTGATAAGGGAATAGTAGGTATAAGAACAGTATTTGTACCTATATTAGATGAAGGTGACATTTTTGTTGGAGAGTTCATGGAACGATTGGCTGAAAATTCATATGTGAGAATAACTTTATGGGACCCTATTGGACTGACTGATAGCTCCATAGAATTTATAAAATCGGTCAGAGCCATTAAAGCAGTCAATCCATATCTATTCCAATTATGGAATAATAATATCCCTATCGATAGTGATATTCTGAAGAAACAAGATCTGATGATGATAAGTTTAAACAGCTGGAAAAAACTGGAAGATAAAGGAACTCGATGGATTAAAGATGCACCATCTACTTTTGTTTTGACTAACTGATAACCAAAATAAGTTGATAAATGGAGAATCGAGATATAATATCGTTAAAGAAAGACATACTGCATTTTCTGTCAAAAAGGCAGTTAAAAGATGCGTTCGAATCACTTATTAAGTTGACAGTTAACACACAAGACTGGCAAATATCAGAGCATTTGAGCGAACTTGAGACCAATTATAAATACATGCTTCACTATCTTATTGAAGGTATTGAAGACCCTCTACGTGAAGATGTATACCGTAATCTGCTTCGCTCGTTATATGAACTGACTGACGATTCTGCCGATGAATTATTAAAAATAACATCATCTAATGTATTTTACGAGAAACAACGTATTAATGATTTAAAAACAACCACATTACTCGATTATCCTAATTTACTAAAAGATATATCAGACTCTATTTCCTTAACCGACTTAGTAGCTAATGGCCCTGAACAGGAAGCCAGAAAAAGAGATTTATCTATCAAAAGAGAACGTATAGCATCCGATATGTTCAATTGTGTATTTGTTTCGCCACGTGCAGATGAAAAAGCATTACAAGATTATTATTCCATTATAGATAGTTTGGATTTACCAAGCAGAGAGAAATGTTTATTTATATCAGCATTAAGTCTGAGTGTTTTTCACCGCTTCGATGCCCGTAAAGTACAAGCATTAATGCATGCATGCGGATCAGAGAATGTAGGTTTGCGCGTTAGAGCCATTGTAGCTCTGGTTATTGTGATGCAAATGTACGACATTCGTTGGTCGCTGTATCCCGAATTGCAGCATCGGTTAGATACTTTATCCGAAAGACCGGAATTTAGAAAAGGAATATTAAGCGTTATTATACAACTGATTCGCTCTCGCGAAACAGAAAAAATAAGTAAACGATTGACAGAGGAAATCATTCCTGAAATGATGAAATTCAATAATTTAGCCGGCAAAAAGCTAAACATGGAAGATCTGATGGGTGAAACCGACTTTGCCGATAAAAATCCCGAATGGCAAAAAGAACTTGAAGAATCAGGCTTAAGCAAAAAATTGCAGGAGTACTCGAACTTACAAATGGAAGGAGCCGATGTGTTTCATTCCACATTTTCGGGATTGAAAAGCTTTCCTTTCTTTTCAGATATGTGTAACTGGTTTCTGCCATTCGATCCCTCCTACTCCGAATTGACACCACTATTTACCAACGATCATAAGAATAATCTATTGCACGCTGCCATTGTCGATTCAGGACATATGTGTAATTCAGATAAATATTCTTTTTGCCTTAGCTTATTGCAAATATCATCAACACAACGTGAAATGATGATGGGGCGTCTGAATGCAGAATCGGAAGAAATAAAGCAACTTCAAAAAGATGCGAAAGATTTAAACCCTACTATTGACGACGAAGTTATTTCAAATCAATACATACAAGATCTTTATCGTTTTTTCAAACTAAATCCTCATCGTAACAGTTTTTTCGATATATTCAATTTGAGTCTCAATTTCTACGAAAAGAAATCAATATCTCCATTGATATCTGATACTGATAGCATGAAGAAGATTGCACTCTACTACTTCGAAAAAAATAATTTCAAAGAAGCATTAGATGTATTTACCCGTTTGGTAGAAACTGATGAAATGAGTGATAATATTTGGCAAAAAATAGCTTACTGCAAGCAAATGCTCAATGATCTGCAAGGAGCATTAGATGCATATTTACAAGCGGATCTTATTACGCCCAGCAATTCATGGATTATCAAGCATATTGCACAGCTATATCGTACATTAAAAAAACCGGAACTAGCACTGGATTATTACAAAAAAGCTGCTCAATTAACACCTGACAATCTAGGCATAGAACTAAATATAGGACATTGTTATTTAGAACTAAAAGATTATGACAGCGCATTAAACAGCTACTTCAAGGTTGAATTACTGGACGCGAAAAGTACCAAGACATTACGCCCGATAGCATGGACCGCATTCTTGCTCCATAAATTTGACTTATCGCAGAAATATTATCAAAAGATAATAACCAGCAAACCTAATGTACATGACTACCTCAATGCAGGACATGTTGAATTATGTATAGGGAACAAAAAGGCGGCAATTGCCTTTTATAAAGAAGCAGCCGTAATGGAAGGCAGTTTTGAACAATTTATAAATTTATTCGAAGCTGATAGAGATGTTTTGATCAATAGTGGAGTTGAGGAACAATTATTTCCATTTCTTTTCGACCAAATAAAGTACGAATTAGATTAAATTAAAAGAATCGTACTTTTCATTCGTATTTTGATGCGAATTTTAAATAGTTTATTACTTTTGTTATATATAGAAACTCTTAAATCACCATAAAATGGACAACAAGGATTTGATCGCACAAGTAACAGCCAAAGCACAAACATGGCTTTCAGATAAGTATGATGCTGAAACCAAAAAAGAAGTACAAACATTATTAGATAATGAAGATAAAACTGAACTGATAGAATCTTTTTACAAAGATCTTGAATTCGGCACGGGCGGTCTTCGTGGTGTTATGGGAGTGGGTACAAACCGGGTAAATATTTATACAATTGGTGGTGCAACACAAGGACTAGCAAACTATTTACTAAAAGAATTTGCTGCCATAGAACAAATAAAGGTCGTTATCGGACACGACTGTCGTAATAACAGCCGCAAATATGCAGAAATATCGGCTAACATATTTTCAGCTAACGGAATCAAGGCGTATCTTTTCGAAGATTTACGCCCTACTCCCGAGGTATCTTATGCCATTCGCCATCTAGGTTGCCAAAGTGGTATTATGATCACTGCTTCGCATAATCCTAAAAAGTATAACGGATATAAAGTTTATTGGGATGATGGAGCACAAGTAATCCCTCCTCACGACAAGAACATTATAGCTCAAGTAAACCGCGTTACTGTCGATGATATTAAATTTAAAGGCAATAAAGCCCTGATAGAAATAATGGGTAAAGAGATGGATGATAAATATATCAAAGATCTTAAAACAATCCTTTTGTCTCCCGACTCCATTAAACGTCATGGCGATCTTGGTATTGTATATACTCCGCTACATGGAACAGGGTTTACAATTATCCCTAAAGCAATGAAAGCTTGCGGATTTACCAATATAATAAATGTGCCCGAACAAGATGTATTAAGTGGTGATTTCCCAACAGTGGTTTCTCCAAACCCCGAAGATCCTGCAGCAATGGCTCTTGCAGTTAAAAAAGCTGTGGAAACAAATGCTGATCTTGTGTTTGCAACCGATCCTGATGCCGATCGCTTTGGCGCAGGTATTCGTAATAGCAAAGGAGAATTCATTCTATTGAATGGTAACCAAACCATGCTAATTCTTATCTACTACATCATTACTCGCAGAAAAGAATTAGGACTGTTGACAGGAAATGAATATACAGTGCGTACAATCGTTACGAGCATGTTAACTCAAACAGTATCAGAAAAAAATGGTGTAGAAATGTTTGAATGCTATACCGGATTTAAATGGATCGCAGCTGTAATCAGAGAACTCGAAGGTAAACGTAAATATATAGGTGGTGGTGAAGAAAGCTATGGCTTCCTTGCTCAGGACTTCGTCAGAGACAAGGACTCTGTATCGGCAGCAATCTTGTTTGGCGAAATTGCCGCGTGGGCTAAAGATAACGGTAAAACTCTTTACGAAATGCTACAAGATATATATGTAGAGTACGGCTTCTCGAAAGAGATAGGTATATCTGTTACCAAAGAAGGGCGTAGCGGAGCTGAAGAGATAGAGGCGATGATGAAAACATTCAGAGAAAACCCTATTAAAGAAATAGCAGGCTCTAAAATAGTGCTTATAAAAGATTTTGCAACTCTGAAAGCTCAAGATTTAGATCTTAACGAGACATTTACCCTCGAAATGCCGACAACCTCTAATGTATTACAATATTTAACTCAGGATAATACAAAGATATCCATTCGTCCATCAGGAACGGAGCCGAAGATTAAATTCTACATAGAAGTTCATTGCAAATTAAAGTCTAGAGAAGAGTTCGATACTGTAGATGAAGCTATGGAGGAAAAAGTAAAACAAATCTGCGCCGACTTGGGAATATAATTAAATAAATCAGAATATAAAATAGGCTGAATAGGATTAACTATTCAGCCTATTTTCGTATTTAGACAAACAACTACCTACCAATATATTAGTTAAAACAAGTGTGAATTTAATGTTAAATTAATGTTAAAGAACATATTTTAGCAATGTCAACGCACACTTATTATAAGCATACTTACTATATTTGCATCCAAAATAAACTAAAAATAGAAATGGAAATAGAAAAGAAGGTATAACATAATGGAAGCAAATTGCAAATTTGGAAATCCAACAGACGATGTTGGATACTTAATATGGCGAGTTTCTAAATTTTGGCAAAGGGGAAAACATCGGGTATTAGAGGAATTTGGCCTTACTGGACCACAACTGGAAATACTTGGTGCTATATATCATATGACAATGTGTAAAATAGAAATTACCCAGATAATTCTGTCACAAGAAACCGATATAGATCCAATGACCACCTCTACAATTATTAGGAATCTTCAAAAAAAAGGACTAATAAGTAGGCGAGAAAGCAAAACAGATACTCGCGCACGTATTGTAGGAATAACAGATGCTGGTGAACAATTATTTCAGAGAGCAATAACGAAGGTTAGAGAAATTCAGGAAGTATTATTCGAAGATATTGATAAAGATGCGTTGAAGACGCAATTAGTGATATTATTAAATGTATTAGATAAACAAAAAAAGGTAAACAATTAAAATAGGTATTAGGTATGAAATTTAAGAAGATTGTTTTTGGGGCAACGGCCCTTATGGTTATGGTTTCTTGCGGTAATAAGCAGGCAAACATGGGGCAGCAGGCTGAGGCTACTGAATATCCCACTATGGTTCTGAGCAAAGAGGAGGCAACATTAGAATCGGTTTATCCCGTTACAATCAAAGGTGCAGAAGATATCGAAATCAGACCACGTATAGATGGTTTTATCGATGCTATTTATGTCGATGAAGGTTCTGTTGTGAGAAAAGGACAGGCATTGTTCAGAATTAATTCTCCACAAGCTGAACAAGCGTTAAAATCGGCGAAAGCAGCTATTACAAGCTCTCAAGCATCCGTTAATACGGCTAAACTAAATGTTGACAGAATACGTCCGTTAGCGGATAAAGGAATTGTAAGTAAAGTACAATTAGATACTTACGAAAATGCCTATCAAACAGCTCTTGCTAGTATGGCTCAAGCACAAGCTTCGTTAGAAAATGCTCAGGCTACTATGAGTTGGACAAATGTTACTAGTCCTGTGGATGGCGTAGTTGGTACAATACCTTTCCGTCAAGGAAGTTTAGTAAATAGTACCAATGCATTGACTACTGTTGCAAATACAGGAAATGTTTTTGCATATTTCTCTTTAAATGAAAAAGACCTGATGGCATTCTTAGGTAATACAGAAGGTAAGACTCAAGTTGAGAAAATCAAAAACTTGCCACCCGTAACACTAGTTCTAGCTGATGGTACAATATATCCTGAAAAAGGAAAAATAGAAACAATATCGGGTGTGATCAGTGTAAGTACCGGTTCTGCAAATTTCAGAGCAGAATTTCCTAACTCTCACGGATTATTGCGCAGCGGGTCTAGTGGTAAAATATCTATCCCAAGAACATTGAAGGATGTATTTGTTATTCCACAAAAAGCAACTTTTGCGCAACAAGATAAAATTCTAGTATATAAAGTTCAAGGAGATTCTGTGGTTCAAACTATCATTTCTGCAATTGGAATGCCAGAAGGTAAAAATTATGCAGTAACCGCTGGTCTAAATGAAGGTGAAAGAATAGTATCAGACAATGTTGCTACTCTTAGAAATAATATGAAAATAAAAGTGAAATAATTATTTGTAAAAGTAGTTAGCACTATTATTCTTTTAATTTAAAATAAAAAATCGATGTTAAAAACATTTATAGATAGACCCGTATTATCAACTGTAATATCCATTATTATAGTTGTATTGGGTATCATAGGCCTATTCACGCTGCCTATTGAGCAATATCCAAATATTGCACCGCCCACAATACAAATTCAAGCCTTTTATAGTGGTGCGAATGCTGATGTGGTGATGAAAAGTGTTGTAATCCCAATTGAGGAGCAAGTCAATGGTGTGGAAGGTATGACATACATGACCTCTTCGGCAACAAATAATGGTCAGGCAAATATCACTGTTTATTTCAAGCAGGGTATAAATCCTGATATTGCCGCTGTAAACGTTCAAAATCTCGTAGCCAGAGCGAATCCTTTGCTACCTCAAGAGGTGTTGAATACAGGAGTAACAGTAAGGAAACAACAAAGTAGTACAATCCTGTTTATAGCCTTGTCTAGTGAAAATCCGGACTATAACAGACGATTCATTCAGAACTATGCGAACATCAACATTTTACCCCAAATCAAGCGTGTATATGGTGTTGGTGATGCTAATGTATATGGAGCAGAAGACTACTCTATGCGTATCTGGTTGAAACCTGATGTTATGTCTACATATAAAATTACACCTACAGAAGTTATAGCAGCATTACAAGATCAAAATATAGAGGCTGCACCGGGTGAATTAGGACAAAATAGCAATCAAACATTTCAGTATACACTTAAATACACTGGTCGCCTTCAAACAGCAGAGCAATTTGGTGACATTGTCATTCGTTCTAATGAAGGTCAGGTACTGAGAGTGAAGGACGTAGCTAACGTAGAATTAGCTTCGCTTAACTATACCATAATATCTCAAACTAATGGAGCTGAGTCTGTCGTTATTGCTATTAGCCAAACTGCCGGTTCTAATGCACAAGAGGTTATTAACAATGTTCAGGCTGAAATAAATAAAACTGCAGAATCATTTCCTCCAGGAATGAAAGTAGTTTACTTAATGAATGCCAATGAATTCTTAAGCGCATCCATTAATAAAGTTATACATACACTGATAGAAGCTTTCATTCTTGTATTTATAGTAGTATTTGTATTCCTTCAAGATTTCAGGTCTACATTAATTCCTGCTATTGCAGTACCGGTAGCAATTATTGGTACATTCTTCTTCCTTCAGGTATTTGGGTTTTCGATTAACTTACTTACGTTGTTTGCTTTGGTTCTCGCAATCGGTATCGTGGTCGATGATGCGATAGTCGTCGTCGAGGCAGTCCATGCACAACTCGATGCAGGAGAAACCGACCCGAGAGCAGCAACAATGAAAGCGATGAAGGAAATTGCTCCGGCAATTGTATCTATCACCCTTGTTATGTCAGCTGTATTCGTTCCGGTTAGTTTTATTGGAGGAACTAGCGGGATATTTTACAAGCAATTCGGTTTAACACTCGCTATAGCAATTTTGATTTCGGCAGTAAATGCATTGACATTAAGTCCGGCTCTATGTGCTTTATTCCTAAAACCGCACAAAGAAGGTGAACATGAAAAGAAAAGTTTCTTAAAACGCTTCTATTATGCTTTCAATGTTGGATTTAGTTCTGCTACTCAAAAATACAAGTCTTCGCTACAATTCTTAGGAAAAAAAGGCCATCGTTGGATTACAGTAGCTATTATATTAGTTAGTGGTGGTATATTATTCGGCTTGATGGGAATGATTCCAAAAGGATTTGTTCCTCAAGAAGATGGTGGAGGTGTTATGGGTATGGTTACATTACCACCGGGAGCATCACTAGAAAGATCTGATTCGCTTGTACAAGACATTATTAAGATAGCACAAGACATAGAAGGTGTAGAATATGTGACTAATATTACCGGGATGAGCTTCATGAGCGGTATGGGTAGTTCATACGCCTCTCTCATTATAAAAATGGTTCCGTGGGATGAACGAGATATTACTGCAGACCAACTATCTGCAATATTAAAAGAGAAAACAGATTCTATAAAGGATGCTACTTTTATGTTCTTCGGTATGCCTACAATCCAAGGGTTCGGTTTAAGTACAGGGGTTGAATTACAATTACAAGATAAAACCGGTGGAGATATTCATGAATTTTATGATATAACCAATAATTTCTTGGATAAGATGAAGGCTCGTGACGATGTAATGATGGCAATGACCACATTTAATCCAAACTTCCCTCAAAAACAAATTGATGCCGATATACCTAAAATAAAAGCAGCAGGCCTTACTCTTAATGAAGTTATGACCACAATGCAAGCCTATGTAGGTAGTATGTATATCTCGAACTTCAATCTATACGGTAAGCAATTTAGGGTTATGGTACAAGCACCACCTGAATATAGATCAAAACTGGATGACTTGAATGGTATGTTTATTAGAACAGCAGATGGTGAAATGGCTCCGATAACTGAATTTTTAACTATTACAGATGTTACTGGCCCACAAACATTGAATCGTTTCAATATGTTCTCGTCTATGAGTCTTACCATTATACCTAATTTCTTTAAAGGATATAGTTCGGGTGACGTTATCAAGGCGGTTGAAGAAGTTGGCGCAAGCACACTCCCTGCCGGTTATGGTTATGACTATTCGGGTATGACCAGAGAAGAAGCAAGCAGTGGTAGTGAAACGGTATTGATCTTTGCTTTATGTTTGATCTTCGTTTACTTACTATTAGCAGCTCTATACGAAAGTTATATATTGCCACTTGCCGTATTGTTCTCTTTACCTGTAGGTCTGGCGGGCGTATTTATCTTCATATTTATTAGTATGATGTCAGGTACCGGTATTGTAAATAATATCTATGTACAGATATCGCTAATCATGCTAATCGGACTCTTGGCTAAAAATGCTATCCTAATTGTGGAATATGCGATTCAGCGTCGTCAACAAGGTATGAGTATTGTAGACGCTGCGGTAAATGGTGCGGTAGCCCGTTTACGTCCGATCTTGATGACATCATTTGCATTTATATTTGGTCTAATGCCTCTTGCTTTCGCTTCGGGTGCAGGTGCTATCGGTAACAGATCGATCGGTATCAGTGCTATTGGAGGTATGTTCATTGGAACAATGATTGGAGTATTGGTTATACCATCATTATACATCATATTCCAAACTATACAGGATAAAGTAAGTAAGTCGGGTATGATAAACTCCACTGACGAAGTTGTAACTAAGAAAAAAGATTAATAACAAGATGAACAGAAAATATATTAAAGGAGCAGTTCTATTGGGAGTTACACTCTCAATAGGATTTACATCCTGCCAGGTTGTTAATAAATACAAATCGCCTGAAGTCGATAGTCAGGATTTATTCAGAGAAGAAAACTCTACGGATACAACTACTATTGCAAATATTCCTTGGAATGAGTACTTCAAAGATCCTATTCTACAAAGTTTGATAGAAGAAGGTTTAGATAAAAATTATGATTTACTAATTGCTTCAACGCGTATTCAACAAGCCGAAGCAGGACTTAGCATGGCTAGAGCAGCCTACTTTCCTGATGTAGCTTTGGTTGGTCAAGTGCAGCAAACAAGAACTAGTTCGGATAAAGGTAAGAATCAAGATATATTTGGTTATCATTCTACTAATATACAACTAGGTATTGCTGCTACATGGGAAGCCGATATCTGGGGTAAGTTGAACAGAAAATCGAGAGCAGCTTATGCTCAATTTTTAGGAACTCATGCTTATCGTAACTTGGTACAAACGTCTCTGATTTCGAACATTGCTACTTCTTATTATTCTTTGATGGCTCTTGACGAGCAATTGAAGATTACCAAAGAAACTGTAGAATTACTGAAAGTGAATACTGAAACTACAGAGGCTATGAAAGAAGCCGGTCTTCTTAACGGCGCTGCTGTGGAGCAAACGAGAGCATTACTTTACAGTACTCAAGTAACTATTCCTGATCTTGAAATGCAAATCAATCAATTAGAGAATAATATCTGTGTACTATTAGGCAGAAAGCCCGGATATGTAGCTAGAACAAGCATTGATACTCAAACTGTTCCTGCTGAACTTGAGCATGGTATTCCTGTTCAAATGCTAGCAAAACGACCTGATGTTCAACAAGCCGAGTTAGCATTCAGATCAGCATTTGAATTAACAAATGCTGCACAAGCAAGCTTCTATCCTTCTATTACATTAGGTACAGGTTCTATGATCGGATATAGCAGTTCGGCATTAGCCGGATTCTTCAGACCAGAAAATCTGTTAGCAAATATTATCGGTGGACTTACTCAACCAATATTTGCAAGAAAACAATTGATCGGTAATCTGAGAATAGCTAAGGCTCAACAACAAGAAGCATTATATACATTCGAGGAATCTGTCCTATCAGCAAGTGCAGAAGTATCGAATATCGTTTTCTCTTATAAAGCATCGTTAAGCAAAAACGAAATCCGTGAGAAACAAGTACAAGCATTAAGTACATCTGTCGAATTTACTCAAGAGCTACTAAAAGCAGGCGAGGCTAACTACATAGAGGTATTGAACGCCGAACAAAATTCACTGAATGCGCAATTAGGACAAGTAAGTGATAAATTGGAGCAACTTCAATATAGTGTATCTCTATACAGAGCTTTAGGTGGAGGTATTGAGTAATCTATAATTGATATATAAAAAGCATTTAAGGCTGTTTTCTTTAGAGAGAACAGCCTTATTTTTTTTCGCGAAAAACTTGTTCTCCGACAATCGGTGAAAATTAATATGCTTTATTTTATAAGCAACAATCGTTCAACATTTTTTATTACATTTGCGATCATATGGAGAAAAGTAAGAAGGGTAAGAAACCGTACGATTATCTCGTTGTAGGAACTGGAATTTTCGGTGCCGTATTCGCCTATATGGCTAAGCAAAAAGGAAAAACTTGTTTACTGATAGACAAACGCCCACATACCGGAGGGAACATATATTGCGATAGCATTAATTCGATCAATGTGCATAAATATGGTGCACATATATTTCATACAGCAAACAAAGAGGTTTGGGATTTTGTAAACTCTTTTGTTGAATTTAACCATTATATCAACTCCCCTTTGGCCAACTATGAAGGAAAGCTTTATAACCTTCCTTTCAATATGAATACATTCTGCAAATTATGGGGAGTAAATACTCCGGCCGAAGCCATGATAAAGCTCGAAGAGCAACGTAAAAATTATGCGGACATAGTGGAGCCTGCAAATCTAGAAGAACAAGCATTAAAACTATGTGGAGAAGATATATACAACATATTTATAAAAGGATACACGGAAAAGCAATGGGGACGGTCTGCACTCGAACTGCCTGCCTTTATTATCAAACGCATTCCTTTTCGGTTCACATTCGATAATAATTATTTTAACGATCCTTACCAGGGTATTCCCAAAGGTGGCTACAATAAATTGACTGACGGTTTGCTTGAAGGAATAGAAGTCAGACTCGATACAAATTATTTTTACGATAGAGATTACTTTGATTCTTTAGCAGAGAAAGTTATTTTCACAGGACGCATCGATGAATTCTTTGGGTTTGAATATGGTGAACTCGAATATAGAGGGTTGCACTTCGAACACAAATGCCTTGAAACAGATAACTATCAAGGAAATGCCGTAGTCAACTACAATGAGCGTAAAGTTCCTTATACAAGAATTATAGAACATAAGCACTTTGAATTTGGAACTCAGCCAACAACAGTTATCACACACGAATATCCGGGAGAATTCGCAAAAGATAATGAACCTTATTATCCTATAAATGACGAGAGAAATACTGTAATTTATAAAAAGTACAAAGAAAAAGCCGATCAGATTCCACATCTATATATTGGTGGGCGCCTAGGGCAGTACGCTTACTTTGATATGGACGATTCGGTAGAAGCAGCGATGAACCTCGCCAAAAAAGAATTAAAATAAGATTATGAATAAACGTTACCTTTCTAAAAATTACAAAGGTCTCGGTAGTGCCGGTAATAAAGCTAAAACCGATATAGAAGCTATCCTTAAAGAAATTGGGTATAGAAATGTAGGACTTAAACAAAGTTCTCATGACAATAAAATAATCGGCTTCCTTGTTACTCTGTTGGGCGTACTCAAAACTCCCTTTAGTTTACGCAAAGGTGACATATTGGTATTGCAATATCCGTTGAAAAAATATTACGAACTTGTATGTAATATTGCTCACATGAAAGGATGTAAAGTTGTTACCATTATTCACGATCTGGGCTCATTTCGCCGTGGACGCCTAACTATCGAACAAGAGATCGAGCGCCTGAATCATTCCGACTACATCATTGCTCACAATGAAGCAATGGCTCAATGGCTCCAACAGCATAAGACCACAGCGCAGATAGGCTGTCTTCAAATATTCGATTATCTCTCTAAAGATAAGGCTCAATTTAAAGAGACTGCTCCCACTCCGTATTCAGTAGTATATGCAGGTGCATTGAGCAGCAAAAAGAATGCATTTCTGTACGAGTTAGGTAACTATATGCATTCTTATCGATTCAATCTTTATGGCGGTGGTTTCGATGCCTCGTCTGCAAAAAATGAAGAGTTATTTACTTACAAAGGCTTTATTCCTTCGGATGAGCTTATAACAAGTGCTTGCGGACATTTCGGGTTAGTTTGGGATGGAGACTCAACATCTACATGCAGCGGTACTTATGGAGAATACTTACAATATAATAATCCGCACAAAACATCACTTTATATACGTTGCCTACTACCTGTTATTATCTGGAAAAAGGCGGCATTAGCACCATTTATAAAAGAGAATAATATTGGTATCTGTATCGACTCTCTTGAAAATCTCGACGAAGTTCTTTCATCTGTTAGTCAAGAAGAATATGAAACAATGAAGAAAAATATCGTTACAATCAGTGACCGATTATCCACAGGATATTATCTCACACATGCTGTAGACGAGGCATATCAGTATTTTAAGAAATAGAGTGGTTAAAACAGAAAGATACGCTATAATTATTTGGCATTTATTTCTGTTAAGACAACTTCAGCCCTGTCAATCGCAACTTTGATATTATTGCAGATATTCTCCTCTCCTATCATCGAAGGAATTATCGATTTTTCGATCATCTTATGAACTTTAGGTTTTACGCCCGATAAGATAATATGTATTCCATCATTTATAGATTTTTCGCACAGGCTTTCGAGATTGTGCAAACCGGTAGAATCTATAAACGGAACCTTTCGCATACGAATAATCCGGATTTTAGACTTATCCCCTATCTCGCGCATACTTTCATCAAATTTATTAGCTATTCCAAAAAAGAATGGCCCGTCTATCTCGTAAATCTCAACTCCTTTGGGTAAAGTAAATATATCATCGTCATGCCCAAACTCATTTTCATCAGTCAAATCCAATTCATCTTTGATAACGGACACATGAGTCACTTCGTTCATCCGTTTTAAGAATAAGAACACAGCTAAAAGTATACCTATCTCAATAGCAATCGTCAGATCGAATATAAGCGTCAAAGAGAATGTGGTGAGCAATACGGCAACATCTGCCTTAGAGTTTCTTAAAAGATCTACAAACGACCTCCACTCGCTCATGTTATAAGATACAATAATCAATATTGCGGCAAGACATGCCATCGGGATATGTTTAGTAAGACTGCCCAGAAACAATACAATCATCATTAGAAAAATAGAATGAATGATTCCTGCAACAGGACTACGACCTCCATTGTTTACATTGGTCATAGTACGTGCCAGTGCACCAGTAGCCGGTATTCCACCGAAGAGAGGTGTCACTATATTTGCAACCCCTTGTGCTATTAATTCAACATTCGAATTATGTTTTTCACCTGTTACACCATCTGCAACACTGGCAGATATGAGAGATTCAATCGATCCTAACATGGCAAGGGTAAAAGCTGTAGGAAACAGGTCATTAATCAGACCTATGTTAATGGAAAAACCATCTGTAACAGTCGGCAGATCACTGCTAATATTAAATTTGTCTCCAATTGTAGAAATAGATGTAATATCTAAATAATTTCTAAGTAGGTATACAAGAACGGTAACAACTACTACTGCAAGTAATGAGCCGGGAATCTTTTTTGATATTTTATGAGAAAACACTATAATCAAGACACTTAAGACCCCTATTATCAAAGTATATATATCAGTTGTACTAAAATGGTTAATATACACCGACCATTTACCAATAAAATCAGGAGGTATAGCTTCTGTGATAGTCATACCAAAGAAATCTTTCATTTGAGTCGAGAATATAATGACGGCAATACCACTCATATACCCTACAATAATAGGATAAGGGATAAACCGGATAACAGCACCTAATTTTAAAACACCCATCAGTATAAGCATCAACCCCGACATTACCGTTGTTACGATAAGCCCTTCAAATCCATAGTTCTCGATTGTATTATATACGACAACAATAAAAGCTCCCGTAGGTCCTGCAATTTGGACAGAACTTCCGCCAAGCATCGATACTATAAATCCGGCAATAATAGACGTCATCAGCCCTTTTTCGGGACTAACGCCTGACGCGATACCAAAAGCCAAAGCAAGAGGTAAAGCTACAATACCAACAATAAGACCTGCCATGAGGTCATTTAAGAATTTCTCCTTATTATAAGTTCTAAGTGATTTTATTAATTGAGGAGTGAAGTCTTGGAAAATATCTTTTTTCATGTTAAAAATTGATAGCAAATAGATTTTAACTATTAACACTTATTGAAACTTAACACATGGATGGATAATTATCTATTAAAGAATGGTTTGTTTGCTTAACAAATCTCTTTGTTTAGAATGAGTCTAAGTAACTTGTTTTAAGCACATTTTATTTAATATTTTTAAGCATTGCAAAGGTATGAAATCATTTGATCATAGCACAATAAATATTACTTTTGTATTATCTAAAGCTAAAAACTATCATTAAAATATCATAATTATGGAAAAAAGTATTAAAGGCACCGAAACTGAAAAGTGTCTATTAAAATCTTTTGCTGGTGAATCACAAGCAAGAATGCGCTACACTATGTTCGCAAGTGCTGCTAAAAAAGAAGGTTTTGAACAAATTGCTGCAATTTTCTTAGAAACTGCAGACCAAGAAAAAGAACATGCTAAACGTATGTTTAAATTTCTGGAGGGTGGAATGGTTGAAATTACAGCCTCTTATCCTGCCGGTAAAATCGGAACTACTGCTGAAAACTTAGAAGAAGCTGCCGCAGGAGAACACGAAGAGTGGGCACTAGATTATCCTGCTTTTGCAGAAATTGCAGAAAAAGAAGGATTTAAAGAAATCGCTGTAATGTATCGCATGGTTGCTAAAGTAGAAAACATGCACGAAGATCGTTACAGAGCTCTTCTAGCAAGAGTTACCAGCAATGGTGTATTCTCTCGCGAAGAGGCTATCGACTGGCAATGTCGCAATTGTGGATGGGTAATAAAGAGCAAAAGCGCTCCTAAAACATGTCCTGCCTGTCTTCATTCTCAAGCATACTTCGAGCCGCTTAAATGGAATTTCTAAAAAGAAATGTTTGAAATACATAAAAGGTCGCAAAATTTGCGACCTTTTTTCGTTTTAAAATACTTACCAATAATCAGTTTCTAATGTGTCGCTTCACCGATCGTCAACTGTAACAACTAAACTTTTAGTACAACAAAGGAGCATGAGAAACCAGTTAATACGAACAAAGAAAGAATCAATTTTATCATATTCTTCACCAGTATAAAGAACTATATTTGTGTAATGCCGAAGTATCACTCACAGACCATTCGTTATTAGTGAATATATAAGGAATAGTAACTTCAGTCTTTGATTCCACCTTGAAATCAAAAAAACCATCGTCCAGTTGTACGATGATACCATCTTCTAAGAAATAATGCATTTTTAATGTATCATTAATTATTTCAAATTCAGATGTAAATGCATGGCACTGTTCACCAAGTGTCGCATTCCATAACGATTCTATTATGGGATTTCCCATGTTATTAATATCTTTAAACAAATAAAAACACTCAGAATCATACGCTGGTCCTTTATCGCAGACCATTGTTAAATAGTAATAATCACCTCTTTTAAGAAATCTTGTTGAAAAATCCTTCTCATAATCAGTACTAAATGAATAATCACCGACTAGAATAGTTCTATCAACTATATTCACCTTCAGCAGTTGATATCTATTTAATTGGGAGTTATAAACATAGGCTATAAAATTATTTTTCGATAAATCTTTATAGTATTTTCCAGAATAAACAACGCTATCACTATTTTCTTTTAGGTATAAGGTATCTAAAACCTTGGCTTCCTTCAGCAATAGACGGGTATCTTGGATTGAGATATACCCCGAATCCTGAGTAAATATCGTAGCAAATATATTTGAATTAGAATTGTTTGTACGAACACATCCAAAGCTACTATATAACAATATAATAGCAATGAAGACAAACACAAATAATATAGATTTTCTCACCTGAAATAATAAACTTGTAGTTATTGTAAAAAAGGAATAACTTTGAAACCATAAAATTAATAAATAATATGAAATACGGATCAATTATGGCACTAGCTTTAAGTGCAACTATGCTTGCTTGTAATTCGACTACTCAAAAGAATGAAAAGGAGGCAGAAGCTCCTATCATCGAGAAATCTACTATTAAAGTAGAAAATGGCATCATGACTCCAGAAGTACTTTATAGTTTTGGTCGTCTATCAGATGTGCAAATCTCACCTGATAAATCAAAAATTTTATATGGTGTCACCTATGTTGGTATAGAGCAAAACAAAACAAATAAGGAATTATTTGTAATGAATGTAGATGGTTCTGACAAGAATCAAATAACTAAAACCGCAAAAAGCGAAAACAATGCAGTATGGGTAAAAGATGGCTCTAAAATAGCTTTTTTAAGCGTAGAGAGTGGTTCTTCTCAGATATGGGAAATGGATACCGATGGGTCTAGCCGGAAGCAAATTAGTGATATAGAAGGTGGAGTAAATGGCTTTATCTATTCGCCTGATGGTAAAAAAATATTATACATAAAGAATGTAAAATCGGGTGAACGCACTGTTGATAAATACCCTGATCTGCCAAATGCATCCGGACGTATTATAGATGACTTGATGTACAAACACTGGTCCGAATGGATAGACGAAATTCCACATAGTTTTGTAGCCGATTTTGATGGTGAAAAATTATCTAATGATACTGACATATTAAATGGAGAACCTTACGAATGCCCTATGCTTCCCTTTGGTGGAACTGAACAACTGGCGTGGAGTCCCGATAGTAAAACCATAGCTTATACTTGTCGTAAGAAAAAAGGCCTTGACTATGCCCTTTCTACAAATTCTGACATATATCTATATAATGTCGATACTAAAGAAACAAGTAATATGACCGAAGGCATGATGGGATATGACATAAATCCGATCTTCTCGCCTGATGGTAAATATATCGCTTGGCAGAGTATGGAGCGTGAAGGTTACGAATCAGACAAGAATCGCCTATTTGTAATGAGCTTGGAGACTAAAGAGAAAATATATGTAACCGAAAATTTTGATTACAATACCGATAATGCTATTTGGAACGATGATAATCAGAGTCTGTATATTGTCTCTTGTGTAGAAGCTAAAACCCAATTATATAAAGTTTTTATCCACACTAAAGAGATCAAATCTATAACAACGGGTATTCATGACTATGAGTCGTGTGCTATTGCAGGAGATAAGCTAATCGCTGTCAGACACTCTATGTCTAAACCGAATGAGATATACTCTGTCAACATATCTTCGGGCGAGGCTACTGAATTGAGTTTTGAAAATAAAGAGATTTTAGATCAATTACAGATGGGTAAAGTTGAAGAACGATGGATAACAACCACAGATGGAAAGAAGATGCTTACATGGGTTGTTTATCCGCCAAACTTCGACCCAAATAAGAAGTACCCTACCCTACTCTATTGCCAAGGCGGTCCCCAAAGTACTGTAAGCCAATTCTGGTCTTACCGTTGGAACTTGCAGATGATGGCTGCAAATGATTATATCATTGTTGCTCCTAATCGTCGAGGATTACCCGGATTTGGGCAGGAATGGCTGGAGCAAATAAGCGGTGATTACGGTGGCCAAAATATGAAAGATTATTTATCAGCGATTGATGCTGTATCGAAAGAGCCTTATGTTGATGCTAATAAATTGGGTTGCACTGGTGCTAGCTATGGTGGCTTTTCAGTTTATTGGTTAGCTGGCAACCACAACAAACGTTTCAAGGCATTTTTAGCACATGCCGGAATATTTAATTTAGAGGCTCAGTATTTGGAGACTGAAGAAATGTGGTTCGCCAACTGGGATTTAGGTGGCTCATACTGGGATCGTAATAATAGTATTGCACAACGTAGCTATGCTAATTCACCACACCTTTTTGTTGAAAAATGGGATACCCCAATTATGATTACTCATGGTGAATTAGATTTCAGGATCTTAGCATCGCAAGGTATGCAGGCTTTTAATGCCGCCAAATTGAGAGGTATTCCTGCTCGCATGCTTATTTATCCAAATGAGAACCACTGGATATCTCAACCTCAAAATGGGATATTATTTCAAAGAGAATTTTTCAGATGGTTTGATACTTATCTGAAATAAAAAATCTTTTGACGAAACTGATACTGAATGTAGAAATACTAATTATATACATTAAAAAAGCAACTGAAACATATCCAGTTGCTTTTTTAATGTGAGATTCTGAATGTTTGAGATCGTGGGATAAATAACAATAGCATTTATAGCTTCTTGTAAAGCTCAAATTCTAACAAAGCCTCGCTATTTGAGGATTCTATAGTTCAAAGATTCAATAGAAAAATTCATTATTTTATAGATATGAATATTACTTACACATACCATGTCTTATTCTCAATAAAATTCTTTCATTTTTAACTCTTTGAAAAGCAACACCTTGTCATTTTTATTAAAAAAATATCCTCAAACCTATTGCAGGAATCAAATTCTTATCATATCTTTGCATCGCATTTCAGAGGAAATGACACTTCTAATAAGAAGTAAAAAACAAAAATGGTGTGGTAGTTCAGTTGGTTAGAATACCTGCCTGTCACGCAGGGGGTCGCGGGTTCGAGTCCCGTCCATACCGCCTCTTAAAAAAGCAATCTATTGATAATCAATAGATTGCTTTTTGCATTTATACAGTTGTGTTGCATTTGTGTTGCAAATTGGAAAAATATTACCCTTTTTACCCCTCCTAGGAAGCTATTAGTAATTGATGGAAATTACGAAAAAAACAAAAAAACTTACTACTTTTACTAATATCAAATTATCAAGGAATCTTTTAGACTCTGATATGGATTTCCAGTATCTATGAAATGAGGAATCTGTATCGTTGGGAAAATATATGAGTGAATTAATTGACCAAAGATAAATGAATAAATATGCTATACAAAGCTAAGTCTATATTCAAATCTATATACCTGTTTTTGATAGATAACCTCCATCAATCACTCCACCTTGAATACAGGCTTTTAAAACGAGGGTATTCATTATATCGGCATGAGGTCTTGAAGAAGGGTAAGACATTCGAAATATATGTAAAGGATTATTTGGCTGAAATATACAACTTCAGCTATAAAAACCCGAGAGAACTAGCCGAAAAAACACGTATTCATTCCAAAGTAGTAGATATATTTACTCTTCGCCCCGACCTTATACAACAATATTTTGATGAAGATTTTGATTTCAGATTATACAAACAGTTGATAAAGGAATATGATACTTCAGAATTTATTCCTAGCCAAGTTGACATACCAGACACTACTCATATTGAATTAGCTGAACCAAATCCAATCGTTGCACAATCTCCAATATTAGACAAAGAAGAGCAACTTGCTAAAGTGCGAGCAGAAATACTAAAATATGAATCAGGAGAAAAACAACCTAAGCATATAGGACAGCGAATGTTCGGTTATTTACTTAAAGCTAACTACTTCAGTGCATATAATGATGAGCAACGCTATGAAGCTTGGCAGAAATTCACAGGATTAGAGACTAAACCAGAAATGAGTTATTTAAGAGATCCTGACTACAATAAGAACGAAACAGATAAAATCAATAAGCAGCTCAAACAAATTGAAGACTTTTTCTATTTAGTGGGATTAGATGTTTCTATTGATTATCAGAAGAAAAACATCAAAAAGTAATATTATAAAGTATGGCTCGAAAAAAACGAATAAATAACTTACCTTCATTTGATGAACTAATAATACCAACTCTTAAAGCTTTAATTGAACTTGGAGGGTCAGGGAGTATAAAAGAAATAAACGCAAAAGTTTATGAAATAGCAGAATTAACAGATGAGGTTTTACAAATTCCACATGGCGAAAATGGAACTATCAATGAAGTTGATTATAGGCTTGCTTGGAGTCGAACATATCTTAAGAAATTTGGATTACTTGAAAATTCGTCGAGAAGCGTATGGGCTTTATTAAAATCTGACATTGATCCAGATAAACTTGATTATACTAAAATAGTCAAAAAAGTGAGAGAATTGGATAAACCTACGCAGGCAAAAAAAGATATAATAGAAGAAATTGAAGAAGAGGTTACTATAGAGCTTTACGAAACAGAAGAATGGAGAGAAAAATTACTTAATGTTTTATATACTATTTCACCATCTGCTTTTGAGCGGCTTACACAAAGGTTGTTAAGAGAGAGTGGATTTTTTCAGGTTGATGTAACTGGTAAGGTTGGTGATGGAGGGATTGATGGGAAAGGTATCGTAAGAATGAGCGGGTTACTAAGCTTTCATGTTATATTTCAATGTAAACGTTATAAAGGTACTGTATCACCCAGCCAAATTCGAGATTTTAGAGGTGCGATGCAAGGACGTGCAGACAAAGGACTTTTCATAACAACAGGAACATTTACCAGAGAGGCAATTAAAGAAGCAACTAGGGATGGGGCTCCTCCTATTGATTTAATCGATGGAGAACTTCTTTGCGATAAATTGAAAGAATTAAAATTAGGTATTGACACTCACCAAAAAGAGATAGTGGAAATACGAAATGATTGGTTCAGTAATCTGTAAAATAAAACAAATAATAATTTAGCAGGCTCTTCGCCTGCTTTTTTATGCCTATTTTCTAAAATTTCACTCTATTTCCCTATGACTAAAATAAGGGAAATAGCACAAAAATGTCATATATTATCATTAAACATCGCAAACTTTAGAAGGTTGATTTTCAGTGCTATATTGCATAAAAATTCAGAAAACTAAATTCTTATTTTTATGCGAAACAAAAACTATTCACGTTGGCAAAAGCCGGAAAAAGAAGAAACTATCAAGGATAATTCTTCTACCGAAAAAATGTCGCTTATAGATATAGCGATGAGTAACCTAATCAAAATGAAAGAGGCGACCAAACTTCTCAAAGCCTCTGCCCCTACTGTCCGTAAATATGCTCGGCTCGGTTATTATAAAGAATACCGATTCGGGGAGAAACTTGTCTTCTATAATAAAGAGGAAATATTGAACTTTATCCTTAAGAGATTCAAAACCGCAGAAGATAGTTAACTCCCATGAAAGGAAAAGAAACTACTTCCGCCCGTCAATCGAAAAACGAACGGATCGAGCAGCAACTACGTACGCTGTATAGCTTTCGTTACAATAGCGTAAAGAGCCGTACGGAGTATAGGGAAATCCATGTACAAGGGGAGTTCAAGCCAGTGACCAAATATTTTTTGAACTCCCTTCGCAGGGAGATTGATGTCAAGGTGGGTATTACAACCTCTGCCGATAACATTCGGACTATCCTCGAAAGTAATTTTGCGGAGAAGACACATCCTATCAGGGAATATCTTTCTCGACTGCCAATGCTGAATCCACGGGAATCTTGCTATACGGAACAGCTTCTACAGACAGTTATTGTGTCCAATCCTGACAAATGGGAAGAATATCTGATTAAATGGCTGATAGGTGTTGTCGCCAATGCGATGAGCGATGTCGGTTGCCAGAACCATACTTGTTTGGTTCTGACAGGCGAACAGGGCAAATTTAAAACTACATGGCTCGATCACCTTTGTCCTACATCATTAAAAAGCTATCTCTTTACAGGTAAGATTGACCCACAATGCAAAGATGTACTGACCTTGATAGCCGAATATTTGTTTATCAACATTGACGATCAGTTAAGGGCATTGAATAAACGGGACGAAAACGAACTGAAGAACCTGATAACCACTCCGGCAGTAAAATATCGTAGACCATATGATACGTATATTGAAGAATATCCACACTTAGCCAGTTTTATGGCATCTGTAAACGGAAATGACTTCTTGACAGACCCGACAGGCAGCAGACGCTTTCTGCCTTTTGAGGTTGTCCGCATTGATATTGACAAAGCCCTCTCTATCAATATGGATCATGTATTCTCCGAAATTATGTATTTATACAAACAGGGAGTTCGTTATTGGTTCGATGATTCGGAGATAGAAGAGCTACACCGTTTAAGTTCAGGTTTCCATGTGCAGACCGTAGAATTTGAAATGCTAATGCAGGGATTTGAAAAACCAACCGTAGAGAATGAAAACGAACATTTTATGACTACCGCCCAAATACTAAATTATCTGCGGATGTTCACCAATGTACCATTGTCTGAAAAACGGATGGGTGAAGCGATTCGAAAAGCAGGATTCAAACGGTTGCAAAAGCGAATTAACAACAATCCATCTCCTGTATATGGTTATCGGATAAAGAAGATTAAACCCAATCCCTTTATTGATTATGAACTGTAATTAATAGACATTATTTTCTCACATTACTACCTTACTACATAACAAGCTAATCCATTGAAAGAAAAAAGATTAGTTGTAGTAAGTGGAGAAAGTACCGTCTTACTCTCTTATTACTACTTACTACATTTTAAGATATGTAGTTACTACTATTACTTATAAAAAATACACTTTTTATGCTATCAATAAGCGAGTTAAAGTGACTGTAGTATGTAGTAAGAATATATCTGTAAAAAACAAAATCAAAAACAACAACATCATGACCACAATAGAATTAAACAACCTCTCCATTAAACAGTATCTATCCGAACTAAACATCCATCCCGTCAAAGACAGAGGATACTACGGCATGTACCACTCACCATTCAGGACAGATAACAACGCCAGTCTCAAAGTAGACTATCAAAAGAACCTATGGATAGACTTTGGCAGCAATGAAGGAGGCACAATGATTGACCTTGTTATGCGATTGGATAACTGCACCCTAAAAGAAGCCATAAACAAGCTTGAATGCAGATACGCAAATATGCAAACAGGCAGCAATACCGATAATCAGCCCGAGTCCTTTTCTTTTCACGGTAATAACCATTTGGAAAAAGTCGAAAACAATCAACAATCAGGAATATCCATCCAAAAGATAGTACCCATTACCAACCAGGCATTACTCGATTATCTCACAGAACGAAAAATCAATATCGATATAGTTATGCAACATTGCAAAGAAGTCTATTACTCAGCCAACAACAAATCCTATTTTGCCATCGGCTTTAAAAACGATGCAGACGGCTATACCCTCAGAAATAAATATGCAAAAGTATGTACCGTAAACGATATAACCACCCACCAAAAATCCGACACCAACAATGAAGCCTGTTTAGTCTTTGAAGGCTTTATGGACTACCTCTCTTACCTGACCATGAAAAACATCCAACACTCAAAAGTAGATGTTGTCGTCTTAAACTCCATATCCAATCTCTCCAAAGCCATCGACTTTATAACATCCCATCAAAAAATATATACCTATTTAGATAATGACGAGGCAGGAAGAAACGCAACCCTACAGATCAACAAGTATAGCAGTACGCACAACTGTATACACATAGACAAGTCAACAGACTATGCCAACTACAAAGACTTAAACGAGTGGCACTGTAAAACCAAGCTAAAAGAGAAAGAACAGCAAGTACAAAAACAAGAGCAGATACGCAAACCTTCGAGAGGTTTCAAGCGGTAATTTTCGTCAGCTACCCAACGGGCTTTTAAAGAAAAGCCATAGCTCATTAGGGCATTTTCTTAACGCTCCGTTGCACTACACTAAAAAAGCCCTCCTGAGTCAAGGGGTTCCCCCTTTGAAATCCCCTCGGCGGTCTGGTAACCGCAGTCGCCTTAGCGACTTGAAGAAGGCTAAAGGTAGAAATAAAGATCGGGAAGATTCCCGATTTATAGAAGCATAATCAGTAATTATATTAATACAAACCGATAATTATTTAAGATATGGGATATGTAGTACTTCATTTACAGAAAGCCAAGGGGAACGATGCCCCTATGTCGGCACATATCGAACGGACAATCGATCCCCATAATGTCGATAAAACCCGTACACACCTCAATAAGGAATTAATACACTTTCCCGAAGGAGTGAATAGCCGGACAGAAGCCATACAACATAGAATAGAGGATGCAGATATTAAACGCAAGATATCCAAAGATCAGGTACGTGCCATTCGTATTATGCTCTCAGGAACACATGAAGATATGAAAGACATCGAAGAATCAGGAAATCTCGATAACTGGTGTACTGATAATATCGACTGGTTAAAACAAACCTACGGAGAAAAGAACCTTGTATCTGCCGTTTTACATATGGACGAAAAAACACCTCATATTCATGCAACGGTTGTTCCTATTGTTACTGGTGAAAGAAGAAAAGAAAAAACTCAGAAACAAGATAAGCCTGATAAACCAAATAAAAAGCAATACCGAAAGAAAGATAGAAGCATATCCAGACTTTGTGCGGATGATGTGATGGCAAGGAACAAACTAAAGGAGTATCAGAACTCGTATGCAGAATGGATGAAACCCTATGGATTAGAAAGAGGCATTGATGGTTCGAAGGCGAAGCATACCGAGACCTATGAGTATTACAGGGAGCTATCAATTAAAAATGAGGTTATGCACCAACGTATTGAAGCACTGGAACAACAGGAAAAAGAAGCATATATCCGTTATGAACAAGCTAATATACTCAAACAACAAAAAGAAACCGAATTGAAAAATACGGATGAAGCCCTCAAGCAGAGCAAAGGACAACTAAAGACCGAAAAATTTGTAAATAAAGCAGCGGATGTAGGCTCTACTATTATGGACGGCATAGGATCGGTAATGGGGACATCTAAGGTCAAAAAACAACAGCATGAGATAGATAATCTGAAAGCTGATAAGGAAACCCTTGCTAAAGAGGTTAAGGAGCTAAAGCAGGATATAAAAAACATACAAAAAGAGCATGAAACGACTTTAGACAAATTAAAGCAAGAGCTTAAAAAGATTTATGACCTGTTCCCCAATATCAAGGAACTACTACGCATTGAGAATCTGTGCAACCATTTAAGGTTCTCCGAAAGCTTAATCAAAAAGATTCTGGAAATGAAGCCTGTCGGGTTCAAAGGCAAAATTTATTCTGCGGAATATGAGCGGAGTTTTGAAACGGATCATTCGGTAGCTGAGGTTAAACCGCATCCGACTGAAGAGGGTAAACTTGAGTTTACTATTGATAGCATGAGTCATGTCAACTGGTTCAGGCAGAAGTATCAGGAGTTTCAAAGGGCAATCGGGATTAATATTAAACAGAAACAGGATATGGTGATTAATAAGAGTAAAGGTTTTAAAATATAATTTAGATTATTTCTTAAATATTCGGTAATTTTGAAAACAAAAACTTATAGCATTCAATATTATGAGAAAGATATTTTTATTCAGTTTCTTGGGGTTGTTGTGTTCCTTATCGGGTTCTTGTCAGGAATTTAACGAATTGGTAAATCAAAGCCTGAGTTATTTTAAACAAAATGAATTTCGGAAATTTGAAGAAACTTATCCTAAATTATATCTGGAGTATTTAAAAACAAATATACCATCATATCAGGAAGCTATCAATGCTGCAAATAGTGGGAATATTGAGCTTGCGTTTTCCAATATAAACGAACTGATTGATGAAGATTTGTTTTTGGATGAAATAGAACACGATGAAGACTTTAAAGTACTTCACCAAAAAGGAGCATGGAGTATTCTGCTCCAAAAAATTAAAACTATAAAGAGTAGCTATAACGAAGGGTTACGATCTGAACTTAAAGAAGTTCAGAATAGAGATCAGGGAATAAGGATTCTTTATTTACACATTGAAAATGATTCGTTAAAAACTGCTGTACATGATTACATGAAAACAATTGTTGATAATGATTGCTCAGCAAAAATTTGTCCTATTCTGGATAAATATGGGTGGGTAGGGACAGACGAAATCGGTAGTGAAGCAAATGGAACATTATTTTTGGCTGTACAGCATGTCGATGATCTTAAAGTGCAGGAAAAATATCTCCCTATGCTTAAAGATGCCGTTAAGTCGGGAAAAGCGGAAGGGTGGCAACTTGCCTTTCTTACCGATCGAATATTAATGAATCAAGGGAGAAAGCAAATTTATGGGACACAAAAAATAATATCAAAAGATCCTGCCAGGTCATATATCATTCCTTTGGAAGATCCGAATAATGTAGACGAATTGAGAAAAGAGGTGGGCTTACCACCATTGGCAAAGGATTTGGAAGAAGAGGGAATGCATTGGGATTTAGAAGAATATAAGAAAAATCTGCCAACAATAGAAAAAATGTATAGAGAACGTTATGAAACATTGAAGAATGGTGAATTTAAAAAATAGCACTTTCTTCCATTCACAAACAATTGTATTAAAAATAAAACACCTAACTTTTACATTATAGGGAGTATATCTTCCAAGCATTATTTGCAGACTTTCAGAAGCAATAGCATATATATTAAATCAAAGTATCAAGACTCAGAAAGCATATTTCAGGCAAGATTTTTATATCTTGCCTGAATTATAGTAGAAAACCCGATTATCAATAGAAAGACTTAAAATAAATATCGTCTTTCGTCTTTTCTATTGATATGAATGAATTGGGTAATATCCAATAGCTTCGAATATAGTCATAAGCGTAAGTCTTATTGAGATAACTGATATAGTTGTTCAGCTCATCTAAGTCATCAAAGAATATATGGGAAGCATTGCAGCTATTGTTCTTGTCAAAGGTGCATGACAGGGTTGCTTTCTGGTCTTCGAAGAGAAGGTCTATCATATTCTCTTTGACTCCATTTTCAATGTACTCGGCTACATACATGGGATTGTCTGAGTAGCTTTCTTTGATTTCATCATGGGAGAGCTTTAATACCAGAGAAGAACAATTTATCAGTATTGCACAATATTCAATTGAGATTTTTTCTTGTGTTGCCATACATACATCCGCTTTTAAGCCTGATTAGAGAATCAAGCCGATATAAATACTAAAATGAATAGTTTATATCGCTGCGTTATATTTTGTCGGTTTGAACGGGATGACTAAACCCACAATAACAGGACATGAATACAAATATACAATTTAGGATGAAATGTTAACTGCTATTTTTCTTTTTTCCATATCTTTATGTTCGTAACTTTGAGGTTTAAGAATTAAAACAGATGAAAAAGTCAATAGCCTATTTACCGCCTGCCAATCAGCAAGATTTGAACTTTATTGTTGAAACCCTACTTAAACGCCTAAAGCAAACCGAAATGATAATTCTTTTCGGTAGCTATGCTCGTAATGACTTTGTGGTTTACGATGAGAAATACGAATTCGGTAAAGTACAATTCTATGTGAGCGATTATGATATACTGGTTGTTACAAGTGGTATATCTGACGGTATTGCAGGAAAAGCTACCGACAATGTGGAAGATGCTTATTACAGGCTAGCTAAAGACCCGGACAGGCAACCTCCTGTACAGTTTATTAATGAGGATATAAAGCATCTGAACAAGAACCTGAATGAAGGGCGTTATTTTTATACCCAAATCAAACAGGAAGGTGTTATTCTATATGATAGCGGAAAACACAAATTGGCTCGTAGGCGTAAGCTTAATTTTGACGAGATTAGACAGCAGGCTCAAGAGTATTTTGATGAGAAATATGAAAATGCAGAAAGAAAGCTTGAAGTCGCAAAATATACCCTTGAGAAGGGTTGGTATAAAGATTCTATTTTTAATTTGCATCAAGCCTGTGAGAATTATTTTTATGCTATCCGTTTGGTTTTTACATTACAGAATCCAAAGCAACACAATCTATCGAAACTTTTAAATTCGGTAAAAAAATATTCAGATGATTTTTTTAAGGTATTTCCGTGCGACACTGTGGAGGAAAAACGACTTTTCAATCTGATTAAAGCTGCTTATGTTGAAGGGCGTTATAATCCTGACTTTTTAGTGACAAAGGAGGATATTGATGCTCTTATTCCGAAAGTGGAGTTATTGAGGGATATTACTAAACGTATCTGTGAGGTGAAGATTGGGGAGCATGGGGAGAGAGGGTGAGTTCGACTAAAATTTTGCTGTTTATTTATAATTATCTATTTATTATGAAAAAATACTTACAATCTTTATCTATATTTTTTATAAAGCACAAACAAAATATTACTATTTTTCTATTAACGGTTACAATAGGATGTATGATTTTATGGATTTGGATGTATTGGCAACCTACACCCGATGATAATTCAAATGCACCACTAATCTCATCATTTATCGGAACTCTAGGGGCAGGTGTTATAGCATATTTAGTCGCAAGGTGGCAAATAAAAGAATCATCAGAGATACAAAGAGAGTCGAATAGAAAAGAGCTTCTATTAAATTATAGGCGAAAATTTGTGGAAGAATTCTATATACATTATATATTCATCAAGAATGAAATGGTTAAGCCAATTATAATACAAAGAGAAAAATTGGCTTTAATAAAAGAGTTTATTGACAAAAAGACCATTTTAGGAAAACCTCTTACTATGCCCGATCTCATAAAACGGCTAGAGGATGACAGAAGAGATATTAGTCTTATACCTATAGATTTGATCAATATCCAGAAGTCTGGCGTTGCTCTGTCTTCATTAATTGAATGTAATCGAGAGCTGATCTCTAAAGATATGATACAAGATCATTTACAATACACTAATGATCTAACTTTTTATAACAATTTATTTAAGACTTGGTCAGATCTAAGGGAGTATATTATTGCCAATAATAAGATTGAAAATACAGAAGATCTTATTCTTCAACATGAAAACGAAATAAACGAATTAAATAAGAAAATTGAATATCATGATTGGAAATTAGTAAATATAGTTCGCCCTCTTCAAAAAATAGTTTTTAATGAGCTGTTTTATGGTGATGAAATTAGTAAAGCGGAACAGCTATTTAATCAGGCTATTGAATGGTTTCTCTTAAAGAGGTATGACAAAAGTCTGGAGTTAGCTAAGAAGTCTTTACAATACAAATCTTCTTCAAGAATTCATCGATTTATTGGTCAGATTTATTTTGCTCAGGAAGAATATGAAAAGGCATTGAAATTTCTAAAGAAATCATTATCGATTAATCCTAATAATCCACCTACATTGGATTGTATTGCTGAGACTTACATTAAAATGGAAAACTATAGTGAGGCTTTTAGAAATTATGAAGAAAGATTAGCTTTGGATTGTGATGCATATGTAGCGTTACAAAATATGGTAGAAATGCTCATAATGGATAATAAAACTAATGATGCAAAAAACTATCTAGCTTTATCAGAGAGAATAACAGTCGAGAATATTTTTGCAAATAAGTTTTTAAAAATATTACTTTCAATTATTGATGGACACAATAGAGATTTACCATCTGACATAAAGGAATTAAAAAATACAAAAGATTGGGGATATAGCAAATGGTCATATACTGAAATTAGTATATGGATTAGAAGTAGCAGTAAAACTAAACATTTGACAGATGCTCAAAAAAAATATATAAGAGACCTAATTACAGCTCTCGAGTAATATTTTCTTTTTCATCTTCTGTACAAAGAAGAAACCATCAAGACCAAGCCTTTACGGTTTAGATAAAAATCTTCTAAGTATTGATTTGTTTATTCTTTATGTGATGGTATGTTAAATTAAAAAGAAGAAAAATCTGCTAATTTGAACTGTCCACTATCTGAAGTTTTTTATCTGCTCTATAAAATCTTACTCAAGTTCCACGCCTGAATATGCTTTATACCCTCATTAGAAGGCAGAGAAATATCATCCAAAGAAACGACAAACTTTTCGTAATTATCCTGTATAGCTTCCAATGGTGCATATTCACGTTTGGCGGTTTGTTCGTCAGCCATTAGATACGTACTTTGAAGATAAATAACACGGTCTCCTTTTTTAGCAACAAAATCAACCTCTTTATCTCTCATTGCACCAACATAAACCTCATACCCTGCTCGGCGGAGTTCCAGATAAACGAGGTTCTCTAATTTATAGCCTATGCCATAGCCAAATCCCGGATACAGATAATTCTTGAAAGACAAGTCATTAATGTAATATTTACAGTTCCCCGAAATGGTATCCTTTCCTCTAATGTCATATCGTTCGACCTTATGAACCAAAAATGTATCTTCGATGAAACCTATGTAGTTAGAAAGCGTATCGTAAGTCGTCTTTCGTTTATTACTTTTAAAGAAATTAACGATATTGGTTATTGATACCAGATTAGCGGCATTGTTTACCAAATAGACAAAAATATCTTCCAACAATTTGGGATCTTTGATATTATGACGTTGTATAATGTCTCGCAAAAGCACAGTGTCTTTGATTGCGGATATATAATTGCGTTTTGTCTCAGTATTAGGCAAAACGAATAATTCCGGCAAAGCTCCACTTTCCATATAATCAATATAGCTTTGCTTTGAAACAGTTGTATTCGTTATACCTACGTATTCATTGAAGCTGAACGGTAATATTTCAAAATTTACATATCGCCCTGATAATAATGTTGCCAGTTCTCCCGATAACATTTTAGAGTTAGACCCACTTATGAATATTTCATAGCTATCTACATAATCCTGAGAATGAGAATTGACAAAATGTTCCCATCCCTCTACATTTTGAATCTCGTCAATGAAAAGATATACCTTACCCGAAGGTTGTAACTTATCTTTGTATAGATTGAGTAAAGTCCCGAGATCTTTATAATTTCCAATAAAATCAAAATCTGTGAACTCTTTATTGATATAAAAAATATTCTTAGGATTAACACCTTCACTAATAAGTCTGTGTGCTATTTGGCGAAGGATATAGCTTTTTCCTGCACGGCGTTGCCCAACCAATACCTTGATTAACTTATTTCCGGTATAATCAAAAATCTTATCGGTATAATCCTTACGTGTAAATCCCAATTCAGGAACATTTCCGTTCCAGAAGTTATATTTCTCTAAAGATGCAAATTTATCGTCCATGGCTGAATTTATTTGCTCAAATATACAAATATTCTTTTATACTCGAAGATATTGCAGTGCATTAAAACAAAATTATATTCTATATAATAGATTATTTTACCTTATTCAAGCCATTTCTCAACGCTTTAAGTCTATTGGCAGCCTGAAAATTATCGACCTTGATATATCGCATAAATGCAGCAGGACTTTTATGTCCTGATATTTTCATTAGCTCTTCGGCAGGGAATCCCGAGAGGTACATATTTGTACAAAACGAACGGCGGCACGTATGAGAAGATATTAATTGCCATTTTTCATAAATATTACTTACACGAGTATTCCCTTTTTTACGAACAATTTCTACTTTTTGCTTCAATTTAGCTTTCTGCCCTATTTCTTTAATCCGTTCATTAAATTTATAACTGCTTATCTGAGGGAGTTCATAATTGTATTTTTTGAGAATATCGGGTACATAGTCAATCATTGGAATAATAACGGCTTTATGCACCTTGCGTTGCTTAAGGCTGATTACTTCCATATTCAAATCAATATGATCAGATGTGAGAGTGGAAAGATCACTATATCGAAGCCCTGTGTAGCATCCTACAATAAATACATCCCGTATTTCTTCCAATTCTTTATCTTCTCTTAAATCTAAATTATATATCGTTCCTAGTTCTTTTTCATTTAAAGCAATAGCATCCGTTTCTTCTTCTACGACTTTGAATACTTTTAGATCAACAGGTGGAATCACTTTTTTTGCAACTTGATAGTTCACAAAGCCTTTTAGTAATCGAACAACCTTTCCTGCCGAGTTGGTTAATAATCCCACTGTTCCATCACGTTTTACGGCTTTATTAGAAAGATAGTCCATAAACTCATTATAGAACTTCATATTCAGGTTACGAAATGTAACGGGTTGCGAGGAGTATTCTTTAAAGTTAGTCAAATGTTTCCTTAAGGTCTTGTAGTCTTTCACTTGATCGACAGATACCATAGGTGTTTTTTCTACAATATACTTTTCAAGTAAGTCAAACAGGTTGATTCTAGCTTGTTTTTGTTCGTACTCTCGCTCTACAGCCAATTCCTTAAGTATGAAATCTATAGTGGGGTCTAAATCATTCTCATTAGCAAATGCTAAAATATTTGACAGACGCATATATATCTTATTCAAGACTACTTCTATTTCGTCATACTCGGGACAAGCCCTTTTCACACACTTCTTTTTATCATCCCAATGCTCATATTTTATAGAGAATCCAGTTGATATTAAAGTCCGCTTTGTCCGATCATAGTTATAACGAACATAAAGTGGAGTCAAACCTGATTTTGAATCATAGTCTTTCTTAATGTATACAAAGTATTTAGCCATAAAAAAGTTGTGTTGCATTTGTGTTGCAAATTTATAAAAACTATTGAAAAACACAATAAATTAGGGAAAATAATATTTTGCAAATATTTGATAATCAGTAATTATTAAAAAATAAAGAAAAGTATAGGAAATATGTATTAGTCCCGTCCATACCGCCAAAGTAAGATGCAAAACATCGCAAAGTCCTGAAAGTTAATACTTTTGGGGCTTTTTCTTTTATCCCACATAAGCAAAAAGGTGCCGTTTCAGGTATCTTTCACAGGCTTATTCGTGGGACTTTTTATTACCCGGATTTAGTCCCACGGATAAGAATATATGCTATTGATAATCAATGGTATTATTATCCTGAGATTGGCTTTAAGTTGCTTCCTTCTTTTAAGGACTGTAAACCTAAATCGTGGGACTAAAATATCTCAGAAATATCCTTGCGAATTTAGTGCCATAGCAAATTATCTTTTTGCTGTCAGATTTTGTCATCCAATTGTCAGATTTTGTCATTGTCTCAACTGAACTCTAATTAATAATTTTATAAAAATTCTTATTATGAGTACAGACAAAAGAAATACATTCAGTTTATTGTTTATCATCAAGAAGGCTAAACTGTTGAAAAACGGTGAAGCACCCATCTATCTGCGTGTAACAATAAACAAACAGATTGCCGAAATCGGAATAAAGAGAAGTGTTCCTGTAGCGTATTGGAATCAGGCTAAAGAATCCTGTAATAGCAAAGGACGCATCGCACTCGAGTTAAATCATTACCTGGAAACAGTCAAAGCACGGATATTGCAAATTCACAGGGAACTGGAAATCGATGGAAAGCATATAACCTCCGATCTTATAAGGGATATATACCATGGACGCGATGAAGACCATAAAAGCATTCTGGAGGTATATAAAGAACATAATGATAAATGCCATGCACTTATAGGTAAAGACTACACCGAATCAACGGTTGAAAAATTTGAAACATCCATCAAGGGCTTAAAAGAATATATCATTCATCAATATCACAAAGACGATATATTACTATCCGATATTAACCACCAGTTTGTTACAAACTATGAGTTTTACCTGAAGACAGAACGAAACTTGCAGCATAATTCAACAATCAAGCATCTGAAAAACCTGAAGAAAGTCATCCGTATTGCACTAACCAATGACTGGATAAAGAAAGACCCCTTTGCCAATATCCAATTCAAGCACGAAGAATCGAATGTGGAGTTTCTTTCCTATGAAGAACTGGAGACTATCAGAAACAAAGCATTCTCAATACCGAGGCTGGAAATAGTCAGGGATGTATTTGTATTTTGCTGCATGACCGGACTTTCATTTATAGATGTACAGCAATTAACACCAGACCATTTGATAAAAGATAGCAACGAAGTACTCTGGATTCGCAAGAGCCGTCAGAAGACAGGAAATATGTGCAATATACCTGTTATTAAACCGGCTCAGGGATTAATAGATAAATATGCCGGTCATCCCGAGTGTGTACGTAAGCATGTCTTATTACCGGTTATGAGTAACCAAAAACTAAATTCTTACCTGAAGGAGATTGCTGATTTATGTGGTATTACAAAACGATTGACAATGCATGTTGCAAGACACAGTAAACGTTCTTTCTCGCTGCAAACAAGCAACTTATAAAATGATTTCTATCAACAGGTAATGATTTAGAAACGAGAGAACTGCTTTGATTCACTTCATCTCACACAAAATAAAGAGCGACTTATCTTGGGATAAAAATACATAATAATCTCAGTGTTGCCAAATTTTCCCAATATATTTACTGTCCGAGTTCAAGTAAGTTATTGAAGATTATGCTCAGCTTAATAAGCTAATTAGAACCTATACTTTGCATTATTAGAGAAAGCTGGAATAGTCTTTGGTTTTGGCACCGTTTACTTAGACTCTAGTTTTCGTTTTTCTGTGTACCATCAATATCTTCATGATCATCATACAATGTCTTTTTACTCAACAATTTTTCTTAAATACTTATTTACAGCCAACTTATCGATTCGTAAGGAACTCCGCAATTGTCTTACAAATCTGCTCATTTGTGACATAACGATATATTTGTGGTGGATGAAAATTAGGATCTATAATTCTCAAACTTTTTAGGCTGATAGGAGTAACCTGCTTTATTGATTCAATTTCAATGCCTATCGCCTTCGTCTTACCTTGGTAATAATCATCAAATCTAACTTTGTCAATTCCTAAGAATGAAGAATACTGAGACCACATTTCTTGGGGAGATGTGTCAATAATATTTTTTATGATGCCAAAGCCTATCACACACATGACTGGTGAAGATGCATATATAATTACATAATCTCCCACTTTTACATGTGGTTTGATTTTCCGTAATTCAATGCTCTTTTCTCGCTCAATTATCTTTCTTGCAAATTCTGGTTTTACAGAAATAAACAAGTATTTTTTTATGCTATTTATATTTTCCACTTTCCTAATTGATAAATTCGATTGAATATATTAAAATCTACCCTTACCGGTGATGCAAAGGAGTTCCGTTTTCTCCCATTCTCTTCAAATACCTTTGTTATTGAAGAGAAAGCTACAGGTTGTTGAAATACTTCTGTTCCACTAAATCGTAATGCTCTTATATCACTATTAATATTTTGTTCACATAGTTCATATATATGTTTCCACTCATATACTCCGTAATGTTTATTTTTCGCAAATAAGTCCTTAGGCTTCCCCGTGATGACTTCGTCAAGGTAGGATGTTGCCACTATAGATTTACTTCGTTCAGTATATTTATTATTGCTAACATACCAAAGTATCCGTGCAGGAGCAATTTCTGTGATCGGTTTGGTATGTCTGTAATATACATTTTCAACATTCCACAATTTATCAGGCATTGCTCCAAAAAGAGTTGCTCCAGATATATGTGCATCAAATAATTGACCTGCCCACAATGCTTTTATAGGTATTATATAGCAAGGAATATCTAAGTCTGAAATCTTTAGAGGGAATAACTTTCGCTCAATATCCAATAGTATAAGTTCTGTTTTGTTATTACTCGCTATATCTGATATGATATTTCGAATTTTACCATCCGATAGATTTTGTAGGTTCGCTAAATTTGAACTATCTATTATTTCATTATAAACATGTTTTCGCCATACACCTTCTGTGTGTTCAAATCCTAATTTTGATAAAACCAAAACCTGACTATCGGATAAATAATCTTCTTTAAGAATGATAACATTGATATTTTTCTTTATAGCTTTATTTATTAAATCGGATATGATTTGCATAAATAGAGTCTGTTTATATTCACTGTCAATCAAGCGAATAAATGGAATATTCAATTCTGAATTAGCATTTGAATATGCGAAAAATGCGATAGGATTATTATTTGATTTAATAACCTTGATTTTTGCCACATCTGTATTTGATGCTTCAGTATATACAATACTCTTGAATGAGTTTTTTTTCTCCGATGATTCTTTTACAAGGAATTTATCAATGCAAGCATCTAACTCATTGGTAGACACTTTGGATATAGTATGAAAGGTTACACCAGCCAAACGAATAGGGGAATATTCTTCTTTGTTAAGAAGCTGATCTACCTCAATAATAAACTCCTGAGGCGAGAATATCTGAATATCGAATTGATCTTCTATTTTATCCCGACAATCTAATATACCGATGTCTTGTGTTATAAAATACGACACATTAGAGACAATACATGTAGCCAATTGAATTCTATCTGAATTATCATTGTCTGTTTGCCCTTTAATAATCTGTTTTAGTTGCACGGCTACTGTTTTACGCTCTTCAACATCATGTTTTGCTTCTATAAAATTATTCAAGAACAGCCTTGTTTTATTCGCTCGATCCTTGTTAGCATCTCTGTTGATCTCATTCAACATTTCAGGTGCAAAATAGTAATCCACTTCATCAGCTAACCAGTCAGCTACAAGCCCTCGAGGGTCTTCATGTGCATCATATTGCAAATCAATATCTCTTAGCTTAACAATTATATTAGCGTCCAATATAGCTTTAATTTTAAACGATGAGTTAGCAGCTACCGAGAATAAATCCAGTTTATTGAAATCATACCACCAAATATTCAGGTAATTTTCAGCAAGGCTTCTACTTCTCTTTTGATGTCTACAATGAAAACCATATCGCTCCCATAGAGCTGAGGCTTGCTTATAATCCTGTCTGCAACTCAACGCAATTCCGGCAAATGTTTTTTCATATTTTGAACGCAATTTATCGAGAAGTTGGGTCGATATATTTTTCCCTCTGTGAGTTTCATTCACACACAAATGCACGATGCTTATTCTCGAAGAACTGTTCACTACACGATACATCAAATAGCCACACAATTCAGAATCATCATAAGCAATTATAATGCACTCTTTCTTGGCATGGTCTTCAAATCCACCGTCGGGCATAAAGCCCAAGGTAGCAGAATGCCTCTTACCGAGAGTTATAACATCTTGGAAGAATTTATTACTCTGATTAATGAATTGTAGTTGCATTCTATTTTTTTATGAAGTGTTTGTCTAATTCCTTAAATATATTACTGCTATAAAATGGTTTTCCTTGGGACTTCTTATTCGCTGGATCGAGCTTTCTGTTGTGATGTAATTTTTCATTAGCCTTTATGACTTTCATTTTCGTATTAAAATCAACACCTTGCTTGAAGTTAGAGTAACGCTCTTTGCATTTGTCGATTAAGTCTGCATGAGTCCAAGGGAATTTTTTTCGAATATCTTCTTCTGATAGTGCGATACCAATACCATCAGGGTCATATTTGAAACCCAAAGCCTTTTCATCAAAAGAATTTCCTTTCTTGAAATCAATATCAATAGAAATTGCGATATCAAATTCCTGATCAGCAATATCTTGATTTTGTATTTTTGATTTAATTAGATTTAGATAGTTTTTTGTCTCATCAGTCAATATAGAGCCAGCGTCTACTCGTGCATCGACATAAGCCAATGGCATCAAATAAAAATTGTATTCACTTAAATCTATCTCTAATTCCCATTTCTTTATGGTTGAAATATAATTTTTTATGTTGGCAAACCCTAGTTCTTGAACTTGTTTTGTGATGGGTTTAGAATTTATGAAATGTATAGCATTATCCCGGAGTTCGATTAACGACTCTATACTCTCTATTAGATTTTTTGAAACTACTAGTTTCTCTTTGAGCCTAGCGATAGTTTCAAAAATAGATATTGACTTTGGATTATTACATCTATTAAGTTTTGGTTGTTTACGAGTCGATGATGGCTGACCATTCTTTTTTAGAACCGGTTCAAGAACATAAACTGCATTCATTTTGTAATTATTGAGACGTAGTAAGTATGCTTTAAGTAATAACTCCCAAGCATTAACAGCCAAGATAGCAAATGACTCTTCTCTATATCCAAAATTGGGTTTATTATATATTTCAATGGCTGATAATATAGATGCTATTGATTTGTCTAATAAACTACGATATGTTTGATTAATTCTACTCATCTATCCTTATTACTCAATTGTTATTATTTCCTCTATCACCCCATGCTATTGCCACCATATCAATCAACTCCCGCTCACCTCTATCCTACTTTTACCATTTGAGGTTTTTACAACTCTGACTTGGGTTGTAATCCGTTCGGTCATTTCGGCAACATGCGATATGACACCTATTTTTCGTCCTTGTGTTTGTAAGCTCTCCAGTGCATCCATGGCAACACGTAATGTATCGATGTCGAGCGAACCAAAACCTTCGTCAATAAACAGCGACTCAACTTTCATACGGTTAGATGACAAGGACGATAAGCCTAACGCCAAAGCTAATGAAATAAGGAATGATTCACCTCCCGAAAGAGAATGTACTGTTCGTATCTCGCCCAACATATCTAAATCGACGACTTGCAAACCCAATGTATCAGGAATACGTTGCAATTCATAGCGTTTGGATAGCTCTTGCAGATGTTTATTAGCATAAGTCAGCAAGGCTTCCAGCGTGTAGCCTTGTGCCAACACCTTGAATTTAGCCCCATCGGCAGAGCCGAACATTTCATTTAGCTTTTTCCAGTTTTCGGATAAAGCATTCTTTTCGGCAAGCTCGTTTTCGAATGCCTTTATTTTGATTTTGCCCTTTTCGTGATTGACAACCAACATATCTATTTCGGCATTCCGCTTGGTCTTTTGCTCAATATAAGAACTTCTTTCCGTAAAAACGGTTTGTAGTGACTCCTTCTCTTCTCCTTCAGCAGGTTTTATCTCTGCCTCATAATGTTTATCGAAGGTTTTTCTTCGTTCGGTAAGAGTTGCCTGAGCCGATGTTTTATTCTCCCGCAGTCGATTCAATGTCTCTCGTTCCGTGGCAAGCCAATTGCTATTTTTAGATAATAGCTCCGCCAGTTGTTCTGCTGTTATTTCTCCATTTTGGGCAGTAAGCCAAGCATCAACTATTTTTTGTAATTCTTCGCAACGTGTCGATAGAGTAGAAATATCAGTTAGTATTTGAGTGATAATACCTGCAAATGTCTCGTTTTTGGCTGCGACTTCTCCTTTAGTAGCAGTTAGCTTTTTGAGTCTGTCGGCAATATTTTTGGTCTTGTCTACATATACTTTTTCAACATCGTCAGCCGATTTTCCGTCAAGAACTTTAAACCTTTCGCTTTGCAGTTTTTCTAATTCAACACTACTGTTTTTGTGTCTCTCTTCTTTGCTCAATAATACCTCATTGGCTACTGATAGATTTTTTTTCTCGTGTTCTAAAGAGATATTGAATTGACCGATTTGCTCATTGGTTGTTGTCTGCTCCGAAGTATAGCTTTTCCAAACTGTGGCAATTTCTATCAGCGTATTTTGGAGCTTCCCTTGCTCAAATTGTTGTTGCCACAGGGGCAATGTGTTCAGATAGGTATCCAATTTATCAACTGCTTCTTTGGATTGAGTGGCATAACTGTCAATCACCGATTGTAATCGAATATGCTCACTCCTACGCTTTTCTATATTAACGGTAAGTAATGTTATTTTATCACTTACCTCTTTTTTTGATTTATTCAGCTTCGCCTCTTCTAAACTTTCGCCCTGAACCTCAGCCATCGGATGATGCAAGCTACCGCATACCGGGCAAGGGTTTCCGTTCTGTAACTTTGCTCTTAATATGGCTATCTCGGCAGGAAGCAGGTTATTCAATCTTTCAGCTTCCGTTTTTAGTTCATCTAGTTTTTGTTCGTCAATGACAAGAATCTCTTTGGACTCGGCTAATGTCTTCGCATTATTCGCTCCTTGTTTGTTGGCTGTTTCAACATCGTTGAGCAGGTTGACTATTAAATCAACTCTCGAAACAATCTCCGCATATTGTATATGTTCGCTAAACCAAACATTTATTTTCCCGATTGTTTTCTCAGCGGTTTCAATCGCCGATTGGGTAGACGAAATGGATTTCTCTATTTTTGCCTTTGATTCAATGACTTGTTGATACTCCTTCGCTGAACTTTCAGCATTGGTTTTGGCTCCAACAAGGCGAACGTCCAATTCACGAGCTTTCTTTATTTGTGGCTCTATTTGAGCAATCGTTTCAGTATGCTGTGTCTGCTCCTCTTCGCAAGCTGTAAGTTGTTCGTTAGCCTGCTTCAACAATAAGGCATTGGCATTACGTTCGGACTCTTGTTTGGAGAGGTTTAACCGATTGTCGACAAGTTGTTTCTGTGCGTTTTTTAGAGCATTGTAATTATCTCGTATTTCTTGAACGCTGTCGATTTGAGTAAGATAGTCATACCTTTGCTTTGCTTCCTCAATTGCTTTTTTGGAATCCGCCAACATTTGTTCTGCTTGCTTTACACCCTTGTTTAGAAGCTCTTCATCTGTAATCCATTTAATTTTTGCAGTCAGTTGTGATACTTCGATTCTCAACGATTCGAGTTCTAACAATATTGCTTGCTTTTCAACAGATAGCGATTCCAATTCTTCATCCGAAAGAAGTTCGATGCCTTTAATACGTTCCTGTAAAAAGGTCAAATCTTGTTCTGCACTTCTCGATTTCTCGAATACTGTTTTAGAAATTCGAGAATAAATATCTGTGCCTGTCAGCTTTTCCAGCAATTCGGCTTTTTCTTTTTGAGTGGCTTTGAGGAAAGTAGCAAAATCGCCCTGAGCAAGCAATACGGCACGTGTGAATTGGTCGAAAGTAAGACCGATAAGCTCCACTACTTTGGCTAACAATTCCGTCTTACGTCCTTGCACCTCACTGTTTGTGTTTAGCTTTGTAAGTCTAAATTCGGTGTTCTGCAATGAGCCGTCAATCTTATCCCGTGACCTGCGAACACTCCAGCGAGAGCGGAATGTTTCACCGCCAAGCGATACAAAATCAACTTCTGCATACCCATCACTGGTGCCACGCCTTAAGATATTGCGACTGTCTTTTTGGTTGATGGTTTTATCCTTTACATCAATTATGGAGATGTTTTCCGACGTTCTGTTATTACGTGGTGTATCATCAAACAGTGCCAAGCACAAAGCATCAAGCAACGTCGATTTGCCTGAACCCGTACTTCCTGTTATGGCAAATATTCCTGCCGACTTCAATGGTTCAGTAGTAAAATCTACTTCAAACTCGCCCTCCAAGGAGGCTAGATTCTTTCCTCTTATTGCTAGTATCTTCATCGTTCCACCTCCTGTATTACGCCTTGCAACAAACTCTTCATCGTCTCCGGCATATCTTCACCTCCATACCTGCGTTTAAAAATATCGCTTGCCATATCCAGCGGGTTGATGGTTTGCAATTCTTCGTAAGTGATTGTTTTGGTATCGGTTTCACGCTTAGGTGTAATGGCTACAATACGAGCCAAGCGTACCGACTTTGTCTTCAACGCTTCTTCTATTTGATGCCGCAACGAGGGCTCAGGCTCTGTTATCAATACTTTTACTTCAAGGTAAGGAGCGGTATTTGTATTTTCAGCATCGGGCAAAGCTGCAATTTCAGCCAACACATCACTAAGCGGCATCGGCTGAGCCGGTATGCTCAATAGCTTAATGGGGGCATCAAATAAAATGCGTTCTATCGTTGTGGTTTCTTTTATATCGATAAGTGTAACACCTTGCTTGTTGTTTTTTTCGGCAAACGACATAGGTAGGGGAGAACCGGCATAACGTACATTTTCCCGTCCTGAAACCCGCTGTGCACGATGGAGGTGTCCGAGTGCGGTGTAGGTAATCTCTTTGGCGAACGAATCGGGCGACACACATTCCAACCCACCGATAACGGTACGTTCCGAGCGGTCGTTTTCCGAAATCTCGGAACCTGTTGCCTGTAAGTGTCCCATTGCAATTATGGGTTGACTTTGGTCTCCTACGCACTCGTATATGGCTTCATACATTGCTTTAACGCCTTGTGCATAGGTATCAGAGTTGGGGTAATCGCCTTGTCGGAGATAGGGCACAGCCAAACAATAACCACCTTTGTTAAGTGGAATTACTAAATGATTGAAATCGATTGTGCCATCGGCAGTGCGTTTAACCACACCACGAACGGTGATATTCATATCTTCCAACAGTGGGTTGGGAGCTTCGAGCCGTGCCGCTGAATCGTGATTGCCTGCAATAATTATTACTTGTAAATTGGGATTAGCTGTCGTAATCTCTCGCAAAAACCGATAATACATCTTTTGAGACTCTGCGGACGGATTGGGGCTATCGAAAACATCGCCTGCAATTAACAGGACATCCACCTGCAACTCTTGTAGCTGGCTTTTCAACCATGCCAAGAATTGAAGATGCTCGCCACAGCGGTCATATTCATAAAAGGTTTGTCCTATGTGCCAATCGGCGGTGTGGAGGAGGATCATAAATTATTTTTGTATATTATGAGTTACCTTATACTCTCTTACTTTTTCCTTAAAATTATCTTTCCATATTTTGTAATCTGCCAAGTCTAGCTTTATGTCGTTTTCATTTGGCATAAGAGGAATAGTTTCGATTCCTCCGTCATGTTCACTTATGGAATATTTTCCAAATAAACCAAGTAAAAAATCAACATCATTTTTTTCAGTAACGACTACATTCGAGAGGTTGCCTGCTTTTAAGTTGATGTTTTTACTAAAGCGCTCAATTGTTTTGTTTACTATTATATCTTCTATTGTTCTCTCTAATAACTTTCTCATTCTTTGACGTAGACTTTCTATTTCAGACTCTCGTCTTCTTATGTCTTCAATGGAAATCGTTTGAACATCTTTTAATCCCTTGTCAATTGTATCAATTCTTTGCTGTACGTTCTTTACCAAATATGGAATTTCATCTGAAGGAATACCCGATATCCCATTAATCTGCGATAATCCAATAATATCACAGTCAGACAACTTTACTTGCTTATTCGTATCCATTAATAGTCGTAAGAAATACAAATCATGAGTCAAAACAATTACTTGTCTATCAGATGACAATTCAACGATCTTCTTTGCTATAGCTTCCCTGAAATCCTGATCAAGAGAATTGACAGGATCGTCAAATATTATGGAATTTTTCGCCCCATCGATAGTGCATTCAGAAAGGAAATTTGCCAATGCAACAACTTTTTGCTCTCCTTCACTTAGAACGCTATTTAATGAGTCTCCAATAGAAATAAATCCGCATTTCTGATAAGTAACACCGCTTGATGTACGACTTTTCTTTATTTGTACCTTACTTGAGATATTCCCGCTTAATGAGGTAAGATGGGAAATAAATTCATTATGTTGAATTTGGATAGCTTCCGATTCTAAAATATCACCTATTTTCTTTGAGATAGAAGTTGTAACAGTTTTTGATTTACACTGAATTAGAAGATTCTTTGACTTATACTCCGTAATATATTGTAAAATGCCATTCTTATTTCTAGTCAAAATTTCTAATACTTCGATGTCAAGAAATTCTCTCTCAAATGAAGTTCTGTTTTTTATTAACTCTTCCTTTTGAATAATTTCACTGTCTATCTTAAGTATTCGAGATTTGATTGTTGAGGATAATTCAATTATCTTGGGTAAAGGTATTTCTTTTATATTGGATTTAAGAAAATCAATAATTATCTGTTTTGCAGCGGTTATCTGTTCTATGAAAGTCTTAAAATCATTATCAAATGATGATATTTCCGCACCTAGTTCATCGCATGTATCAGTTCTTTCAATCACAATCTCGTCTATTCTATTAATTTCAATAGAAATACGTTCGTTAACAGCGGAAAAGTCTTTACTCGTTTGATCTTGAATAAATAAATCAAAACGTTCTAATCTTCTCTTTGCATCATCGCTTAAAGGTTGCTGGCATAATTCACAAATATCGGAACTAATATAATCTGGGTAATTATGAGATTGAGGATGTACTTCGGTTATTGCAAATAATTTTGCAGCATTCCATAATTGCCTCCAAGTTTGAGAGCCAACACCTTTTAGAGGATCATTACCAGATAACTTACCCTTAGCAATTTCGTAAGCATTACTTTTTGCATCATAATCTCTTTTTAACTCTATAATCTTACAGATACTTTCCTCTGAGAATCGGTATTCAATTGCAGTTAATTTTTCCGCAAAGGTTATATATCGGCTCCTTTTTTGAGATAGCATTTGCTTTATCTCAATGGGGTTGGTAGAGTTTAATAATGTAGATAGTTCTTTTTTACGGGAGATGATGCTTTCTGGAAAAACAAGTTTTGTATTTATATCTAGTGGCGTGATGGTCTCAATACTGCTATACCATTGAAATAAATCGGTTTGAGCGTATTTCTGATCCAAGCTAGGTTTTGATGCTGTAAGCAGATTAATTTCGGCATTTATCTGGTTGTCAATATTCTTACATAGCTCAATTAACTTATCTAAAATGTCAATACCAATTGGTTTGTATTCGGATGGGTTCTCATCGTTAACATATATTGATGCACAATTGCTGTCAAAAACAAAAATCGAGTTTAACGCAGAATGAGTCGCATTATTTTCCTTCCAGTCAAATGGCACCACTGCGCCTTGATCTTCAAAAGTTAACGTGACTGATTGATTAGTAGTATCTTGAGTATTTACATTTTTCTTTAATTGAATATTATTATCTCTACTCCAACATAATTTTTTGAGTAATTTTGAGTAGCTTGATTTTCCTGAACCGTTATTCCCGTAAATCAATGTTAAACCGTTTGTATCAAAATTTAATTCAGCATCATTATATAAAGCACAAATATTTATTGGTTTTTTTATGGAAATTAATTTGGCTACAGGATTAATTTGAGTTGGTGATGTGGGGATATGAGTATCGGTTACCGGAATTCCAGATATCGTTATAGCGGGAAAGCCTATTTCTTTTTTTAATATCAATATCAACTCACTAATATCTGCTTCGGTTAGCGTAATATTAGCAAGAAGTCTTCTAATTGCATCTCTTATAAACATTGGTCTGCTTTGTGACCAACTAATTATTTCATTGTAAACAGCCATATTTTATAATTTTATTTTAAGGTTACTTTTCAACAATCATTATTTCGTCCTCTAACAATTTGTATAACTCTTTGCGATAATGCTCTGAAAGATGCTCATACTTAACGCTTAATGATTTGTTAACAAAAGTAATAAAATAGCTCGAATAACCTCAACAATAACAACGACTTTGTAATATTTACATTTCTCGAACTGCGATGCCTAAATTATATACTTCTTCCTCGTTTCTTCTTGTGTCTTACATCATCTTTCTTCAATTGATATTGGAAATTACTTTCGGCAGAATTACCACTAGAGTTTGATAGATCGGAGAAGCCCCCTATTGCAGAAACTACTTCGCCTGCGGTGGTTATAATTGGGGAAATAGTATTATTGGACGCAGTTTCTTTAATGGTGCTAGAGACTACTTCGGCAATAGAGCTTGTCGCTTTCTGCATAGAAGTAGTTTCGGGTACTCGTGGATCATTCCACGATTCCGTGTAATCAGTATCAGTTGGATTTTCTTTCCACAAGTACGGATATTGATAATCTATTCCTCCCCACCACTTGACTTTCGCTTTTACAACACACCCCGCCTCAATCAACCGCTTATCCATCGCACGCATCTCGTATTTTCCATACCTCACAAACTCATCAGGGCGATTCTTGAACATAAACACCTTTTGTTGCTTGTCGTCCGTAATAACATACGCCGAATACAGCAGCCCCTTGCTGTTAGTCATATTCTCCAAATAAATATACCCTCCCTCTTTCAAAATAGTTGCCTGCTCAGGCGTTATTTTTATCCCTCCGATAGTTGGCAAACCATCTCTTTTTGGAGAATCTATCGTTGGCTGAGGCATTTCTTTAGGTATATTCGGAGTTGATTGTTCAACTTCTTTAACCACTTTCTGCTGCTGTACTTCCCTTACTGTTTGTTTATTCTCTTCTATGATATTCTTTTGAAATTCCTTTTTCAGATTCCCAAAGCTATATTTTCTATCCACTTGAGAGCCTTTGAAAGCAATATTCTTATACCGGAATGATACCCCTTCAATTCCGTTCGTTGTCCGTTTGTGCTTATATTCAATATCAATCCCGAATTTCTGAAGAGCAAACCGCAGGTCTGCCGGATTCTTACAACCTGGCAAAACCGCCTTTATGGAATCATAAATATAATATTTCGCCTTATCGGGATTCCTTAGTTTCTCTCGTTTAACCTTCTCCTTTCCTTCACCATAAGTGAGACCGTGTTTATCCTTTAGTTTCTTGCAAACCTTGATATTCCGCTTAAAATCATTGTTGACAGATATTAGTTGCAGGTCATCATCAATACGGTTGTATACAATATGCAAATGCTCATTCTCCGTATTGTGATGCCGAACTACAATATACTGTGTATTTCTTATCCCCATTTCCTCCATATACTCTTTTGCCAGTTGCAGCATAAAATCATTCGTCATTCTTGCTTTGTCTTCGGGCGAGAAGGATATCGGAATATGTCCGACAGGCTGTTTTATCTCCTTCCTACCTGAACGCTGTACAGTAAAGCTGCGGATAATACTCTTGGCATTATCCGCAAATACGCCCTCTGCTTCCAATAACTCGTGTGAATCGTTCAACACATAGCGAACACAGCCACCGAAACCTTTCCCCTTTATATTCCTAGCGATCATTGAGTATAGTCTTTATCCAATTTAACATAGGTATAACTTCATTTTCTATCTCATAAAACCCTGCCTGATTTGCTCGTTTTGCAAGTTGATTCAGATTGTTTGCTATGCCCGAAAGTTTACGTATCAGGTCTAATTCCTCTAGTGTAAAACGTGATTTTACACCTCCGTTTAAAGTCATTTCTCTCGCATATTGGGTAGCAGTCAGTCCCACTTTCAACGCTTTCCGCTGTACGATTGTATAATCTTCGGGAGCCAATTTGAGGTTTATCGACTTCGATAACTTGTCCTTATCCTTTTTCGGACGACCGCGGAGAGCCTCCGCCTCCAATTTATCTTTTCCCATAACATATACATTTCAAGTTATGGAATAATTCCCTGTACCTCCAAGTACAGGACAAGCCGACAGATCTGCGACCATCGGAAGCAGAACGGAAGGCTTGTTGGAGACCCCGCCAACTGCAACCATCGGGAGCAAGTGGTGTGGTCGACAGCCTCGCAGAGCAAGGTTTTCGAGGGGACGCAAAAAAGCCGACAGGCGAATTTTGGGTTACCCGAAAGATTACCTTGCTCCGAAAGCAATCGAAAAAAAACGAATGCGGAAGCAATTCGCTTTTTTGAGACATGAAAACTGAAAATCGAGAAATGGGATGAAAGATACGGTTTAACAGAGCCGTCGTAAGTAATATTTTTTCTTTGTTCATAGTCTGTAATTTTAATGATCCAGACTACGAATAAAATAATAATATTCGTTGAATATCAATATAATAAACATACAGGAATCTTATGCTGAGAGTTGCTGAATATTGCCATTTCCGGGACGAAAAGTCAGGTTTGAATTGCCGGGATTTGCCAGTCTGAGAATCGCTAATAAAAATCCGCCCCGAATGAGGGTCGTGAATAATCTCAGGCATGAGATTCATGTTTATCGAGAATTGGCAAAAAAAATCAGGATCAGCCTGATTCATTATCCGTTGAATTATTATTGGCTTACCCGACTACAATATTATGGTAATTTATTTCGGTAGGCAAGCCTTCTTTTATCATAATAATGCACAATAAAGCAAAGTCATACAGCTAATTACCTTTCTGATTAATCTATGGATTTATTGCTATTTCTTTGTATCGAGACAGCTGAAAACAGCTCTAATCATAGAGACCTATTTTTAGGTTGTTGAAAATAGATTCATCCATCAAATGCTATCTAAAATGAGAGATAAAAAGAAATATCCACTGATCCGTTCACCCGTAGACACGTACACAGAAGTGTAGAGCTGTGTAGCTGTATACAATAGTCTGGATTATTAGACACAATCAGATAATCGTTCAATAACCTATTGAGAGATATACAAACAGAAATAGTTATCAATCCAATTTAACATCTACATATGAATGAAAATATAAATGGAGCAACAAATCAAACCAATGACAGTTCTACCCCGACCAGAGGAAAAGCTGTCCATAGTTTTATGACACCTAAAAAGCAAACGATAGAGGAAGTACCAATCAATACCGATGTAATAAATGGAGCTTCTGTCCCCAATAATACTGATGCCGAAAAACAAGAAAAGATAAATTCGGCATCAACTATTCCTGTATCACAAGTTTCGGAAAGCAAGACCAAAGATGCAAGCCGAAAAAAGCGAACAACAGCCGTCGATTATTCGGAACTATTTTTGGGTCGCTATGAACTGGACTCACGTCAGGGATTACACGTAGAAAAAGAAACCATCGCCACCATCAAACGCATTGTTCATAGTATCGGTGATCCGCGTCTGACAGTCAGCGGGTTTGTCGAAAACGTCTTGAAACACCACTTTGAAATTTACAAAGAGGAAATCAATAGCCTCTTTGAAGGGAAATTAAGAAAACCAATTGATTAAGGTCTCAGACCCTTATGATTTTTCACTAAGTATAACAACCAAAGACTGTTATATCCGTAAAACACAGCAATAAATTTTATTCACGACTTAATTTAATTAACCCAATGAAAAAGAATAACCAACCCTTATTTATCGCCTTCTCTACCCAAAAGGGCGGAGTCGGCAAAACAGCATTGACTGTTATCACTGCAAGCTATTTACACTATTTGAGAGATTATAATGTAGGAATCATCGACTGCGACTATCCCCAATACAGCGTACAGGAAATGCGGGAACGGGATATCAAACAGGTAGAAGACAATCCCTACTACGGAAAACTGGCAGAGAACCAATTTTCGGAATTAGACAAGAATATCTATCCCATAGAGACAGCTACCGTATCAGATGCAATCACGACAGCACATTCTATGATAAACAGCTACGATACCGATTTTGATATTATCTTCTTTGATATGCCGGGTACATTAAATACACCGGGCTTTATCGAAACCATTTCTGAAATGGATTATATCTTTTCACCCATCAGTGCCGACAGGTTGGTATTGGAAAGTACCTTATCGTTTGCCCAGGCATTCAACGATATGTATATCAAACCAAGGCAAGTCAATACCAAAGCACTTTACTTGTTATGGAATCTGGTAGACCTGCGTGAGAGTACAGAACTCTATGACGAATATACTGCCCTGATTGAACGCATTGGCTTAAACATCCTCAATACACGACTGCCTGACACCAAACGGTTCAGGAGAGAGATGTCAGCTTCTAAAAAGGCGATCTTCCGTTCAACGATCTTTCCTGTCGATAAACAATTGCAGAAGGGTAGCCGTATCAATGAACTGATAGATGAGCTTTGCTCAAAAATCACAAATAATCAAAAGCCAGAATAAATATTAAATAATCACCGATATGATAACAACAGCTACTTTTATGGAAATATTCTCCACATTGATACTTATTACCACACTTTCATTATTGGCAGCTATGATAACTCAGACTGTTTTTTCCAGCTGGTATAAACACTACCAACAACGAAAGAAAAAAAGACTAAAAGAAATAAGGCAGCAACGGCAACACAAAGCAGAAGAGCTGAAAAAGGCTCGAATACATACTATGCTTATAAACAATCATCAGGAGGTGAAGCAAGAAAATAAGCGCCTTACAGCTGAGAATGAAGCCTTACGAAGAGAGCTGGATTTATATTCCGAACTTCGGGCAGAGATGATAAGCAATTCTATCAGGCTCGAAGAAAGAGCCTTTGACTTGAATTGTAAACTTAGTAAAGCCCATAAAAGGATCGAAACATATAAGAAAGTAAACAATAGAATACAAGCCCAAGCCATCGTATCTCAATCCAAAGAAGAAAAGGCTGATCTGTTTGAATTATCGGCATCTCATGGACAAGGAGAATATTTTCTGGAACTCGAAGTCGAACCCGATGGAATTATACAGGCAAAAGGTGTGACCGTTGAAGAAATAGCTGACCTGAAAGACATCATGCAAGGCAAAAGCACTACCTCAGATCTGGATTCGGCTATTGTTGTGGCTAAAATGAAAGATACAGTTTTATTCGACAAATTACAAGAGCAGATCAAAGGAGCAAAGCAACATTTAAGTTTATTGATTGATCGTGTCGATCAGAAAATCCAAAACAAGAAATATTATAAAGAAGGTGTGGAGGAATATTTTTATGAGAATACAGGTTTTAGTATAAGAGATTTCTTACCTGATAGAAGTGCATGAAGGAATGAGAAAATAGAAATGATACAAACGGAGCAGATGAATAATCTGCTCCGTTTCTTTTGTTAAAGACACATAGGATAAACGCCAACTAACGCCAACTAGCGCCACGAGTTTAAGAAGTATTGATACAACTGAATATTCTTATTTTATTTGTATAAACGAATAACAACAAGCTAAAAAAAGAACCAAATATAAATTAAAAAAGTACAGCTATGGGTATACGAATTATTGACGAAAGAGCATTCGAAAAATTAAAACAACTGGTAAAGGATGTGCGTGAGAAGAGCAGGCAACTGATACCTGTATCATCCAAAAGTGAGTGGCTGGATAATCAGCAGGTATGTATGTTGTTGGATATATCGCCCAGAACATTACAATCGCATCGGGACAGAGGCATACTTGCATACTCGCAAACAGGTCATAAATGTTACTACAAAAAGTCCGATGTGGAAAAACTAATGCAAAAATCCAGAGTAGACGCAAAACCAATTAAAAAATAATACGATTATGGATAATGAAGATGTATTGAGAGATAATTCTCCCGAAATCAAAGAAATACTGATATTGGCAGATGAAATTTCCGAGAATATGGAGCAGAGTATCAAAATCAATAAGCCGAGTTTGAATGGCGAACGTTACCTGAACAATAAACAGGTTTGCGATATACTGCATATCAGCCCCCGCAGTCTTCAGGATTACAGAGATAAGGGGCGGATTGCCTTTTACAAGTTGGAAGGGAAGATCCTGTTTGCAGAATCGGATGTGTATAAGATGTTGGAGGATAATTATAACAAGTCGTGGGTACAGTAAGCCCCTCCAACTCACACCCCAATGAATATTATTTATCTTTTTACAGCTGATAAACACCCTTTCTATGAAGAGAATAAATAAGGCAAGGTTTTTCTCTGGAAATACTGTTCGTCAGAACGCAGATTTCCGATAAAATCCTCAAGGGCTTTGACCTTGCCGTTTTATTGGCTTCCTATTTCTTTGTATTCAGATGAAAAAAGAAAAACAGCTAAAACAAAAATCCCCTTGAAAAATCAAGAGGACTAATATATTATACGGTAACTAAGATAATGTTATTTCTTCAGTTGATTTTTCAATTGTTCATTTTCAACTTCTAGTTTTACGATCCGCTCATATAATTCTGACACTTTTTCTAACGGATTAATAACTGATGTTTTACTAACATTGTAATCCCCTTGTATCTCGAAAATATATGTTTTCGCCTCATTCTTTAGATTGCGGTATTGCAAAGCATTTGCATCGATACCAAATATCTTGGCAATTTGTTTTAGCTTATCCTCACTGATAACTTCCTGGTTTTCTAATTTAGAAACATCGCTTTGATGTATATTCATTTGAGTTGCAAAATATTCTTGCGACCAGCCCAACATAACATCACGAAAAAATCTTACATTCTCTCCATGATGTATTTGATTCCCAGTTTCATTGTTAGTATTTGTCATAATTTAGTTTCTAAAACATTTATTCGTTAATCTTTGTTCCGCCTAAATTACTATAAATTATTCAATGTACAGTATAACTTATAGCAAGATTCTTTATTTTAAGGTTGATTTTATTGATTTCCAACCAATAAAAATTCCTATTGTTTATAGAAGGAAAAAGTTCCGTTTTTTAAAACAGTCAAGTAACTTTGTCATGTTGATACTCGCTATCAATCAGATGGTTTGCGAAGGCATACCATCCTTATTATTCAGAATAATACAAAGAGCGTTTAGCTGTTTCGGTGTAACTTAAAAGTCCAAAAGAAGTCAACTGCAACAATCAAGATCAGTGTAAACGTCACTCCACCCACAAGTGGAGGACGTTTTCTATTTTGTTTGCATGGGCTTGGACTCCCAAAGTTACGGATATGTTAATGTTCCTCCGCTTTTTTATTTGCTGACAATGCCTGAAACGAGGGAGACAGGCTACAAAAGAAATACCTATGTCTACAAAGAACGAAAAACACAATATGACGAACGAAGCAGCAGATTACTTCCGTGCTGTAGCTCTTCCATTTACCATATCAGAATGTGTCGGATTATCCCTCGATGAATTATTAAAGCTTTATGTAAAACATCATGTTGTAAAACCCGAAAAAAAGAAACCTAAGGATGTGACTATAGAAATGCGTTTATCGGAAGCTACACTTGTATGCCGTATTCAGAATGATATTTGTACGGAAGCCTATTTGCAGACTGATGATATAGAAGATACAAGTAATTAATATCTGATACTATTAAAAGCACCTTATTCTTTACCAAGCCTAAGTAGGCTGCTTATAGTTAAGCAATTCATTCAATCAATTTGCTCCAAGCCAAAATCTTGCCTGTTCTATAAGAAGGAGAGCTAAAGTTAAACAACCGACAGGTAAGATTTATAAGGGTGTCCCTCACACTACGGGGACACCCTTTGTTTATGTACTTGCTGCTCTTGACAGTTTTATATAAAGCCCTTTGCTCAGACAAGACAGCCTTATTTCAATAACTTGCGGTTCTCCACCTCCTGTAATATCCTCATCTGTTGAATAGCAATCTGATTCAGTTTCAACAATCTGTCTTTTTGAATCATACCCTCATTGATAAAAACAGCATTGATATTCTCCATATTGGAGAGGCATATCAGTTCATTGATAGTTGCGTAGTCCCGGATATTGCCTTTCAAATCGGAATTTGCATCACGCCACTGCCTGGCAGTTACACCAAACAATGCTACGTTTAATACGTCAGCTTCATTGGCATATACGATGGATATTTGCTGTGGTGTTAGTTCATCAGGTATAAGGTTGTGTTTTACGGCATCGGTATGGATATGGTAATTGATTTTAGACAATTCCCGTTTTGCAGACCAACCAAGTTGATCCTGTTCCTGTTCTTTGAGGCGTTGGAATTCTTTAACAATATACAGCTCAAATTCAACCGAAATCCAACTTGCAAATTTGAAAGCTATATCTTTATGGGCGAATGTCCCGCCATATCTTCCTGATTTAGTGATAATACCAATTGCACTAGTTGCATCTATCCATTTTGAAGGGGATAATGTAAATGCGTTTAAGCCCGCCTCTTTTTTAAACCTATCGAATTCGATAGGTTTAAAATCGGGATTGTAAAGACTTTCCCAAATACCGAGGTATTCGATTGTATTGCGATTGCGCATCCAGTTTGCCACTACGATAGATGGTTCTTCTGACTTGTATTTGGCGATATCAGTCAAAGAAATATAATCGTTATCCTTTATTCGAACAACTGTTACGTCTGTTTCCTGTACCCTTATTTTAGCCATATTTATTTCTGTTTTTAATTATAGCGAATTCGCCATAATTAGATTCTGCAAATTTAATTCAAAATAGTGGTATTCTTTTATTTCCATCGAATTCGATGGAAATAAATCCATCTAACTTTCAGTTCAGCATCGCATTTTGTAAAGGCAATACAAACACTTCCGTTATGTCGTGCCTGATTACCTTCTTCATTACCCAATTGCGGAATACCTCCGCCTTTTCCGACTTCACCCTAAATACAACAGCAATAATCATCTCCAACCCGTAATAGTCTGGGTAGACTTTCAAACCCTCGACTGTGCCACTCATCGAGTAGTCGCCACCAGCAACACCCGATTTCTCAATGCTTCGGATAGCACTCTTTGCCGTTTGATAGAATACACCCAATAGGTTGGCAATCTCATTAATATTCATGCTGACCTCTTGCGGAACACTAACCATTCCGCTATCACTAATTGTAATTATCTCTCTTTTCATGGTTGTACGGTTTGATTTGCGCTATTCTTCATTGTTTTTCTTCGTTCTATCAGTCTGTCCATATCCTGAGATATTTTGTCGTCCGTTACTTTGGCATATACCTGCGTTGTGGAAATATTTGTATGCCCCATCATTTTACTGATACTTTCAATCGGAATACCCGCTGATAACAAAAGGGTTCCGAAAGTATGCCGACTTTGATGATAGCTCAGATTGTCCTTGACTCCGGCAAGAAAGCCTATCTCATTAATGCAATACCATATCCGATCACGATTAGGTAGTGGAAAGACAGGCTTCGTATCATCTGTCGTGTTGTAGAACGACAAAATTTGTTCGGCAATCGGATGCAAAGGAATAAAGGCTTCCACATCTGTCTTTTTCCGATGGATTTTTATATAACGCTGTCCATCGGCTGTCCGTCTGATGTGACGAGGATATAATCCTTTTACATCAACATAAGCTAGAGAAGTAAATGCGGAAAAGATAAAGGCTCTGCGTGTCAGCTCTTGCAGTTTGTCGGGCATGGGTCTCTCCATAATCAGTTTCAATTCGTTTCTGCTTATGTGTTGTAACTTAGGCGGTGCTTTCTTTTCGTATGCAACATCGGCAATCGGGTTAAATCGGAGCAGTTCTCGATCAACTGCAATGTAAATAAGTCGGTTCAACCAAGTCATACAATGGTTAATATGTCCGGAACTATAATCCTTACTTTTTAAATAAAGTTTGTAGCCTTCGCCAAACTCTTCTGTAATAGCGGTAAATGCAATGTCTTTCATCTTCAGTGTGAGCAGATACCCATGTAAATTACTTTGAGATACCTTCGATTGCCGATAGGTGGAGGTTGAATTAATCTGTAACGCACGTATTCTTAGTCGCTCCCTCTCTGCTTCGCCTGCTTCCAACAATAGCATCGGAACGGAATTTACTTCGGTAATAGTATTTTTGAGTAGCTCCGCACTGATAACGCCTTGTTCTTTGAGGATCTTTTCGTAGGTTTGTTCAATCCGTTGGCGAAATGAGATGAGTTTTTTATTGGCTCTCTCTTCCTTAATTTCTCCTTTGTTACTGTTCCAATCGTCAGGATTGCAATAGATGCTTGTCGTTAGGACTGTTTGTTTTCCGTCGATAGAGATACGACATAAAACGGCTGTTGTGCCGTCCGCTTTTACTTTATTTCGGTTGATATAGAATAATATCTTGAATGTACTTCGCATAATTGTATTGTTTAATCGGGTTAGTATTACAGAACTAATTTTAAATCTTTGGTCACTTCAATATACTTGTCCATATCTTCAAATAGTTTTTTCGGGGTAACACGAGCATATATCTGTGTGGTTTTAATATCTGCGTGACCGAGCATCTTAGAAACGGTTTCGATAGGAACTCCACCTTCGAGTGTGATCAAACTTGAAAATGAGTGCCGTGCTGTATGATAGGTTAGCACGGGAATACCAAGAATTTGGCGTAGGCTTTGAAGGTTCCATTTCAGCGTATTGTATTCCATTTTGGGAAATAAGGTTTCCCTTGACTTGTTCTTGTACTTCTCGATTAAGTCAATGGCTTCGGGCAACAACTTTACTCTACAAAGTTTGCCGTTTTTACCTCGTTGGTATTTGAGCCATAAATCGCCTGTATCATCTTTAGACAGATTATCGTTTGTTATGGCTACCACATCCACATAGGCTGTCCCGGTGTAACAGGCAAACAAAAACATATCACGAGTCGTAATATGAGACCATCGGTGTTCTTCAATCTCTAAATCTCGTATCTTCTCAAAGTCTTCACGACTAAGGGCTCTTGGGGGATTTTCTTTCTGCTTTAGCAGGGGATAGTTGACAAAGTAGTGTCTATCGGAATGTCCCTCCTTAAAGGCTATTCGACATATCTTTTTCAATATCGCCAAATAGTGTCTGACTGTCTCTACACCCAATCTCTGATCAAGCACAAGAAAATCCTGAAACTCACGGATAAACTGCTCGTTAAGCTGGCTGAATGCAAGGTCGGATGTGTTGGAATTTTTTTTGATAAACAGGACTAATCTTTTTCGGGTGTAGAGGTAGTTGGGAAGGGTGCGATGAGATACATCGATGCCTATTCGTGCTTTTATTTCTTCGATATGGCGGTCGAATAGTTTGAGCAAAGTCATTTGGGTATCGACACTTCCCTGAAACAAATCCTTGATAGCCAAAGCATCAAATGACTGCTTGCGTTCAATAAGTACATCGTATGCACCATTAACAGCAAGCAGTAGCTTGTCCAACTTAGTGTTGGTCGTTACCGCCTCCCGGCTCTTGCCGTTCAAACGGCTTTCTCGGGGATTCCACAGCGAGGGGGTGCAGGAGAGTTTGCAACTGAACTGTGCCATAGACCGACCAAGCGTGATGCGTCCCATAATCGGAGCCTTGCCTGATTTGTCCAAACTGCTCTTTTTGAGGTAGAGCAATACCTTGAATTTTTCTTTTTTCATTCACCTATATTTTTTGTGGCTTATTGCAGTCGCAAATACGACTGTAAAGTTACCTGTTATATAAGTGCTCTTTGGTATGCAAAACTTTGTGAATCAGTGAATAAAAAGCATGTTCTAAGTTCTTTACTATGCTTTTGGTTACCTATCGGTATCCGGTAACTTGTCGGTTAACGGTTTGGTAACGGATATACTGCATAATTTCACAGGAATTTGATTTTTATAAAACTGCTATTTAATGAAAATAAACTCATTTTAAATATATTACCTGTTTGTCTTCTGTATTCTGTTTTTACTTGCTTGGGTGGAATTATCCACGTAGCCCGTCATACTTGCGCAACCGTTGTTATGCTCGCCAACAATGTCTCTTTAGAAAATGTAGCCAAGATTTTAGGGCACTCCAACACAAAAATGACACAGCATTATGCTAAGGTACTGGATAGTTCTATTCTCAGAGATATGGGGAGTGTGGAAGCTAGGTTTGAAAAATAAAATAAATATTTGCTCTTTAGTTTTGATAATCAGCAAGAAACAAAGCAATCATATTTCAAAAAAAGAAATATGATTGCTTTCATTTAATTTACCGACTTAATATTTAAAATTGGTTTCACAGAATCCAAAATAGTTGCAGTATCTGCAATGGCGCCTATAATCATATCCTTATCCTTGTAAGCCATCGGTGATTCGTCAAGCGTAGCCTTGCAAATAGATGAGGAATAAATACCCTCCATTTCCTTCTCGAATTCATCCATATCCAATGTCTTGAAAGCCTGATTTCGAGCTAATATTCGTCCTGCTCCATGTGGAGCTAAACAATTCCAGTCCGCATTACTCTTTCCTTCACAGATAAGAATACCGTCACGCATATTGAATGGAATAATCATTTTTTCACCCTTATACGATCTGATTGCTCCTTTTCGGATAATCCAGTCAGAAGTATCAATAAAGTTATGCATAGAATAGATTGATTCCTGAGCTTCATAATCATCACCCAAAGCACGAAAAATAGCTTTTGACATTGCTTTATGGTTATACTCAGCATAAGTCTGAGCAATAATCATATCTATTAAATATGCGTACATCTCATCGCCTTGAAGCAGAATCTCATCCACACCTACCATATACTTTGCTCCCAACTCTTTTAGTTTGTTCGGAATTTCAGATGTAGGCAATGTATTTTCAATGATATACCTAAATTCAGTATGATATACTTCAGGGAGTTCCTTATTTGGTTTCAATTTATTTGCATGGTATCTGCAAACTCTATTTCCAAAGTTTCTGGAACCTGAATGTATAGTGAGGTAATGAGAACCGTCTTTTGAAGATTCTCCTAATTCAATGAAGTGGTTGCCTCCTCCTAATGAACCAACTGAATGATAGAAAGATTCTTCTTTCATATCCAATTTTTTACATAGAGATGCTATTCCTTCTTTATTGATAACGATAGGCTCTTTATTCTCACCGAATTTTACTTCCCAGGCATTCTGAAACGCTGATATTTTAGTATTCACATCGTTGAAATATAATTCCACCCACCAATCATTAAATGATTTTTTGTTCAACGTGCCTTTTCCCATTGGGACAGAACGTCTGATTCACTTATCAATATCTTTGAACAGACTTGTATCTATTTGCTTATTTAATTTATGGCTGGTTACTGAGCATCCTATATCTACCCCAATATAATTAGGATTGACCATCGTAGTGATTGGCATCGTAAAACCGATAACAATACCTTTACCTACATGGGTATCGGGCATGATACGTACTTGCACTCCTTTTGAAACTTCATGATTCAAGATGTTTTCTATCATATCTATTGCACCATCTTCTGCTTCGTCCAGAAATATTTTGCAATTCTGATTATATTTTCCTTTTAATTCTATCATTGTTAGTTATTTTTTTGTTTGCGTAATTTGATTCAAATCTCCAATAGTGAAAGTATGTTTTCCCTTTTCGGCAATTTTTGATATTGTCTCCAACATCTGAAAGAAGCGAATATTGTCGTCATCCTTCATCAGTTCCGAAGCATTCTTTAATGTACGGGCGGTAGCAACGGCTGTTCGTGCATTTTCTAAATCGGATTTAGCTCGAATCTTAGCTTCTAGATGTTTCGAGAATAAATCTTGTATTGATTTAGGAAAAGTCATATCTCTCACATCCAATTCTTCAATCTCTATTCCGTATTCAGATAACTGTTCGTTAAGTATTTCTTTTTTGAGTCCGCTTAACTCTGCTCGTTTATCATTCAATTCCTCACTATCATAGTTTGTAATAATATTCTTAACATGTATTTGAGATATTATCCCAATACGTTGTTCGGCTTCATAAATAATAAAACTTGTAGCACGGTCGAGAGTAAAATGTTTCAGAAATTTGTCTCCGTCAATAATCTTATAAATAAGATAGAATGAAAAACGAAAAGCAATATTGTCTTTACTAAGTACTTCTTGATTAGTAATATTCAATAATTTACTGATCAAAGGGAGAGTTATAACATCTATCTCGTTTTTCCAGTCCCAAAATTTGTGTATTCCCGCTTCAAGTTTTTTCTCAAATACATTTTTCCGGAATAAATATCCTTCAGTATTCGCTTTTATTTGAAATGTTTTTTTCATAATTATAATTGTTATAATCTTGTTGTTAGTTTTAAAGAAAAACACCAGGTTAAAGGGAAATCTAATTAAGTAAGTCATCTCTTTCTTTACGATATCCTTAGATTTTCAGGCTTTAACCTGATTCGAACTATAGGTTCTGTTTTTCTATTTTTGTCAGAGTTACAATCTGATGCCAACCAAAAGGTAATGCTTACCAATAGCATCGAGGATTCGAACCTCTCGGAGTTTGTCTGCAAGACCTTGTTTATATACAAACTCCTAACTTAAAACAAGAGCAGTTTTATCTTTTTTTAATTCTCTTACAAAGGAAATAAATTGATACGCAGTATTTTTGCGTAGATAAAAAATGATTTATAAATTGATAATTTTATTTATACAATTCCTCTCTCATTTTCACCAAAATCCTTTCAGCCATTACAATATCAGGCTTCTCTTGTAAACTACTTAAATTAGTATATTTCTCTATGCTTTCCATTAACTCGTCAGCCATAACCAATAAATCATTATATTTCATATCTCCTGATTTTATATCAAGTAATTGTTTTCGGTTTGGACGTTTTACAGTAAGAGTTCCATCCCGTATTATCTCCTCCGCTACTTGTAATAAACGTATCGTATGCATCATATTCTTAGAATCATAATTTTTGCTATGACTCAAATTAGTCTGATAACGATTGTCATTTCGCTCTGCCACCCAGTCCCAATATTCCTTGTATTCTTTGCAATACATCGAATAAGCCTCTATATTGAAACTCAGATAAGCTATTTCCTTTTCCCCTTTTATTATGGATGATAGAGAAACCTCATTCGCTGGTAGACTATTCACTATACCATGATAACTGAACTTTTCTTCTTTATCATAAAATAATGCATACATTCCTTTGCTGTGGGCTATTGAACTAAGTCCACATAGTTCTTGCTTATACCTTTCCTTATCCAGCCATTCTTTTACAGGAACAGAAGAATATCCTTCAAGAATGTAACAAAAATCCAACACACCTTTCCGTTCTTTATCCATTGAATTTACTACTTTTTTCTTGTAGCCTCTGGCTTTCTTTATCTGAGAATGAGCATATCCTGCAAAAGTATCCTTACACAGCTTTGAAAGAAACATATCTATATGCAGTTCATCCATTAATGGATGTTTATATAATATGCAATCGGCAGGTGAAGCTAGTATTTCCAATATGTTAGGGTTATTCTTGCAAAGTAGTTCTACAAATCGACCGAGTTCGTAATACACTTCATCATTCGTTTCATTACTTATTTGAGGTATGTATTCCAACCCATAGAACATATCTTTTGGCAGATAGAATACCCCCTTCAGATCGGTGTCTGATTGGGGAGTATTTAACCCATATGCCTTGCTTCCACTTATACATTCGAATAGTAACAAGCCTTTATCTTTTATCTCTTGTATTGTCATTTCATTATTGTTTTTCTAAAAAACGAATCTAGTAAGTCTGAATCAAATTTCTCTTTGTCTAATCCGTTTGATTTCTTTATGTAATACTCAAAAGTTTCATCTATCCATAATTTCATAGAATCTTCTATTTGTATTATAAAGCTTTCATTTACAGTCTGCTTTTTCTCTATTAAAGATAGGATATTCAGCCTTAAACAAGTAGGTGTCACATCCAGAAGAGGAAATATGCTCATCGGGGCTATGCTCTTTCTCTCAACACACCACAGGGCTGATAACAGAGGTCGAAGTATATAAAACAGTTTTTTTATTTTTAGATTCTTATTCTCTATACTTTCCGTCGCTCCTTTAGCTATTCCTAAGTAATGATGTGCATTGCTTCTTGCACAAAAATAATGTTGGCAAAGATTCCATAATTCTTTTCTGAAAGATTCGTTTTCCATATATACCATTGGTGATTGTAACCATTCGAAAGGAGTTGTATTTGATTTGCCTATCAACTGTAATGTTTTCGATAGATCCCATCCGTATATATCCCATGTTTCATCGATTCGAAAACTCAGGTGATCCACTTTCTTTTGTATAGACAGATAATGTTCTAATGGGCGAACATATATAAATCGTACATCGTAATCACTATCAGGTGAAGGAAATCCCCATGCACGGCTACCCGATTCGCAAGCAAATAATATTTTTATATCATATTGCTTCTCTATCTCTTTTAGTTTATCTTGTATGATTGTTTTCATAATTTTTCTTTTTTGTACCCCTGATGAGATTAGAACTCACATTCTTCTTTCGAAGCAGTACGGCTCTAAATGCGCTTCCCTACTTATAAATTAATATTTTCGGTGCTTCTGCAAAATCTACCCGCAACAACGCATGGTCAGAAACGGGAATATCCGCACACTCCACGGCTCAGTCTAATCTTTTTCCGCAGCTTTTCCTTTTAAGCTACAAGGGCATTAAGTTAATGATCTCTTTATTTGAGGATACAAAGTAAAAGCGTGGATACGCAGCTTTTTTGCGTAGATGAATTTATTTTTATTATTTTTGATAGATAATAGAAGGTCAACTTAATACTAGCAGCAGAAAATGATAACAATAGACATTGAAAACGAAAGTTGTATAAAATGCGGTAAATGCGTAAAAGTATGTCCGGCATACATTTTGACACAAGAAAATCCTAAAGCTGAAATAGGCTTAAGAAATATCCAGACATGTATAGCCTGTGGTCATTGTGTTGCCGTATGTCCTACCGATTCAGTTATTCACTCCGAATTTCCTCAACAAAAAGTACATACACTTAATAGAGATATCCTACCTACGCCGGAACAAGTAATGGAGTTGTGTAGATCCAGAAGATCTAACAGAGCATTCTTATCATCGGCTGTTCCGGAAGAATATCTCCGCCAGATTGTAAATGCTGCACATCTGGCACCTACAGCCAGCAATGGACAGGAGGTGAGTTTTACCCTTGTTACAAACCCCGATTTACTAAAACAGATATCAGATATTACAATAGAGACATTTGAAACCACTGTGAAAAAAATATCAAATCCTCTGATAAAGCCTTTTTTGAATCTGATATCACCCGGGGCAAAGGATGCTATCCCAAAATTAAGTGCTGTTATTGCAAAACAAAGAAGCGGTACTGATGCTATATTACGGGACGCAAAAGCTGTTTTATTCATACATACACCAACCTCCAGTAACTTTGGAAGGCAAGATGCAAATCTCGCATATCAGAATGCTTCTCTTATGGCTGAAAGTTTAGGAGTATCTCAGTTTTATACGGGATATGTATGTATTGCATTTGATTTGGATAAGAAAAAGCAATTGTCCAGACTATTAAATATTGAAGGTGCCATACATGCAGGAATGGCTTTGTCGATGCCAGCTTTTAAATTCCCTAAATATATAGACCGCAAAGAACTAAACCTTACAATATTTTAAATATACAAATCCAAGTAAACTATGCCGGTAAACCGTAACGCTCTCATCCGCTATAAGACGATAGATACATGTTTGAGAAATAAGTATAGACAATGGACACTTGAAGACCTGATAGATGCCTGTTCTGATGCCTTATATGAATATGAAGGTATAGATAAAGGTATCAGCAAACGTAGTGTCCAAATGGATATTCAGATGATGCGCAGTGAAAAACTGGGCTATAATGCACCCATTGTAGTTTATGACAATAAATACTATAAGTACGAAGATGAAGATTATAGCATAACAGCCACTCCACTGAGTGAAGGTGATTTGAAAGTAATGTCGGAAGCTGTTGAAGTGCTTCGCCAATTTAAAGGCTTTTCTTATTTTTCAGAGATGGGTGATATTGTGAGTCGGCTGGAAGACCATGTAACCTCTGCCAAGCAAAAGACAATCCCTGTAATTGATTTTGAGAAGAATGAGAGTTTAAAAGGACTTAGCTATCTTGATACCATTTATAATGCTATTGTAAATAAACAGACACTGGAAATAAAATACCGTTCCTTCAAGGCTCGTTCAGCATCCACTTTTATATTTTACCCATATTTGCTCAAAGAATATCGTAACCGATGGTTTGTTTTCGGAGTAAAACGAGGGACTCCGATGTTAATGAATCTGGCATTGGATCGCATTCACAGTCTTGAGATAGCGGAAAAAGAACCCTATCGGGAAAATAAGTTATTCGATCCTCAAACGTTTTTTGAAGATGTAATAGGAGTTACCAAGGCATTAAATCAAAAAGGGGAGATTGTTCGTTTTCTGGTAGATAGGCAGAATGCACCTTATGTGCTTACAAAGCCTTTTCATAAGAGCCAGCAATTGATAGAGACACAAGATGACGGGTCGATGTTATTTGAAATAGAAGTTGTGATCAATCAGGAGCTGCAACGTGAGCTTTTTGGTTTTGTAGATACGATCAGAGTGCTGTCTCCCCAATCTTTGGTAGAATTTATGATGCGAAAGTTTAGATTGGCGAGAGAAAGGTATAATAATGACTGAATTCAGTAACGACTTCCTGCCCACTCCAACCCTGTTACCAATGTTGGGAATAGATTAAACAATATCCTCAATCTATACCTATACTATCCTTCTTCTCAAACTGATAATACGTCCTCCTGCCATCCCCATACTTTTTCAATACTCCCATCTCACTAGCCACCCTCAGATCCCTGCTAGCCGTAGCAGTTGAAATATCTCTATTATACTCCATATAAACCTTCCGGGTAAACCCACTACCCTTGATTACCCCTCTGAAAAACGAAACCCTGTCACCCGGATTCAATAACTGATCATGAAAAGCCAGGCATTCAGTCAAACACTCATCAACAATACCAAGAAAGAGCGGCTTAAAAACAGAAAAGTCATGATTATAGCTCTCCAGATATACTGCCAAACTATTTTCAGTTTTAGGATCATGTAAATATTTGTATCCGAGTTTCTGAAAAGGCATAAACAGTAACAACTTATGCTGATCATAAAACATAAGCATCAACCATATCTCTGCTATTTCCTCCTTCCACATACCCAATGGAAAAGATTTGAAAAGATGAAAGCAAAATTCAGTCAGACGCAGCAGGTAAAACCCGTTACTGTTTTTCAACGTAGTTTCAAAGACAGTCAATACTGACTCGTTCATATTTTCCACTTTTTTTCCATCCAATAAACTCAACGCTTTATATAAGGATTCAGGTTTGTACAACTTATATTTCTCCATATAAGAATAAGCATTAACCAGCCCCTGAACCATACTATACTCCAAAGAATCTTTGCTGATATAGTTTTGGAGTTTCTTATTATCCAAAATAACTTCCGCGATTTGATCAGGGTTTAGACGCAGGCTATTATCTTCCAGCATCACCTGAAGTGTTTTTATCAGATTATTCTTCTTAAAATCAATCTGGGGATAAATCTCATATTTACCCTTTAATATACCCACTTTTTCCGATATCGATGCTATATAGGCAATATCAGCTGTCGTTAATTGGTATTCTGTCTCCATACTATTATGCTATCAGTTATAGCATCAAATATAAACAATTACCAGATAACAAGATATATAATAATGTATTTTCATCAGATTATACAACAAAATTTTATCCTGTATCATAGTAAATATGCTGTCCTTAATGCTATTTAAATGCAAATATGAATTACAATCCTTATACCGATATCAGTACCGATGTCGGTATATGTTCTTTATCAAAATAGTATGATTGATACTATCATTCATACTATCAGATTCAATAATTTAATATCTTGAATCTACCAATGAATACTATAAATAATACTATTTATTGCCTTTCAACCTATCCGCCATGACTTCCATCTCCTCCTTCACCTTCAGATTAGTAATCTGAGCATACACCTGCGTTGTTCGGATCGACGTATGGCCCATCATCTTGCTGACCGACTCCAGCGAAACACCATTACTCAGAGCCAGCGTTGCGAACGTATGCCTGGCCGTATGATAAGAAACCTTCTTACCTATACCACACACATCAGCAATCTCCTTCAAAAACTCATTCGTAACCTGATTACTACGTATCGGAAACACCCGATCATCTGCTATCCGATCTGCTTGCTTAATTTCTGTTTCTACTTCTATTTTATTTATTTCTTTACACTTATCACTATATTTCCTCCTATACCTATCCAGTATTTTCATCGGTATATCCAGCAACGGAATATACGATACACTATCCGTCTTTCTCCTGCCTGTCCGAATACGGTATAACGAATTCCTTTCCTGAATATCAGAGAACTTCAGGTTAGCTATATCGGAGAATGACAAGCCTGTATAGCAGCTGAACACAAAAGCATCCCTGACTACTGCGAGTCTTTCAGTAACAAACTCTTTGTCCATAATTCTCTTGAGTTCTTCTTCTGTCAGGTAGACAGGTTCTTTTTTCTCGGTATGAAAGCGGAAGATATTAAACGGGGTTACTTGTATCAATCCTGTCTTTTGTGCAAAGTTCATAATGGAAGCAAAACGCTTCATGTATTTGATGGTGGTATTGGTGCTGCATTTGTATTTCTTATGGAGAAACTGATAGAACTTCTCTAAAAACCATAAGCCTATCTGATAGATGTGTATATCGGGTACTTTATAGGTAAGCTTCATAAACTCAATTAAACGCTCTAAGGTTAGTTTATACATATCAGCGGAGCCGGGCATATATTCCTTCCGCTTTTCGAACGGTAGATCTTTACCTGCTCTTTAAACTGATAGGTCAGCAAGGTTTCTTCTTCTACAGCTAAGAAGCTTTGTTTTAAACGGTGTACGGATACATAATCGAGGTTTTGGGATAAACGGGTATAGTGGTCTTCTATATTTCTCCTGAGGGCTTCCAGTTGCTTGTTGATTTCCTTACAATATACGTTGTCTACACTATTCCCTACAGTCTGCTTGGTCTTTTGATCCCACAACAGCGGATCGATACTCAACCCGCTGCTGAACTGGACCTGCTGACCGTTAATAGTCAGCCGGACCATAATGGTAGATAATCCTGATTTCTTAGTTTCGTTCTTCTTGATAAAAAACAGGATGCAGAATGTGTTTACTGCCATATGTATTCTATTATCTGGTATGTAATTAAAAACACTACAGTTAACTCGAATATATTTGTTTACCTATAAATCATTCTTACGATGTAGCAGGAAAACAAGTAACCTAAAGCCTCATTGTTATAAACCCTATACGGATCGTACCTGAAAAATCCTTTCAAATAGGTACGACTTAGGTATTCCGCTATTTACTAATACGAAGTGTAAACTAAAAAAACAATAAATCGCTGATGTTGCAGATTCATTGATATGATGCATTCAGGCACGTTTGAGAAACGACGAGAAAGCGTGAATCTCACACCTTAAAAAAATGACTCACGATTTAGCTACTTAACTTTTGCTGTGTTTTTCACCATATTGCTATCAGAATAACAGAAATGTATAAATATGTTATGTAAATAGCAGATAAATGACATATTTGAGGCTGTTTTACCCCGAATATTATAGTCCCAGGCAGTGCTATGTGGTATAGTCCTAACTTATTGAGGGTAATTAATTGTATCAGTGCAGTATACACGAGGTTAAGGGAAAGCAACTGCAACTATATTATATCTCCGTCAGATTTCATCTCCCATCCTTCAAGGAATGTAATATTGCATTTTTTTACTTCAAGATACGCTCCTTATTCTCCCAGATATACAGCAAAGCTTCTTCGAGTGCCTGTCTGGTCGGTTTAGGATTAAATCCAAGCTCAACCCTTGCTTTGCTGATATCAAAGTCTTGCTTCAATCCAGAGAACATAGCCACCTCCTTTGTAATCATAGCCGGAGCTTTACCTGTTATCTTAGCACTCAAGCCCAATAACGCACCAAACATATATAATACAAATTTGGGTACAGGCGTTGGCTTCTTCAATTTAAGTTGAGGTAACAGTTCGTTCGCAACTGCAATCGATTCTGTAATCGAAATCCCCTTTTCATTTGCCAGAATATAACGTTCACCATTACGTCCTTTTGTAGCAGCAAGATAACAACCTTCTGCAACATCTTTTACATCTATCCAGTTGAGCATAATTTTTGTCTCGATAGGCAATTGGTTTTTCAAGATCGATCTCAATATTTCATTCGAGTTACTCAGTCTGTCAGCAATGATACTTCCTATCATAGCACTCGGCATCACAACGACCAGTTCTATCTTGTGTTTCTTTGCAAGTTCGAATGCCAGCTTTTCGCCATCATTCTTCGAGTTGTAGTACATATCCCTGCGATCGGGATTGTATCCCGAGTTTTCATTGATAACTTCTTTGGAGTAATTGAGTGCTGCTATCGAGCTTACATAAACAATACGCTTAACTCCTGCTTCTGAGGCTGCTTCAATCATATTTCTACAACCCTCCATATTGGCATCGTAGATTTCTTTTTGAGGGTCTTTTGCCCAGAGCTTAAAAATAGCACCTACCGCATAAAATATTTCTACTCCCTGCAAGGCTTTTATAAGGGAAGCTTTGTCTGTCATATCAGCCTGTACCACTTCGCAGGCTACATCTCTAAATGGTTCTTTGTTCTTAATATTACGTACAGAGGCTCTCACATTGTAGCCTTTACGAATAAGTAGACGAACCAGATTATTTCCTAAGTGACCGTTTGCACCTGTAACTAAAACTAAATTATTTTGTGTCATAATCAATATTTATTTATAATTATGGAACAAAGGTCGGGAATGGTTATTTGTCTACACTTGACAAAAGTTAAGTAATTATTTTGCGTCTGATCCGGCTCAAACTTTCGGGTTTCATGCCCAAAAAGGAAGCAATGTATTGCAATGGTACATTCTGTATTATTTCTGGGTGTGATTCCATGAGTTTGAGGTAACGTTGCTCAGCTGTAAGGGTTGCTAAATCTTTAGCTCTGTTTTCGTTGTAGGTCATGGAGTCTGCTAATACAAAGACGGAATAGTTTTTCCAGGTAATGCTTTGTTGCATAAGTGCATCAAAATCGGGCTTGTTTATTCTGAGCAGTTCACAGTCTGTTATACATTCTGTATTGACATTAGATTGTGTTTGATTGGAGAAATTGGAAAAGGAGGTGAAAAATCCATGAGGGCAGTTGATGTGTATGGTAACTTCATCTCCATTGTCATCGTAGTAAAATAAACGCATAAAGCCTGATACTATGTAATAGAGGTATTGGGGTACTTTGCCTGCTTCTTCGATAACTTTGTTCTTCGGATACAAAATTGGTTCGAAGTATTTTTCACAGAGTTCAATGTCCAGTTCCGATAACTGGCTTTGTGTGCATATGTCTTTTAGTAGTTGGTGGTGCATACGATTAATTGGTGAAAGTGGCTTATAAACAAAGATACTGTTTAAGGAGCAGATTTGATGATTATGATTCTGTTTTCCTCAAATTGTGATATAAGAATATATCGGTCATTGGATACTCCCATGTGACTCTATGGCTAAAAGTCGAGAATAATTTAAGAATAAAAGTGAGCAGAAAAACTACTCACTTTCAAATCAAGAACCTTGGCATAAATCTGAATTGTACGAATACTCTTATGCTCCAACATCCGAATCCGGTTTATATAGGAACTCCCTGTGCTCAACAGACTATAGTTATCGCACCATAAGGATACATTTCTTTTTTTACATTTCGAGATTATTTATCAGTTTATTTCTGAATGATGAATGGCTGATAAAGGCTCAAAAAGCCCCAGAGCGAAGTATTTTTTTTCATGCTCTTTTTTCATATGTTCTTGCATTGCCCACTCATTTGTAAAGATTTCCCAAAGGATAAATTCATCCGGTTTTTCATTATTTTGAAATATCCTGAATAATTCACAACCCGGTTCTTTTACAGTCTCTTTGATAAGCTCGGCAACTGCAATTTTAAACTCTTCTATTTTGTTTGGCGCACATTTAAGAATGACTGTAGATTCTATTTTATTACTCATAATTATTTGTTTATTAATTTCAAGGCTGATGCCGGATAACGATCACCCGTATTTGGATATTTTGCTATAATCTTTTCTACTTCTATGATTTCATCAGCCGTTAATTCTACGTCAACAGCCTGTGCATTCAGTTCCAGATATTTCCTTTTCTTGGTTCCCGGAATGGGGATAATATTTGAACCTTTTGCTAAAATCCAAGCCAATGCTAGTTGAGCAGTATTGATATTCTTTCCATGCGCAAATTCACTCAATTCCTTCATTAAATTTTGATTATTGATAAGATGTTCGCCCTGAAAACGAGGCAGAAACTGTCTGGCATCATTTTCTCCTGGCCTGGTTATAAAGCTCTCGGTAAACATACCTCTACCTAGTGGTGAATAAGGAATAAGTGACATACCCAGTTCATTTACCGTTGACAAAATTCCCTGTTCTACATCTCTTGTCAATAGTGAATATTCGCTTTGTAAAGCTGAGATCGGATGTACGGAATTCGCTTTTTTGAGTGTCTGGGCTGATGCTTCAGACAGTCCTAAATAACGCACCTTCCCTTCTTTCACCAATTCAGCCATGGCTCCTACAGTTTCTTCAATAGACACATTCGGGTCTACCCGATGTAGGTAATACAAATCGATATATTCTACATTCAAGCGTTTGAGACTTAGTTCGACAGCCTGTTTCATCCATCGGGGAGAACCGTCTACTTCACTTGCCAAAAGATTGCTTTCATTATAACGTAGCCCAAACTTAGTAGCAAGGAATATCTTATCCCTGTTTTCTTTCAAAACTTTCGACAGTAATTCTTCATTTGCTCCACCTCCATAAAAATCGGCTGTGTCCCAAAAATTTATTCCCAGGTCAAGAGCTTTGTGCAATGTTGCTATACTTTCTTCGTTATTTCTTTCGCCATAGGCATGTGACATGCCCATGCAACCTAATCCTATTGCAGATAGGTTTTTGCCTGTTGTCCCTAATTTCCGATACTTCATTTTCATACTTTTTTTAATATTACAAAGGTAGGAACAGGGCGTTGTTGTTGAATTATACAATTCAAATCAATACTTATAAAAATCAAAGATTGTGATTTCGCTGTTCTCTGGGTGATAATCCCGAGTTTTTGTGAAAAAAATTGGTGAAGTGCGATGGGTATTCAAATCCGAGGGCATAGGCTATCTCTGAAATATTCCAGTCCGTATTTTTCAATAAGGCTTTAGCTTCTCTTACGATTCTGTCGGTTATGATTTCTGTGGAAGTTCTGGTTGTTGCTTCTTTTACCGAATGATTCAGGTGGTTAACATGTACTGCAAGCCTTTGTGCATAATCTTGAGGAGTCCTCATCGCTAAAGGTGTGTCGGGCGAGTTGACCGGGAATTGCTGTTCAAGCAATTCAAGAAACTGAAATGTAGTGCGGTGGGCAGCACTGGGGTATTGGTTGTTTAATTCTCTTCTGGGGTTTAGTTTTTGTACCTGATGAATAAGCAATTGCAGATAATTGCTTAACACGCTGTATTTATATAAGTAACCGGACGACATTTCTTCTGCCATCTTTTCAAAGAGAGAAGATATTTCTTTAAACAGAGTCTCATCTAAAAAGGTTACAGGGTTTTCATTCAGATGCAGTATCGGATAGTCTTGTTCGATAGCAGAACGGTTAGCAGACTGAATAAATTCTTCGGTAAATAGACATAACCAACCTTCTTGTTTTTCCGATATGGGTTGCCATGAATATGGAACAGCCGGATTAGTAAAAAATAGAGCCGGGCGGTCTATTGTAAACTTCTTGTCGGCATAATAAAGTATACCTGTACCAACAACAAGTACTATTTTGTAAAAATCACGACGCTGGTATATCCCGGAACAGCGCCAACGGGGAAAAATATTGAAATGACCAACTCCATTATTTTCGGCGGCTGCAAGTAGTCGCCTGTCTTTGGGTAGTGAACTATAAAATTCTTGTATCGTTTCTATCTGTTTCATGTGACAAAATTATATATTTCAAATGAAATAATCCAACTGAATTGTATTTGACCTATGATAAAATGAAAGTATCGACTCTTAAAGTTGACGAGATGAAAAGACTTATTCTCTAAAAGGTTAGATCACTGAATGAAATAAATTATAATTTCCCTATTCTGAACGAATTATGCGATTGGGGTAAATTGCTGACCAAAGAATAATATTGAAGCTTACATCAATCGACCTTTAGTAATTTAGCAATAGTACCGCCCACGGTCATGGATTGTAATATCAATAAATCCTTTTTACTTAAAAAGAGGAGCTAAAACTCTTTCTATATTGAGTAGGCGTAGTTTCTAGTACTTTGAGAAACAATCGACGCAGATTTTCCGCATTTCTGGTACCGCAACGTTCACCTATTTCATCTAATGATAGCTGTGTTTCTATTAAATACCGGCAAGCATTATCTATCCTTAAATGGTCGATATATTTTGCAGGAGTAATTTTTAATTCGCGAAGAAAATACCCGTGCAAAATTTCGGGGACTCATAGAAACTTGTTCAGCCAATCTTTCAATTAGTAAATATTCGTCAAAGTGATTCTGCAACCATTCACATGCTTTGCGAATAGACAGATTAGTTATCTCTTGATATTCTAACAAGTTACTATATTGTAATTGATTGCCCGAACGTTTTAGAAATAAGACCATACATTTTGCAATTTGCAGAGCAAACGATTTACCCATATCTTCCTCAATTAAAGCAAGGTTCAAATCCATTCCGGAGCTTATCCCTGCTGATGTGTATATATTACTGCTTTTGACGAAATACGGAGCTATCTCTACGTCTATTTCAGGATATAATTCTGCTAACTTTTCACAGAGCTGCCAATGTGTAGTAGCGTTCTTTCCATTAAGAATACCTGCTTCGGCCAGAAGGAATGCCCCCGTACAAACCGAGCATATTCTGCGTACAACTTTAGACTGATCATTAATCCATTGTAAAGCCTCAGGAGAAACCCGAAAATCAGGAAGATAAGATATCCCCGAAACAATGAGAGTATCGATCGGATAGTCTATTGATTTATAAATTTCCTCAGTAACAATCGGTAGATTCGATGAGGTAGATACGTGTGTATCATCATCAAGAGATACAACATGAAGTTGATAGCAAAAATCGGGTTTAATGCTAATTGGGGACATCAATAATCTGGAAAAAGAAATCAAACCAGTCGCTGATATTCCAATGATATAATATATAAGACAGATAGTTTGTAGACCACAGGACGAAATAGCCCTTGAAGTTAATAATCAGTACATATATCAATACTTACTCCACATAGAAATTTGAGTTTGTAGTCCCGACAACAGATTGCCATGAATAAATGTTATATATTTGGACAAATCTGTAAACTTGTTTATTAAATTTAAAGTCTAAACAAAATTGGAGTACCAACTACTGATTTGTATGATCAAATAAATAAAATATAAACCTTAAAAAAATGAAGTATTATATAAAGAACATGGTTTGTGAGCGTTGCAATATGGTCGTTAAATCAGAATTAGAGAAACTGAGACTACAACCATTGTCTGTTGACCTTGGTGAGATCGAACTGCAAGAAGAACTAAGCCCGATACAAAAGAAACAGTTGGACAGTAAACTTCAGTCTCTTGGCTTTTCTTTAATTGATGACAAAAGAAGCCGCCTGATAGAACAAATCAAAGGGATTATCATAGAACTGGTTCATCATAACAATAGCGAACTGAAAGTGAATCTTTCGGACTATCTCACCACCCGACTCCCTTTCGATTACAATTACATCAGCAATTTATTTTCAGAAGTAGAAGGTCGAACTATAGAAAATTACTTCATATCACAAAAGATAGAACGGGTAAAAGAACTATTGGTATACGACGAACTTACATTAAGTGAAATAGCTTTCAGGCTTAATTACTCAAGCGTAGCACATTTAAGCGGACAATTCAAAAAAATAACCGGCCTGACCCCTTCCCACTTTAAAAATATCAGAACAGAAAAACGTAAACCCTTGGACAGGCTATAAATCGTATAAACCATTCAGTAAATAATATAACATAGGAAAGGCTGTTTATAGTCAACTTTGCACTGTAATTAATAAATTATCAATTGTAATGGAAACAACAAAGAAAACCTTTCCGGTGTTGAAAATGACGTGTGCATCCTGTGCTGCACATATCGAAAATACATTGAAAAATCAAAGTGGCGTAGTAAATGCTTCCGTCAATTTCGCTACTACAAATGCAACTATAGAATTTGGCTCAGAGACTAATGCAGAAGAACTTCGTAAAGCTGTTCAAAATGCAGGGTATGATATTATCACAGATGAAAATGAAAGTGATCCCGATCAGCTGGAAAAACTTCGTAATGCCAGATTCAAAGAGCTTAAAAAGAAAACCCTTTGGGCGGTCATTCTATCGCTACCCATAGTGGCGATAGGCATGGTATTTATGGATATGCCCTATGCAAATTACATCATGTGGGCACTTTCAACTCCTGTACTCTTTTGGTTCGGAAAAGATTTTTTTATCAACGCCTTCAAACAGGCACGGCACGGTTCGGCTAATATGGACACACTGGTAGCACTCAGTACCGGTGTAGCCTATCTGTTCAGCGTATTTAATACATTGCTGCCTCATTTCTGGCACGAAAGAGGGCTTCATGCACATGTCTATTTTGAAGCAGCGGCAGTCATTATTGCATTCATATCAATAGGTAAATTATTGGAAGAAAAAGCAAAAGGCAATACATCGTCAGCCATCAAAAAACTGATGGGTTTACAACCCAAAACAGTTACCATCATACAAAAAGACGGCATTGAGATACAAATGCCAATCGAAAAAGTAAATAAGGGAGATATCATACTTGTGAAACCCGGAGAAAAAATTGCAGTCGATGGAGTTGTTATCAACGGCACATCCTATATCGACGAAAGTATGCTTAGCGGCGAGCCTATTGCCGTTCTCAAAGAGAAAGGTACCAAAGTATTTGCCGGAACTATCAACCAAAAAGGAAGTTTTCAGTTTGAGGCAGAAAAAGTAGGCTCCGAAACTATGCTTTCACAGATCATCAAGATGGTGCAAGATGCACAAGGCAGCAAAGCTCCCGTACAAAAATTAGTGGATAAAATAGCCGGAATATTTGTACCCATAGTAATAGGTATTGCTCTGCTGTCGTTTGCCGTTTGGTTGATTTTCGGTGGCGAAAACGCATTTACACAGGCTCTGCTGGCTTTGGTTACCGTATTGGTAATAGCCTGTCCCTGTGCATTGGGACTTGCAACCCCGACTGCCATAATGGTGGGTATGGGCAAGGGAGCCGAAAACGGAATTTTGATAAAAGATGCCGAAAGCCTCGAATTGTCGAAGAAAATAAATGCGGTGGTATTAGACAAAACGGGAACTATTACCGAAGGAAAACCCCAATTGACAGATATTGTTTGGCTCAATGAAGACGATAGCCATGCAAATGTCCTGATAAGCCTCGAGAAACAATCGGAACATCCGCTTGCCGAAGCAGTTGTAAATCATTACAACAATATTCAGGCTGTCGCAGTATCACACTTCGAAAGCGTAACCGGAAAAGGGGCAAAAGCTGTAATAGATGGTCAGACTTACTTGGCAGGTAATACTAAATTGTTGAATGAAAATAATATTACTATCAATAACCACTTGTCGACAAAGGCGGCAGAATATAGTACACAAGCAAAAACCGTTATCTGGTTTGCAAATGAGAAAGAGGCTCTGGCAGTAATAGCCATCTCCGATAAAATCAAAGCTACATCGAAAGATGCTGTGCTAAACCTCCAAAAGCAAGGTATAGAAGTATATATGCTTACGGGAGATAATGAGGCAACCGCCAAAGCAATATCCGATGAAGTGGGAATCAAACACCACAAAGCAGAAGTGTTGCCCCATCAGAAAGAAGAGTTTGTAAAACAACTGCAAGCCGAAGGTAAAATTGTTGCCATGGTTGGCGATGGTATCAACGACAGTGCAGCACTGGCCCGTGCGGATGTAAGTATCGCAATGGGTAAAGGCAGTGACATAGCGATGGATGTGGCCAAAATGACGATTATATCATCCGACCTGAATAAGATTCCGATTGCTATAAAACTATCCAAACAAACGGTGGCTACCATTCGTCAGAACTTATTCTGGGCATTTATCTATAATATCATCGGTATACCTATCGCAGCAGGCTTGCTTTATCCGATCAACGGATTCTTGCTCAACCCGATGATCGCAGGGGCTGCTATGGCTCTCAGCAGTGTGAGTGTGGTTACAAACAGCTTAAGGCTGAAATGGAAAAAGCTGTAATAGTATTTACCCATAAAACGATTAAGAGTCAACAAAATATTTATCGCTTTGATAAGTACAGCTACCATTCTCAATCTCCACTAAGGGAAAAATAATTCCCTCTTTGGAGGTGTGAAGATTAATAACTAGATGATTAAATACTTTTAATTATTAAAAAGATGAAAACTTTTTATATTTTACTAACAGTAGTTTCTTTATTGATAAGTTTAAATAGTTATGCTCAAATCGACATCAACTTTCCGATGATAAAACAGCCTGACTCTACTGAGATTGCTAATAGCAATAAGCCTATTGTCAGAAGTTCACTCAATGGAGTTGTTACAGCTTCGGGGTTCTATACAAACGGAGCATTTGGATTAGGTAATGGTGCAATTACCATGTGGGCAAATGCCATGCAACCTCAAAATAAAAGAAACCAATTTGGAGGTGATCTTCGTAAAACATGGATTATATTAAAAGCTGCAGCTTACAATTTGCCTGATAATTGGACAGCTGCCGCCAGAGTAGAAGTCGATTTTTTGGGCGGATTTGCCGGACAAGGCGGATTTGCCGATGAAAATCCTGTACCAAGAATGCGGATAGGATATGTAGAACTATTTAAGAACCAAACGAGAATACGACTTGGACAGGCCTGGACACCTATGGTAGCCACTTTCCCTATATCGGTAACTCACTTTGCTATGGGATATGGTTCGGCGGGAGGTATTGGGTTTAAAAATCCGGGTATATTCGTTTATCAACACTTGAGTAAAAAAACATCTGTAACAAAACTACGGTTAGATGCTGCGGTATTTAGAGGCAGTTGGACGGGGGCTAACGAAGATCCCTATGGTAGAGATGCCGGAGAAATAGGAATACCCCAAATGGAAGTTGGTTTATTCTTAGAAAACCGTTCGAAGATTTTCAAATGGGAAGTAAGTACAGTAGCCCACTATGATCAGAAACAAATTTATAATCAAACAACTAAGGCTTACAAGGCTCTGTCAGGTAAAGCTCTACAAATAGGAACAAAGCTATATTACGACAACATCTCCTTTCAGGGAAGTGCATATACAGGCCGAGCCATCGGGCAAATATGGGGAAACTTATTACAATTTGGTGATATCAGAGGTAATGGAGCTTGGGGACAAGTGGGTTATATGTTTACCAAAAGACTGGGTACGTGGTTTATGTATGGTTACGACAATCCGAATGACGATGATGTAATCAGATCTGTTACCGGAAATTCCCGATTACATAATCAAATCATGGTACCTATGGTTAAATATGATTTAGGACCAGTGAGTATTGCAATCGAATATTTTAGAGCTGAGACAAAATGGAAGGTTATCAATAATGGGGTGTCGACATTCAAAAAGACGCATGCGGATCAGATTTCATTGGGTACAAGTTTCATGTTTTAAAAGATAAGGATAAACTGTAACATAGTCATTATCGATGAACTGTTCTGAGCAGTAAACGATTCTCTAAAAAATAAAAAAGTAAATCATATAATTTTTAAAAAAAACATATAAGACTCGTATCAGTAATTGTAGGCAACTTTGTATAGTAGTTTATAACAATTAAAAATAAAAAATCATGGAAGTGAAAGAACAAAAAACATTTACGTTTAAGACAAATATCAATTGCGGTGGTTGTATAGCAAAAGTAACACCAGATATGGATAAAGCAGAAAATCTGAAGAGCTGGTCGGTGGAAACCGGCAATCCAAATAAAGTATTAACTGTTGTATCGAATGGCATTACCAAACAGGAAATAATAGATTTAGTGAAAAGTAATGGTTTTGATATTGAAGTTATCGATTTTTAATTGTGCAATACTGAGAAAATAAATCTGGTATAAAATGTATAAAACCTGTAATGACTGAAAAGAAATTATTTCTTTTCAGTCATTACAGGTTTTATCTCCATAAATTATTATTTAATATTTCATGCGAATCAGTAGTTGAAACTGGTCGCTGATTTACTTATTTATAATATTTACAATCAGTAAATTAGGGGGGGGGGGGGGGGGGGCAAGA
>NZ_JAAKEM010000040.1:0-23182 GCF_011039195.1 Dysgonomonas sp. ZJ709
TTATCTTGTTTTTCTTTATCTTTCATGTTTTTTGTTTTTAAATTAGTAAACGTCCCCTGACCGAGGATTTTGTGTAAAATGATATATAGTTACCATTATTTATTGATTTATCGAAGAGATACGATCACCTTTTCCTCTACAACTGATTCACCACATGATTGATCGCTATCGAGCCATTGCCATTTTTCGTTCAATCGTAATCTGCCATCGGGAAGAATTTCTATAAGGCTTTCACATTTACCGATACGAATTTCGCAGTTTTGGTTTATATGCTGATAAGAAAAACTCAATTTGTTGTTATCGGTAAATTTACCTATAAGAAAACCCTTCGTTATCATACCACCCGAGTATGTAGCCCAGATTATATTGCCTTGCTGATAATAGCGGAACTCTGTATCTCCCGACACTTCGCCATTAGCCGTATTTGTCATAGAAGTGAATACTCTATTATTGAGATTTATATCCGATACGGAAACTTTCGGGCACTCCTTTCTCATCACCTGATAACATAGCACTTTATCGCAGACTAGTTCTTCACGATATTCTATCGGTTGATATCCTCGCTTTATATACATATTAAATGCAGGAAGCGAAGAGTCGAGATGTATGTCATTATATTGTGATGCTATCTGACCTTCGAGCATAGTCATAATTTGCGAGCCGAAACCTCTTCCCTGAAATTCGGGTAAAACAAATACTCTGTTTATCTCATTCCCTTTAATACTTCCTGTTCCAATATACTGTTCATCTTCTATCAGAAGAAATGTATTGCCTTTACCCAGATCGGTCAATATATTATCCTCGCTATGATGGTTTAGAAAGAAATCCACAACTTCGGTCGGATAATACTTTGGGTAAATAGCACGTATTGTCTCATAAACAATACGTTGCACCATATATAAATCTTGTATTGTTGCTTTTACAAACATATTCGGATAATTCTAGTTTTTGAGAAACAATAGGAAAAGCTACTCTTCAGTAAAAATATCTTATTTCCATTTCGGCTCACAAGCAACCCTTTCTCCGTCTACAAAAGTGCGTTGCTCTAATGATCCTTCTTTCGATTGAATAACCATATAAACCATCGGCTCGTCCGAAGAATTACGCATACCACGCACTCCCGCAGGTGCAACCCTTATAACACTACCCTCCGAGATTGGAAAACAATCGTCGTCTACCTGAAAATCGCCCGAACCTTTCAGTATAATGTATGTCTCTTCATTCTGGTAATGAATATGAAAATACGACAGCTCTTTTTTAGGCGGTAACGACTGAAAAGAAATTTCTGTACCCGTAGCTTTCGTTGCATCCTGAACAAAAACTTTACCCTCCACCTCTTTTTGTGTCTTCGGGTGAAGGAGCGAATAGTCCATCAATTTATCTAAGCTACCGATGTTGACAGCCGTATAATTTTCGTTCTCTGCAATAGTTTCGATTTCTTTCATTTCTTTTCAATCATTATTTAGAATGTATAATTACTTACAACAAAAGACTGCACAACGACAGTCTTTTATTAATACGAAAATAGCGAGAGCCTGCGCCCTCTCTTTTATTTCTTATCACTCAATAGTTTTTCTAACCAAGCTATCTTCTCTTTTTCTAATTCGAGCATACGCTCATAGAGTGCGACTTTTTCGTTAGTCAATTCAATAATTTTTTCCACAGGGCTATTATATTGAATACTATCTCCTCCGACATTGCCAATACTGCCTTCAGCAAATGTAGGATGATCGAATATGATAGTTGCGGGATCTTCTTTCATCTCTTGCAAAACTTTGAGCGGAACATTCAACGCTTTCGATATTTTATCTAAAGTTTCGTCATCAATAATCTCTTTCGCCTCTTTGTCCGATAATGTCTGTTGAGGCATATCGAGCATAATAGCCAAAGCACCTTGCTTAATGCCTAACACTTCGCGCATTCTTCTAACATTATGCCCGTGATGTGTCTTCTTTACTTTATCTAACTTGTTCATTATTGATCATTTTTTATTTTCAAAACAAATATAGTAAAATATTGTTCCGAAAATTACCGTTTAAGTTCGGAAAATTACCGCCTCATCAAGTACTTTCAACTAAATAGATTTTATTACTTTGTATTTATACCCAACATTTATAATGTAAGCACGCAAACTAAAACTACACTCAACAACATTGCTAAGACTTTTGAATAGTGAGGGCTTAGCTGCTTTACTTAGAAATGATAAAGCCCGAATAAATCGGGCTTTATTCAGCCTCCGATATAGAGTGTTAATATTATTTTAATACGTTTTAGGTGTATTTAATATATAAAAGTACTCAATTATGCAACATATTTCACTTAATTTACTACCTTTGTATATCTTAATATTTAAACGTAAATGTTGTTTATACGATAAGTAATTGCGAATAAAATAGCTTTCCATCGAGGAATAGCTGAACAGTATTGTCAGATTTGACCAATCATCATCTGACCCTTTTACCTAGAAATGTAAAGCCCGATCTTTTCCTGATCGGGCTTTGTCATTATCGGATGCCACATCTACTATTATGCTATTTGTCACTAATAAAGAAAAAGCAAATAAAATAGTGTTAATATAAATCATCAATCCACTTCATTTTACAAACTTTATACTTTCCGAGAAGCAATATATTAATTGTTAATCCTACTTTTGTGTAGTTAAAAAACAAAACACCATATGAAAGCCAGTAAATATTCCGAACTCGAAAAAGAATACGATTTTAAGAAGAGTTATCTCAACAGCACACCGTGGTGGATGAGTATATTACTTGTTCCGCCCAGCTGCTTTCTTTTCGTCGGATTGATAGGTATACTATACTTGTTTCATAACGATATGCTCGTATCATTCTACCTGATACCTTATATAGTACTATTTCTGTTGGGCACAGTCTGGCTTAAAACTATACGCAAGTATTTACAAAAAGCAGCGATGAGTGCTCCGGGAGCTTTTCATATTTGTCTGGCAAAACCGATTGGTGAGAAAAACGGATATATCTACACTATATTTGTAAACGACAACAGACGTCACGACAAATACCACATAGATAATCTGGCGAAAAGCATTACAGCCGAATCAATGATCGAAGAGCATGAAAACTCAGCAAAAAAGAAGACAATATTGATTCACGATGATGACTCGAATTACTATTTGCGCGCCTATTTCAACAATGATATAACTAAACGAAATGCCGATTGGAAGACTGACGACTTTTTCCCTGTGCTATACATAAACGAAAAACATACACCAATCGTAAAAAAAGCACATTTATTATAAGAAAAAGACGAACAGAATGTTAAACATTAGCATTTTAAATATTATTTCACATTAAAACTTTCAATTTTACCGGATTCCCAGTATATTTGCACAATAATTACGACACAAGCTTCAGAACTTTAGAAACTACAGGTATGCAAACTTTTAAAAAGGCGATTCTTACATTACTTCTTATTCTATTTGTATCTATAAAAGTTGATGCAATTTCTGTCTATGCTTTGCCATCAGCAGAATATTCTTCAATTTCTTTTACAGATAACAGATATGTATTTCCTGCTTATGAAGAGAAATCTCAAAAAGCCGAAGTCAGTATGTGGGATGCAGCATTCAGATTTACACCGAAAGACTACTTACTATGTATCTTATTACTGGGTGTATATGTGATGCTGGTAAGAAAAAAATCAAATTCGCGAAATGCAGATTTTTGATTAAAAGAGCATAACGAAAAAGCTGGAATTTATTTCCGGCTTTTTTTATGTCTTTGTCATTCAAAAACGTGAAGCCCCTCCTAACCTCCCCCAAGGGGAGGAATACAAAGAGGGTATACTAGAGCCCCTCCTTGGGAGGGGTTGGGGAGGCTAGACAGATAAATAGAGAGCAAATGATACTTATATCGAACTCGCACTAATATCAAATAAAACCCATCAAATAAATAAGGAAAAATCCTGTAACGATAGACCCTGCCGTGGCTATCAAACCGGGCATCATAAACGAATGATTCAGCAGATATTTACCAATACGTGTAGTACCTGTTCTATCGAAATTGATAGCTGCCACCACAGTAGGATAGTTAGGGAAAAAGAAATAGCCGTTTACCGCAGGAAACATTGCGATAAGCAGCCAAGGCGATATACCTAAAGCAATGCCCAGCGGAACCATAGCACGTATAGTTGCAGCCTGACTATAAAGCAGGATTGACATAACAAACAAAGCAATGCCAAAAAGCCACGGCATAGCAGTAACAACCCCTTCTATCGAATCTTTCAACTGTGCCATATTACCGTTGATAAATGTATCACCCATCCACGCAATACCGAAAATGGCGACCACTGCCTGCATGCCTGCCGAGAAAACCGAACCTTGAGCAGCTTTGATTCCATTTGTATTGGTAAGCAAAAGAATCAGAGCCGCAGCCGATAACATTAATATTTCGATAACAATAGCCATATTCAGCACACCATTACTTGTTTGGCGCAATTCTTCTACCGACCCTAGCAACACAATGAATACTGTTGCCAGCAAGAAGATGAGCACAGAAGCGGCAGCTCCCCACGAATGCTTTTTCACGACAACCTTTTCTTCCTTCTCGTCGAACATTCCCGATTCTATACGGCGCAAATATTCGGGATCGAGCTCCAAATCTTTTCCCACCCGAAGCGAGTATAAAGCACCAAGGAAGACTCCGACCAAAGTGGCGGGAACACTTATCATCATTATCTGTAATAAAGATATATCATACCCTGCCACCATACTTAACAATGCGACTGTTGCAGCAGATATAGGACTGGCAGTTATGGCTTGTTGCGATGCTATTACAGCAATAGCCATCGGTCGTTCGGGGCGAATTTTTGTTTCTCTTGCCACCTCGGCAATTACAGGCAGCACCGAGTAGGCTACATGCCCCGTTCCGGCAAGAAATGTAAAGAGATAGGTAACTACCGGGCTAAGAAACGTAATCCGCGAAGGGTGCTTTCTCAATAGCTTCTCAGCCTGATGAACCATCAGATCGAGACCTCCCGCCGCTTGCATACAACTTGCTGCGGCAATAACCGCTACAATCATCAACATCACATCGATAGGCGGAGACGTAGGCTCGAGCCCAAAGCCAAAAACGAGTATAGCCAAACCGACGCCACCCATCACCCCAAGCCCAATACCCTTTAGCCTGGCGCCAATGATAATGGCGGCAAGAACTATTATAAACTGCAATAACATCATTGTCTTTTCATTTTTGAATATCTAAATCCGGCCTCACCGGCTTCGCAGTATATTAATATCACCACCCTCTTTGTAATGTATGCCGTCCGAACCCATTGCATCTATCACATAGAAATAAACACCCGGTGCAACAAAGCTTCCCTTATATCTGCCATCCCATCCTTTAGCCGGATCGTTCCATTCGTAAAGCTTTACACCCCAGCGGTTGAAGATAGTACACTTAAATCTTACCAACGACTTGTAAGCAACTCTAAACTCATCGTTCGATCCGGGAGAATCGCCCGGTGAGAAATAGTTAGGAACTTCGAGCTTCGACTCTGTTATCTTAAACGACACACTTGCCGTATCTACACAGAGAGAAGAGGCATCGGCAACCTCTAGTTTTACAACAAAATCGCCCGATTGATTAAATTCATAATTTATATCACGATCGGTGGAACGGGAAATCGGATTTCTCAGATCGGCAGCTCTATAAACGAACCAAGTATAAAACCGAGTTACAGGCTCGTTTCCATACCCGAACAATCTCATTCTCACAGGCGCTGAAAACGAAGTGGATGTACCCTCTTCTTTGTTTATTTCGTTAGGAGAATCCCGTTCGTCTATTTCATAATCGATCTGAGCCTGTACTCTCACCGCCTGATAAGTAGAGGAACTTATAGACTTAGTAATGCCAAAATACTCTGCAATCTGATCACCACGCAAAGTAAATTTAGTATCTATAAGTGGCGCATCTACTACGTATTCGGTTCCTATATCAAGATTTTTCCGTTCATCCAATTTACTTTTAAACCTTTTACTTGTTGCATCCCACTCCAACGTATTGTAGCTAATTGTATATCTACGAACGACCGACTGCCTTCCGCCATTTCTGCCATAGAAAAACAAATCGTCTGTTTTACTTATTATCAATCGAAGCAATTCACATTTATTCTCATCCTCCATCGGCGAAATAGAAATCAGCGATGGCAGGTGCCGGCTATAATCGAAAATCCATATACCCGATCTCAAAGTCCCATTCTCCTCCACCAGATACCCTCTGTTGTCGACGAGGTTAGATATAGTGTATGTTGTAACGCCCCCACTCGAGTAGGACGTAATATCGGAAGCAGGTATTAAAACCCTATCGTTCCAAGAACTGGTATAATGGTAAAATTTGACAGAAACTGCCGAAGACGCATAAGATATAGTAATACCCGAAAGATTGTTGAGCAAATAAACTCCCTGCAAACCCGATCCTCCTATATTTTCATTATAAACAAACGGATTGCCCGACACTTTAAACTGCTGAGCAAACAAGGGTATCGACAATATACTGATCAAGCATAAGAATGCTATTCTCTTCATGTTATTCAATTATTTGAATGAAGTTCTAAAAATACGATATAAATCACAAAAGCCGTATCTATGACTTACATAATTTTGTTATGGATATGATTAAAACAAAACAATCGCTTTTATGGTTTTCCATAGACCTATCAGAATAGAACTGCACTGTAACTATTTCATTCTTAAAAAATATTATAATGACTGATGAGCTTTGTCTGCGCAGAAAATAATAGCTAATTTTGTATTCATAAACTCACTCAGCACCAGAAATAAGAATCGTATTCTAATATTAATTCTAAAAAGGGCTTTGTAAAACATAGAAGGATTTAGAATTGTATATTATAGAATTAGAAGGATTTATAAACTTTCATACAAATGAAATATAAAAATATAGCTACACTACTTACTATCATATCAATAGCCTCATTCACTTTTAACACATACGCACAAGTAACCATTGGCTCTGCTGTACCACCCATACCGGGCACCATATTAGAGATAAAAGAGTATGCCGAAGACGATGCCAGAGCAGTGAACGGCTCTAACTCGACTAAAGGAATATCGCTGCCGCGAGTAACACTTACCAGCAAAAATAATTTATTCCCCATGTTTGCCAAAGAAGATGGCGTCAATCCTAATAGTGAATACATAACAAACAAAGCAAATATAGACGCTGAACACACCGGACTAATTGTATATAATACATTAGATGCATCGGGTTTATGTCCCGGTTTATATGTATGGGATGGAAATAAATGGAGTGGCTTAAACGCACCACAAGTGAAATCTGTGACATCCAGTATCGGCGGAATTAATATTAGTAAAGGGGCCAGCACTCCTACAAATATTACACTGATGAATTTGCCGGTATTCGTGACACTAGAGTCCCCTTCTACGTGCCAATCGATTAAAGATATCACCTGGACTACCGAAGGTCCGGCCTCGGTCAGAGTCGACGAAAAAAACATAATTGTTACATATACAGGAGCAACCAACATCGCTGGTGGTCCATTCGCCTATTTTATAGCTACTGCCGGAGATAAAAGCCTTAGGTTCCAAATAAATGTTGTAGAAAACACTACTCCGATCGATCCTGAAACAGGACCTGACCCAGAGGGACCTGAAATAACGCCACCTTTAAATCTTTAAAACCGTTTTACTTTGCAAGATAGTTATATATTTTCTCTACAATATCTTTATCAATACTGTCCTCAAATTTACGTGCAAAAAAACTGTCCGACGCCATTATTTCGTCAAAGTCTTCTACCCTGAATGTATAAGGTCTGCCTCGCTGCCAGTCCATGAAACGCATGCAGCCTTTCAGTTCATCATTGGCATTATATAGTTTATCCCTGTATAGCGAGTTTAGTGCAAAAGTCTGCTTATAAATTTCATCGGCACAATTAGAATATTTATAAAAGCTGAGGAACCATTTTTCCTTTTTCAGTAAATCTCTCACAAAATCGGATGTTACACTAACCCATTCCGAACCGAAAACAAATTTATGATCTGTCCCTCTACTGCGACTATATCCGATAGCATTTTGAGTTTTCAAAAAAGACAATCTTATTTTTCGGGCTATACGTTTTATTATCTGCTTCTCCCCTACACGCATATGTCGGGCAAAGAGATGAATCTTATCTACCCGTTGGGCATCCCATTGTGCATTGCTAAATCCAATAAATTCGAGACCATTATGCCTTGCTAAAAAATCGTGTATGTAATCCTGCGACTTAATGGGCAGATCAGCACCACTTATAAGATGATAATACCCATATTTCTCTTTTCCGTAAGCAGACTTAAATAAGATAAGTTCGGCTTTCACGAGGCTTACATGCCCCCATCTCACATCTACACGTTCGGTAAAGTAAATATTCGATTTTTGGGGTAACGAGTTGAGATATTCAAAATTAAAGTCATGTGCTTTCTTATCCACATGTATATAGATATCATTTCGTTCATCATCGATGAGGCGAATCAATCGCTCCACTATAAACGGATTAGCATGAGCTACTATCAGATAAGCATGTTTTACACCAGTCATCTATAAGTCTTCTAAATTAAACATCAAAGGTATATAAAAAGAATTAACCCTCTATCATACAGACAGAGGGCTAAACTTATTTTATAAAACAAAAGGTATTGCTTTAAGAAATCACACCTAATTGTTTAAATAGTCTTCCTATTTTATCGAATGCTATATCAACCTGTGCTTTGGTATGTGTAGCCATCAATGAAAAACGAATCAATGTATCGTTCGGAGCTACCGCCGGAGAAACTACCGGATTAACAAAGATACCTTCTTCGAACAACATCTTCGTAATCATGAATGTTTTCTCATTATCTCTGATAAACAAAGGAATAATAGGTGTAGAGGTATGTCCTATCTCGCAACCCATAGCACGGAATCCGTCAAGCGCATAGTGAGTAATATCCCACAGTGCTTTTACTCTTTCCGGTTCAGCCTTCAATATATCGAGTGCCATACTAGCCGCAGCAGTCGCCGCAGGTGTTGCACTGGCTGTAAAGATATATGCACGCGAGTTGTGACGAAGGTAATCAAGAGCAATCTCATCACCGGCAATAAACCCGCCGATAGATGCCAATGATTTACTGAATGTACCCATTATCAGCTCTACATCATCTGTAACGCCGCATTGTTCTACAACTCCTTTTCCACTATAGTTAGATCCTAAAACTCCCAAACTGTGAGCTTCGTCGACCATTACGCTAGCGTTATATTTTTTAGCAAGTTTTATTATTTCGGGTAGATTTACAACATCACCTTCCATACTGAATACTCCGTCAACAGCAATCAGCTTCACCTTGTCAGGCTCACATTTTTGAAGTTGTTTTTCCAACGATTCCATATCGTTATGGCGGAATTTCAGTTTTGTAGAATAAGACACACGGCATCCTTCTATTATAGAAGCATGATCCAACTCGTCCCACAATATATAATCTTCGCGTCCTGTAATGCATGATAACACACCTTGATTGACATTAAAACCGGTCGAGTATACGATGGCATCTTCTTTACCAACAAACTCAGCTAATTTCTTCTCCAATTCAACATGAATATCAAGAGTTCCGTTCAAAAAACGAGAACCGGCCATACCTGTTCCATATTTTTTAACAGCCTCTATCGATGCTTCTTTTACTTTAGGGTGATTGGTTAAGCCAAGGTAGGCGTTAGATCCAAACATTAATACTGTTTTACCATTAATAACGACCTCTGTATCCTGGTCGCTTTGGATCTCTCTGAAATAGGGATAGATACCTGCTGCCCGAGCATTTCTCGCCGCATCGTATCTATACAGCTTATCACTTAATAAACTCATAATCAAATTATAACAAACATAAATTATTATAACTGCAATTTTCTGTCAGACAACATGTCTCACAAAAAAGCAGGCTGCAAAAATAGCTAAAAAAAATCACATCTTCCCCCTTTTACCTTAAATATTTTAAAAAAGAACATTTAGGGTGAATCTTCGCTACCATATAGCCCAAAATATCCTACTTTTTCTTATTTTTGTACATTAGTCTTACTATATATAGCATAATCAACCGAAAACAACAGGGCATAGTTCCTATGACTAAGCAAAGACTAAAAGGTTTAAATGAGTACAAAGAAAAAAAACAAGCATAATCTCTGGAAGCGGTTACACTTCAAATATCGCCTTTCAGCTATTAATGAGAATACATTAGAGGAAATATGGAAACTAAGAGCATCTATATTTTCGGGGGCTGTTTTGTTCCTACTTTTTGCGTTCATGCTCGTCACTGCTACCTCTGTCATTATCATCACAACCCCTATCCGCTACTATCTGCCGGGATATCTGGATTCGGAAGTGAGAGAGCAAGCTATCAAATCGGCAATCAAGATCGACTCGCTCGAGCAGCAAATGATGTATCAGGAAGCTTACATGCAAAACCTGAAAGGAATATTTGCAGGTACACGTCAATTCGATTCTGTAAAAATATTAGATACCATTTCCATTTCGGAGAATGATCCTTTACTAAAGAAAACTCAATCAGAGATAGACTATACGAATCGATATGCCGAAGAAGAAAAATACAATCTCTCGGTACTGCCCCAAGGCATGGACAATCCGATGGACGGTATTGTATTCTTCAAACCGGTGAAGGGTATTATCATACAGAAATTTAACCCAAGCAAACAAATATTCGGAGTAAATATAAATACGACCACCAAAGAAAGCGTTTCGGCAGCACTAGAAGGCACGGTTATATTTGCCGGATACGATTTCAAGGAAGGTTACATGATTCAGATTCAACATAAAAACGGATTTATCTCGATATATAAGCACAACACAATGCTCCTCAAGAAAGTAGGAGATAAGGTCAGAACAGGGGAAGCAATAGCAGTTATAGAAGCTGATAAGGAAAATACCAAGACCGATTCGTTTCTTCAATTCGAACTATGGTACAAAGGTACAGCTGTTAACCCCGAAGATTATATATCATTTTGAAAAACATATGAAACGAAACATTGCAATACTTGGTTCTACGGGTTCTATCGGCACACAAGCACTTGATGTTGTACGAGAACACCCCGACCATTTCGAAATATATGCACTCACAGCCAACAACAGTATTGACCTGTTGATAAAACAAGCTCGCGAATTTGTTCCCGAAGTGGTTGTTATAGCCAACGAAGACAAATACAAAGAACTAAAAGAGGCACTTATAGACCTACCCATCAAAGTATGGGCTGGCGCAGACTCCATAGCACAAGTTGTAGAAAGCGAACCGATAGACATGGTGCTTACGGCGATGGTCGGATACTCAGGATTGAGACCTACTATCAGCGCAATTCGTGCAGGCAAAGCTATCGCACTGGCCAACAAAGAAACACTTGTTGTTGCCGGAGAACTGATCATGGCATTAGCTACCGAAAAGAGGGTTCCTATCCTGCCTGTCGATTCGGAACATTCTGCCATATTTCAATGCTTAAGCGGCGAGAGCTCGCCAATCGAAAAAATACTTCTTACGGCATCGGGAGGCCCTTTCCGTCATCATACCACTGATCAGTTAGCCAAAGTGACAAAAAAAGAAGCCCTCAAACATCCGAACTGGGACATGGGTGCTAAAATCACTATCGACTCGGCATCACTGATGAACAAAGGTTTCGAGATGATAGAAGCTAAGTGGTTGTTCAATGTCGAACCCGATCAGGTGGAAGTGGTAGTACATCCGCAATCGATCATTCATTCGATGGTGCAATTCGAAGATGCATCCATTATCGCACAACTGGGATTGCCCGATATGCGTTTACCGATACAATATGCATTCGGATACCCTCACCGTTTGAAATCGAACTTCGAACGTCTCGACATATTCAAACTTGGCACAATGACATTCGAGAAGCCCGATATGGATCGTTTCCGCAATCTGGCTTTTGCATTCGAAGCGGCACGCACCAAAGGTAATTTGCCCTGCACGCTTAATGCTGCAAACGAAATAGTAGTAGCTTCGTTTTTGAAAGATGAAATAGGATTCCTCGAAATGAGCGATATAATAGAAAAAACAATGCTGAAAACAAGTTTTGTGAAAACACCGTCGTACGAAGATTATGTAGCGACAGACACCGAAGCAAGGCGCATAGCATACGAATACATCAAATAATAATCAGAAAAAATAATAACATAACAATATTTAATGGAAACATTTTTAATCAAAGCCTTACAACTTATATTAAGTTTATCGATACTGGTAATTATACATGAATTGGGACATTTTATGTTTGCCCGTATATTTAAAATAAAGGTTGAGAAATTTTACCTGTTCTTCAACCCATGGTTTACTCCTTTCAAGTTCAAACCTAAAAATAGCGATACCGAATACGGTATTGGCTGGTTGCCACTGGGCGGCTATGTAAAAATAGCGGGAATGATGGACGAATCGATGGACAAAGAGCAACTGGCGCAACCACCACAACCGTGGGAGTTTCGCACCAAACCGGCATGGCAACGCTTGCTGGTAATGGTTGGCGGCGTATTATTCAACTTCATACTGGCAATGTTTATCTTTTCGATGATGCTATTTGCATGGGGCGATACTTATCTGCCATTGAAGAACGCAAAACAAGGAATGGCTTTCTCGGAATCTGTTAAAGCCGGAGGTTTTCAAGATAAAGATATAATGGTGAGCGCCGATGGCGAAGAATTCCAAATGCGTGGTGGCATATTGGATATGAACATGCTTATGAAATTTATTGATGCTGATGCTGTAGTGGTTGAACGTGACGGTAAATTAGTTACAATTCATCCCCCTGTAGGATTTGCCGACAATGTAATTGCATCTCGTCAACAGCCATACGATTTCTGGAAATCGCCTGTTATTGATAGTGTATTGAGCAATTCTGAGGCTTCGAGAATCGGTCTTAAGCCGGGTGACAGTATAACATCGTTAGATGGTACTAACATCACATCGTTCAACAAGCTTCAAAGCATGGTCGGCAAAATGGGAAGTGAACTTAAAGGTGATGAAAAACGCCCTGTCTCTATTTCGTTCTCTCGCGATGGAGAAATACAAACTGTTACTGCTATGGTAGATACAGCAGCCATTATTGGAATCAACGCCAGAGCATTCTCTCCTTTCACTAAAGAAAATATTCAAACAGACAATTACAGTTTCTTTACATCTTTCCCCGCAGGAATAGAACTAGGCGTAGGAACACTTAAAGCATACGTTACACAATCGCGTTTCATCTTTACGAAAGAAGGAGCGAAAAGTGTAAGCGGATTTGGCGGAATCGGAAAAATGTTCCCTGCCGAATGGGATTGGCAAACATTCTGGACAATGACTGCTTTCCTTTCTATCGTACTTGCATTTATGAATATACTACCAATACCGATGCTCGATGGCGGACACATTATGTTCCTTCTGTATGAAGTTATAACACGCCGGAAACCAAACGAGAAGTTTCAGGAGTATGCCCAGACCGTAGGTATGGTTCTCCTCTTGGGATTGTTGGTTGTAGCCAACGGAAATGATATAGTAAAAGCGATATTCGGATAATATCTAAGTTGAAAAGATTATAGAAATACAATATGACTGTAACAGAATTAATAAATAACAGCAAAAAAACAGCTTTCTCTTTTGAAACTCTTCCTCCATTGAAAGGAAATAGCATTGAGAAGATATATAATATAGTAGATAAATTGGTTGAGTTTGATCCTCAGTACATCAACATCACAACCCATCATAGCGAGTATATCTATAAAGATATGCCGGACGGAACTATCAAGAAAATGAATATCCGTAAACGTCCGGGATCGGTGGCAATTGCAGCTGCTCTACAAAACAAGTATGGTATTACTGCCATCCCTCATATGATCTGTAAAGGTTTCTCGCAAGAAGAATCTGAATATGCACTAATAGACCTCGACTTCTTAGGCGTGCATAATTTGCTCCTACTTCGTGGTGATGCAAAAAAATTGGAAGCAGACCAAGTATACGGTAATCGTAACGAATTTGCTACTGATCTTCAAGATCAGGTGAATAATTTCAACCAAGGCATTGCAATGGATGGTACTGCATTTCCTAAACCTTCTACCTCTTTTGCATACGGTATGGCTTGTTACCCCGAAATACACGAGGAAGCTCCGAATATGGAGTCGGACATTTATTATATGAAACAAAAAGCGCTGAATGGTGCTGAATACTTTGTGACTCAAATGTTTTTCGACAATGAAAAATACTTTTCTTTTGTAGACAAATGTCGCAAAGAAGGAATCACCCAACCAATTATACCGGGAGTGAAGCCGATCAATCTTGCAAACCAATTGACCGTATTGCCTAAAATATTCAGATCGAGCATGCCTGAAGAATTGGCTAACGAACTTCGCAAATGTAAAGACGACGATGCGGCTAAAGAAATCGGCGTAGAATGGGGAATAAAACAATGCAAAGAGCTTATTGCCCGTGGCGCACCTAGCCTGCACTTTTATTCGCTGATGGCAACTGAAAGCGTTAGAAGAATAGCAAAAGAAGTGTTTTAAGCCCCTCCAACCTCCCCCAAGGGGAGGCTTCAGAGAGGCAACTTCCATCATATATAGAATGCGAGAATGTTGTGAATGGAAAAGAAAAATATATGTTAGTATAAAAAAATAGTAAATAAATTATCATGGCTTCACAAAACCTCCCCTTGGGGGAGGTTGGAGGGGCTAAAAATTGAAAGATGCAATTTAAAGATATAATAGGACAAAGCGAAATAAAGAAGCGCCTGCTGGAATCGATCAAAGAAGGATTTATTCCACATGCACAGCTTTTTTGCGGACCGGAGGGAGTTGGAAAACTACCTCTGGCGATAGCTTATGCCCAATATCTTAACTGCGAGAACCCAAGTGAAGACGATTCGTGCGGTAAATGCCCTTCATGTTCGAAATACAATCATCTGGCACACCCCGATTTGCACTTTGTTTTCCCGATTGTAAAGAAGGCTGCAAAAAAGAAAGAGGTGTGTGATGACTACATTGCCGACTGGCGCGAGTTTTTGCACAAAAATATTTATTTCAATCTTACTCAATGGCTGGCCAATATAGAGGCAGAAAACTCGCAAGGTTTGATATATGCCAAAGAGAGTGAAGAGATTATCCGTAAACTGAGCCTCAGGATATACGAGGCTAAGTATAAGATTATGATCATCTGGATGCCCGAGAAGATGCATGAATCGTGTGCCAACAAGCTATTGAAAATAATAGAAGAGCCTACCGATCAGACAATATTCTTATTGGTATCGGATACGCCCGACAGAGTTATTACCACCATACAATCGCGCTGCCAACGTATCAATATTCATGGCGTAGATAAATCTGATATTACACAAGCTTTAATATCAGAATACAGTATAACACCCGACGATGCCGATAATATAGCTCATATATCAAAAGGCAGCTATCTGAAAGCGTTGGATACAATCAGCCTGAATGAAGAGCACAAATTCTTCTTCAACCTATTTGTAAAAATGATGCGGGCTTCGTATGCACGCAACATTAAAGAAATAAAATCTATTGGCAACGAGCTGGGTGGTATAGGCCGCGAAAGCCAAAAGAATTATCTGGTATATACCCAGCATATGATTCGCGAATATTTTGTGAGTAATTTGAAACAACCCGATATGGTTTATCTGGAAAAGGATGAAGCCAATTTCGGAACACGCTTTGCTCCGTTTATTAATGAACGGAATATCGTCGGATTTATGGACGAGCTGACACTTGCCGAAAGACATATAGAACAAAATGTGAACGCAAAGATGGTTTTTTTTGATCTTTGCCTCAAGATAACAATGCTATTGAAACAATAGGTTTAAAACCTATATACTTAAATATAAACCCACAAAGTCGTAAAAAGGGGCTTTGTTTTTACTAATTTAATAATTTATTATGATGAATGATAACAATATAGATCCCAATAAAATAATCCGCTTCAACGACTGCAAAGGCACGTGTAAGACTCCTATCGGCTGCACATGCGACAAGGCAGATAATGAAGAGGATAACCATTTGATCATGGCGACCAAACAGCCAGATAGCCTACTGGCAGCACCAGCAAGCAAGAGCATTGTTACAGCCCAAAGCGTAATAGGTGTAGCTACTGCCGGTGCAAAGATGTGCACTTGTGGCAACAATGCAGGAGGAATCTGCGGTTGCAGTAGCGGCGGAGGTTGTGGTTGCAGCAAAACAAAGAAAACAGGATCGTGCTGTGCCGGCACTAATAAACTGGAAGTATTCGACTGGATGAAGGATATGCCCGATATGATGGTAGAATCGCAGATGGTAGAAGTTCAGTTCAAAAATACACGCAAAGGATATTATCTGAACAGCAATAATATAGAAATATACAAAGGTGACGTAGTAGCGGTAGAAGCAACTCCCGGACACGACATTGGAGAAGTTACCCTGACCGGTAAGCTTGTACAACTGCAAATGTTGAAAAACAACTATCGTGGCGAAACCAAACGAATATACCGCGTAGCGAAACCAAACGATATAGAGAAGTACGAAGAGGCTAAAAAGAAGGAGCACAAAACAATGTTGCGTGCCCGCGAGATGGCTGAGGAACTAGCTCTGAACATGAAGATAAGCGATGTAGAATATCAGGGCGATGGCAACAAAGCTATATTCTATTATATAGCTGACGAGCGTGTCGATTTTCGTCAGTTGATAAAAGTATACGCATCCGAGTTTCGGGTAAAAATAGAAATGAAACAAATCGGAGCAAGACAGGAAGCCGGCCGTGTGGGTGGTATAGGTCCTTGCGGCAGAGAATTGTGCTGTTCGAGCTCTATGTCTAACTTCGTTTCTGTATCTACATCGGCAGCCCGTTTGCAAGACATACCGCTGAATCCGCAAAAGTTGGCAGGACAGTGTGGTAAATTGAAATGTTGTTTAAACTTCGAAGTGGATACATACGTAGAAGCGCAACGTTTACTTCCTCCACGCGAAATTCCGCTAGAGACAAAAGACGGTTCGTTCTTCCACTTCAAAACAGATATATTGTCGGGTATGATGACCTACTCTACCGACAAACATTTCGCTGCCAATCTCGTAACTCTGACCAAGGACAGAGTGTCGGATATTATGCGAATGAATAAGAAGGGTGACCGACCAACTCATCTGAAAACGCAAGAAGAGGAATTGGTAGAAAAACCTGCATCGCACGATTTACTCGATCAAGGTAGTATTACCCGATTCGACAGTAATAGTGGGAAAAAGAACGGTAATGGTAACGGCAATGGCAACAACTCCAACAACAAGAAGAAAAAACTTCAAAAGAGTGGAGACGTCAAGCCAAACAATAACAAGTCGGAAAACAAACCCGAAGGCAACAACACTGAAGCTAATAAGCCAAACAACAGACCGAACAGACCGAATAGACCAAATAATAATCGATCTGAAAATAATAAACCGGAAGTAAACAAGGCTGAAAATAATTCAGAGAAGAGAGTTGAAGGAGAGAGAACCGAAAGGAACAACAGACCTGAAAACCGAAACAATAACAGGAATAATAACAGGCGAAATAACAACAGAAACAGACCGCCGAGAAATGAAAATCCGGATGCACCGAAAACTGATGCCTAAAACTTTATATATAATCTGTTTTACTTTGCTGGCACTTGTACTTTACTCGTGTCAGCAGGGTGAAATATATTATCAATACAAAGAGCCGTTGAATGCCGAGTGGTCTAAAACGGACACATTGATTTTCGATATTGATTCTTCAGTTTTTGAGGTGAATGTTCCGTATAATATATCGATAGAGGTAACTAATAATGTAAACTATTCTTATCAGAATATCTGGTTCTTGGTACAATCTAACATCGATAACGATTCTACATTCACTCATATAGAGAAAGAATATTTGCTTGCCGATGAATTCGGTAAGTGGAACGGTTCGGGCTTCGGCTCATTATATCAAACATCTTTATCGCTCGACAGAGGCGTTGTTTTCAAAGAGAAGCGTAACTACCGTATTAAGATAGAGCAAGGCATGCGCGACGAACCACTGATCGGTATTGAGAAGGTGGGTATAAGGGTTAGCAGACAAGAATAGGAAAACAGCCTGAAGCTATGTGTATGCAATAATTGAAACAAGTTAAACACCTTAAACACTATGAAAAAGATACTTTGTATCATTCTGTTTTCTGCTTTCACTATTGTCCTATTTGCTCAAAGTGAAAAGAAAAACACAATAAGTCTTACAGTAACACCACTTGGAGCAGCGTCGTACGACTATAAAGATGATGTTGATGGCGGCGGTGGATACGATACTAAAAACTTTTATAGTTTTGGAATTGAGTACAGTCGCGAAGTATATCGGAATTTAGAAATTACTACCGGAATCTTATATGTTCATAATAAAATAAGCTTTACACCTTCATTTAATCCGATAATAGATATGTCCGGCAGATCTTATAATATTGATTTTCTTACCATTCCTATACTGGTTAAATATCATTTTCTTAACTACTTGTTTGTGAACGGAGGAGGAGTACTTAATTTCAAAATATCAGATAATAAAGAGTCTTATCACGATGGGAAGCTTGGCTTTCTCGTTGGTATAGGAGTTGAACATACTTTTTCAAATAACATGACACTTAATATCAATCCTTATTTCCAGATGAACAGCATAAGCCCCGATAGAAACATGAACTTCTTTAATTTAGGAGTTAAATTAGGAGTAGGATATAACTTCTAAACTTTAACAAAAAAGCCTTAAGAGATAAACTCTTAAGGCTTTTTCTATATTATAGTAAATCATTTGCCGATAGTATATCTGATTCCGGCATAGAATCGGCGTCCTTGTGTCGGACCCCATACCATGGTGGCATCGAAGTCTTGACCATAAGGATTATCAGCCGATATAATCGGAGTTTTTTGAATAAAATCGGTAATATTTTCAGCTCCTACATAAATACTCCATGCTCTGAAATTCTTTGTTACCTGAGCATTCAATATTGTAAATGAATCGAATCGAGTATCCCACAATGGGTTTACAGCATCGGGGGTAGGCATACGTCCACCACCGTTAAACTGGGTAGTAAAATCGAATTGCCATTTCTTAAGAGGGGTCTCGTAACTTGCGGTTATCATAGCTTTATAATCGCTCGTCAATGGTTTATCCATCAATATACCTCCGTATTCGGTTTTAACATCAATCCAACGATAGGCAGCCAAGGCATGAAACCCTTTAAAGAATGGATAAGATGCTTCGATCTGCATACTGTTTGCATACGATTTGCCTCCATCCAGATTATAGAACTTTACAGCATGTTGATCAGCATCGGTATCTATCACAACCTGATTATTGAATTTTGTATGATACCACTCTCCCGAGATTACTAAATCGTTCCCTTTGATAGGAATATTGAAGGAAACACTTGTACCATAATTCCATGCAGATTCCTGCTTAAGATCGGGTGCAATATCGATACGTCTGCTACTCGCCAGATAATAACTATTCTCGGGCATTACAAATACAGTACGATATCCTTTTCCTGCCGAAGCACGAACATTAAACCAATCGACCGGCATGTATTTCAGATGTAAGCGCGGTGTAACAAACACATCATAAAGTGAACTATAATCGGCACGTAATCCGGCTAATACTACAAATTTATTATCCTTATTGAAGGTGTATTGAGCATAAGCACCTGTGGTCGTTTCCTCGCTGGGTTGAGCTGTTATCGGTTGTGACAAAGCTATTTTTTCGTTGAACTTATCCCAGTTCATGCTCAAACCTGTACTTAACTGATGATCTACACCTAACTGAGTTTCGTACATCAACGACGCATACACGTTGTTTCCATATACATTATATTGATTAATGTCATACTTCGATTTTTGGTCGTTGTACGAACCTGTTAATATCAAAGCTATGTTACCATTTCTATTTTCGTCGACCATATAAGCATTCTTTGTAAAGAATTCGGCTCTGTTGGCATTTACCGATATTTCGTATGGTTTCATAGTCTTATCCTTCATCGTGTGCATTGTCTGTCCACTGGTACGATAGTCTTGCAGGAAACGCACACCTACCTGAGATGCATATCTGCCCGATATATATTGCCAGCGGTTCATCACATTGAACTGATGTTTCAATGGCATATCTAAGAAACCGTCATTATTATCATCATGTTCGCCTGTTTCGTTAGAATAGTGAAGAAATAAGCCCGTAGATAACTTATCATTCAACACAAAAGCTGCATCGGCATTACCTTCGTAACGACCTACATTACTTGCAAAAAGATTTAAACTTAACGGATCGGCTGTCTGAGGTTTCTTGTACTCTACATTCATTTGTCCGGTCAGCGATTCATAGCCATTCTTCACAGAAGCTGCGCCCTTCGATATTTGTATACTTTCCATCCATGGGCCGGGTATATAGTCCATTCCATAAATAGAGGCAGACCCTCTGAAATTGGGATAGTTTTCGGTAAGCATCTGAACGTATGTTCCTGATAATCCTAACAACTGGATTTGTTTTGCACCTGTTACGGCATCACTAAAAGAAACATCGACCGATGGATTGGTTTCGAAACTTTCGGCAAGATTACAACATGCTGCACGGCCTATTTCTTTCTTGGTTATCGTTTCACTCTGTAATACATTCAATCTGGAAGTTATTCTACCCGGAGGTGTCTTTTCAATCACAACTTCGCCCAGTTCTATGTTTTCGTCGAGAATGATAATTAACTCATCGCTAAAACTGTTTATATGCACCACCTTATCAGTGAAGCCAACATAAGATACAGCTAACATATGATCTTTGTGAGGCGTTCCTTCTATCTGAAAAGCTCCTTCTGCATCTGTAACAACTCCTGTTTTAGCATTCTCCCAGCGTACACTTGCTCCAATCAGCGGTTGTTTATCAGCATCGTAAACATGCCCTTTAAGCATTTCCTTGCTAAAGGCAATAAGAGGTATAAACAATAATAATATAATTATTTTAAATGATTTCATTTGATTCAAATTTAGTAAAATAGTACAATACAATTAGTAGCCACACAAAGATATTCTCTTTGAGTAGCTGATATAAAGCACTATCGAATCAAATGACTAATACCCTTATCAGAGACAGATAAGAGCGTGGTGGAATAGTGGGTGGATCATCAACATGTTGAACAACATCTACACGCTCAATGTCTTTAGGTAAAAGGTTTACCGAAAACACAGGCACATCGCTCAGCCACACAAACGGGCTTGCCACATGGGGTCTGAACATAGATGAATCTAAATCGATAGACAGACGGGACGACGTACAATGCTCGTCGACAGAAGATATTGTACTGGCACAGATTTCGTTGTGAGCCATATCACCATGCATTGTGCAGCAATCCGATTCTTCTGTTGGCATTGCCTCTTCCGACAGACAACAGGATTGTTGTTTGTCTGCAAAAACTTCTGTGATACATCCCGTACAGCAATAACTCATCACAGTAACTCCTGTCCCTGTAAAGAAGACAGCAATTGCTGCAATAATTATTACTATATGATGCATCAGTTTATTCATCGTGGTGCAAAGATATGCTCTTTGTCGATACAATCTTTATTTTTAGTTGTTATAAAATATTAAGAGTTCGTTTTTATTATTTGCCTTCTATTTCCGATAATTTGCGTTTCGCTTCGTCCGATTTTGGGAAAAGCAATAATGATCTATTAAAATAGGCACGAGCTTTGTCGTATTGTTTAAGCCCTATGAATGTGCGCCCCCGCTTATTGAGCATAGTCCAGCTATCTGGATTTTGTTCGACAATCTCGTTATACATCTCATTCGCTTTCTGATAGTCGGGCTGAGCCAATTCATCTTTACCTTGTTTGGTATATGTTTCTGCTCTATATAACAAAGAACTATAATCGTAGTGATTATCTTCAATATTTTGGGTAAGGTGAGGAATTAGTTTCTCGTATAACTCCTTTGCCTCTTTTTCTTTGTTTTGCTTTTCGAATACATCTCCTAATACCAACAGTGACTCTGTAAAATTAGGATCTATTTCTACTGCTTCATATAGATATTCTTCTGCTAGTTCGTATCTTTCTTGTTTCATGAAGACTATTCCCATATTATAATAAGAATCACCGCCACTTGGATTTATCAGCATAGCTTCTTCTAAATCATCCATTGCCTTTTCGTATTCCTGCAAGTCGATATATAGATTTCCCCTATTGTTATAAGCGTTAGCATAGACGAGTTCAATCTCCAGTGCTTTACTGTACAAGTCGAGACTAATATCAATGTATCCCAACTCGTTATATATAGTTGCCAAATTGTTATAAGGCGCTGCATCGTCAGGATGTAATTCCAGTACTTTTTTGAAGTGACAAATGGTTTTTGGAAATTTATTCATATTCCGATAGGCTATTCCCGCCAGAATGTATGGTCTCCAGTATGTCGAATCTTGTTTAAGTACCACGAAGCAATTAGCGATAACCTTGTCATATTCTTTAGTCTTGAGATAGAGGCTTGCCTGATCCATGTATTCCTCAATATCCACTTTCTCTACATTTGTGCTTGGTGCTGCTTCAGAAGTAGTGTTTTGCTTTGATGTTTTGCAACTAAAAAGTATTATTAGTAATAATACGGGAATAATTTTATTCATATATACTCGTAAGTAAGGGTTAAGGCTTAATAATTAGCACATAAAAATTCACCTCCGATTTGAGAAGGTGATTAATATCGAAAGTAATAAAAAAGATTTAGACCTTGTTCATTTTTCTATAAAGGATTAGACGAAAACAACATTTTGAATCAAAATAATTTATTCGGTCTGAGTCAAAATAAAATCTGATATATCTTTTAGAACCTCCGGAGAAATCGTTTCTTCAATCTGGCTATATTCGTTAGGAGAACCGGTAGCACAATGTTGGAATAAGTGATTAAGATTAGGATATAGTTTTGTTTTCACATTTTTATTTCCATTACTTTCAACAAACAACTTTATCCTTTGCAGATTAACTATTGCATCCACTTGTACATCTTTTTCACCATTAATAGCAAATACGGGGCATATTATATTTGGTAACTATATATCATTTTACACAAAATCCTCGGTCAGGGGACGTTTACTAATTTAAAAACAAAAAACATGAAAGATAAAGAAAAACAAGATAA
>NZ_JAAKEM010000041.1:0-22066 GCF_011039195.1 Dysgonomonas sp. ZJ709
CGACAAGGCAAAGTCAGCTTTTACATAATTGGTCGCGATACCAACCAAGTCTACGAATCCCATAACGAAGAATGATAACATTACTGGGATTAGAGCTAAATATATGCTTTTCTGTTTCATGGTTTTTTAGTTAATCTTATATATGAATATATTTTCTACATTTATTTCACTTTCGCTCTCGAACGTTAGTGTATTATACGGCTCGGTCGGGAACATTATATTTGTGGAGACAAGGCTTCCGTCATTAACGAACAATTCGGAAGAAGCTTTATCTATGAAAAGGCGGATTTTGTATGTATCCTTTTTCACAAGAGGGGCTTCGATCTTTGGTAATGCGAAATTGTCGCAGAAATTGACATTCCCGCTTTTTGACCTGTCTATACTTAGGCTTTCATTTTCAATATCAAAAGAGAAAACCATTTTCTCCTGCATCCTGTTAGACAGTTTGAATGTAAAGCGTTTTGCACTATTAGCTTTCACGCTCATTTCTATTTCGTAAGCCCCACTATTATTATCTAGCAATTTATCGATGGAATAAGATGTGTCTATTTTTATATCTCCCAATGATTTCTTATCACTTCTTAAATCTACGATTCCTTCTATCGGAGGATTAGCAACAACCAAATGTTTGCCATTATGTACCAGTTTTAATTCACGGGGCAAAGTCATTGCACTTCTGAAATGGGTGATAGGTAGTGGGCGCTCCGCATAAGCCCAGTTGTTCATCCAACCGATAAACAAGCGGCGTCCGTCACTAGCAGGAACATTACTCCATGTTACACCAGCATAATTGTCACGTCCGTAATCTAACCAAAGGGGATAAGGCATTTCGTCTGCTTTAAACGTTTTACCATCGAAATTTCCTACGAAATATTGAGTCGCACTACCTCCATTAGGACCGCCGGGGTTGATGCTTACAAATAGTACCCATTTAGTTTGCCCATTATAAGTAAGGGGAAATAAGTCGGGGCATTCCCATACGCCGCCATGAGCTCCAATTCCTTCGCCAAACTCGCTTAATTTTTCCCATGCTTTTAAATCTTTAGAACCATAGAACGTAATTGTTTGCGAAGTTGCCAACGTCATCACCCATTTTTGAGAAGCCTCGTGCCACATTACTTTCGGGTCGCGGAAGTCTACAATATCAGGGTCTGTCAATACAGGATTATTATTGTATTTAGTAAATGTGCGTCCTCTGTCGGTGCTGTAAGCAATACTTTGAGTCTGGGTTTTTCCGGCTGATGTGTAAATGGCAATCATGGCATCTTTACCAAATCCTGCAGTATTATCTTTGTCTATTACCGCACTTCCCGAGAAAATGGCTCCTAACGAATCGGGCACAATACCCGCAGACAGATATTCCCATGTGAGTAAGTCTTTGCTTACGGCATGCCCCCAGGTCATATTACCCCATAGAGATCCATAGGGATTATATTGGTAGAATAAATGATACTCACCATCGTAATAAACCATTCCGTTCGGGTCGTTCATCCAGCCATATTGAGGTGTGTAGTGATAACTGGGACGATATTTTTCATTATAATCGAAATCGAATCTGTCGGATTGATTGATTTGAGTATAGCCTATATCTTCTTTGTTTACATTAGATAGAGTTAAAGTTACCTTTTGTCCTTTATACTGTTCTACAGGTATCGGTATCCAATAGTCAACTTTAGTTTGAGCAATGCGAATATTCATCGGTACACCAATAACTTGTCCGTCTACATCAAGTGAAACCGGAATTGCCGGACTTTCGTCTTGTATAGGAATAAGTATATATTTTTGGCTTACATCGAATGATATTGAATGATTCAATAAGACACTGCTTTTTTCGGTATTACTCATTTCGATTTGATCTGCTAAAATATGTCCCCAGCCGCTACTATCATTGTCTACAATGCGAATCACAGCCGATTTCCCTCTATAAGCTTTTACATCCCAGGTCATTCTGCTTAGTGTATCTCCGTTAGTCATAGCATGTGCTTTAAGAACACTTTTCCCATCAACTACCAGTTCGATATACGTATTAGGACCGGCACCTCCTCCTAAAAGAAAGTTGATGTAATCTCTTTCGATAACAAACTCTTTTGAAGTAAGTTTTCCGATAGAAATGTCTCCTCCGTTAAAGCTATTGGCTAAATAGTTTCCTTCGAATCCTTTTACTTCCTGCTGATCAGAATATGATCCTTTTGTGGGCGTTGAGCCGAAAACATCGCCCTCGACCATCCATCCGTCGAAGGTTCCCGATTCGAAGTCATCAATCGGAATATCTTTTGATGAGCAACTAACTAGCAGAACCAAAGTCAGGCATGCGACTGATTTTAGAATTTTTTTCATGGTTTTGATATTAAGTATATATTAAAATTTATATGAGTTAGATATTTAACTTAGATTATGGTATACTGTTAACTCGAATGTATGCATAGATATAGAAATTAAGATTATTCTATGTCTCAGTACAAAGAAAATTTTAATTACAGATTAAGGCTATAACAGATGTTGCGAACGATAGTAAAAATGTTGCATGACCTGAAAATAATTCACTCTTGCAACATTTTTACATGCATCTGCTACATTCATTATATAATTTTATTTCCAACCTCTTTAGATTTGCAGAACCATGAACCTAAAGTTTTTTAACTTATAAAATTTAATTATCCATGAAGAAACGAAAGCACTTAATCAGGTTGAAATTTATATTTTCAATCATTTTCCTATTTGTTCTTCCATCACTTATTTTTGCTCAAACTACAGGAGTAACAGGTGTAGTTGTATCTGCTGACGATGGCATCGAGCTGATCGGTGTAAGTGTAGTAGAAAAAGGAACTACTAACGGAGTATCGACAGATGCTGATGGAAGATTTCAGATTCAAATGAAAACAGAAAAAGGAGTATTGGTATTCTCTATGATTGGTATGAAAACACAAGAGATATCGGCGAAAAATGGAGACGTTATTAATATTTCTTTAACAGAAGATCAGGCTTTATTAGACGAAGTAATTGTAACAGGCTATTCAACTCAGAAAAAGGCTGACCTGACAGGTGCTGTTGCAGTAGTGTCTATAAATGATCTGAAAACATCTGCTGATACTGATCCTATACGAGCGTTGCAGGGAAGAGTTGCAGGTATGACAGTGACAAACGATGGTAGCCCTTCTGGTACGGGAACAATTCGGATAAGAGGTATCGGTTCCCTTCAATCCAGTCAAGATCCTCTATTTGTAATCGATGGAGTACCTACCACATCTACTCTGAATTCTTTAAATACAAATGATATTGAAAGTATGCAGGTTTTGAAAGATGCCGCATCTGCTTCTATCTATGGCTCACGTGCTGCAAATGGTGTGATTATTATAACGACTAAAAAGGGAAAAAATAATCAGAAATTGAAAGTAGATTTTCTAGCCTCTGTAACAGCTCAATACTTCAGTTCTAAAATGAAATTGCTCGATACAGACCAATACGGAAAGGTTCTTGTGCAAGCAGCTCTTAATGATGGCATCGACCCTACAGCCTATTCCCGAAACTATGGTTACACAGTTACCGGATCAGGATCAGCATTGAGAGATTTCTCTATTACTCCCGGTATATATTCAGGCTATTTAAATTCAACACAAACTATGCGAGCCAGTAATACCGACTGGATGGATGAAATATCAAGAACGGGTATTCTACAAAATTACGACCTTTCACTATCTACAGGTTCAGAAAAAGGTTCGACAATGTTCTCGTTAGGATATAAAAACAATGGTGGAATATTGAGATATACAGATTTTAGTTCCCTTTCAGCCCGTATGAACTCATCTTACAATGTGCACAAAATAATCACGGTAGGAGAGAACTTTACCGTAACCTATACTAAACAGGTGGATGATCCCGGTGTGATGGAAAATGCACTGAAAATGGCTTCGATCATCCCTGTGTACGAAACCGACGGAGTGACATTCGGGGGGCCTATCGGATCGATGCCCGATCGTCAAAACCCTGTTCGCCAACTTTATCATAATAAAGACAATCAGTCTACATTCTGGCGTTTGTTTGGTAATGCTTATGTAGATATAAAACCATGGAAAGGATTTTTGTTTCGTTCTAACTTTGGTCTCGACTACGATAGTGAGTTCAGACGTAACCTGACACATACTTTTGTCTCAGATATCATTGCAAATAACACAGCGGAGGTGTCTATAACTAACGCTCAGGATACTAAATGGAACTGGTCTAATACCGTTAATTATAATTTCGAAATAGATAAAAAACATAACATTTCCTTATTGGGAGGTAATGAATTATATAGACAGACTCGGGTCGACTCTTATAATAATATTAAAGAATTTGCTATTGAAACCCCCGATTACATGTGGCCTAATGCAGGTACAGGTACTACAACGGTTACAGGAAATCAATCGGGTTTTTCATTAGTTTCATTTTTCGGTAAAATCGACTATAATTTCATGAATCGCTATCTGGCATCATTTACTATACGTAAAGACGGCTCGAGTCGTTTCGGAAAAGATAACAGGTATGCGACATTCCCTGCTGTTACTGCCGGCTGGCGTATTTCTGACGAATCATTTATGAAAGGGGTATCGGGGATAGACGATTTGAAACTGCGTGCTTCGTGGGGGAAAACCGGAAATCAGGAAATAAGTAATACGGCTCGTTATGGGCTTTATCAGGCTGATTATGGCAGCGATCGGGTTACGTCTACTGCATACGATATTAACGGAATCGGTTCAGGGCTTTTCCCATCGGGTTATAGAATAACTCAGACTGCAAATGATAATTTGAAATGGGAAACAGCAGAACAATATAATATAGGTGTTGATTTTACTTTACTGAATCAATCAATATATGGTAATATAGATGCTTATATAAAAGATGTGACCGATATGCTTATTTCTCCCGCTTATCTGGGAGCTAAAGGCGAAGGTGGTGTTAGTTGGGCAAACGGTCCTTCGTTAAGAAACAAGGGTATGGAATTTTCGATAGGTTATCGTAAAAGTCTGAATAATGATCTATCGATAGATGTTAATGGGAATGTGGATTTTTTCCGTAGTAAAGTGACCTATTTGCCTGCCACGGCAACCGGTTCTTATGAACATACCAACACTGAAAATTTAATAGGACGCGCTTATGGCTCTCGGGTAGGATATGTTGCTGACGGATTATTCCAGACACAGGACGAAGTGGATGCTTCGGGACAGACAAATGCCCGTGTAGGTGGGCTGAAGTTTGCGGATATCACTAAAGATGGAGAAATTACAGCTGCCGACCGAACTTGGATTCTCGATCCTGTTCCGGCATTTGCTTATGGACTAAACTTTTCGTTATCCTATAAGAAATTTGATTTCCAAATGTTCTGGCAAGGAGTTCATGATGTAGATGTGGAAAACGTTCAAAAGTACCAGACCGATTTTTGGAGTGTAAACGATGTGGGTGCGAACAAAGGAAGCCGCTTATTAGATGCTTGGAGTCCAACCAACACTAGTTCTACTATTCCGGCATTAACAACAAATAATACTGCTGATGAAGGACGCTTTTCGAGCTATTTTGTAGAAAATGGAAGTTATTGTAAATTAAGAATGCTGCAAGTAGGGTATAGCATTCCACCTTCGCTAAGTAAAAAGATCGCAGCTGATAACGCTCGTGTATATGTTAGCGGACAAAATCTGTTGACATTAAAAAGTAATGGCTTTACAGCTGAGGATCCCGAAAATGCTGCATGGAGATATCCTATTCCTACATCATTTACATTAGGTGTTCAAGTATCGTTTTAACTAATAATAATTTTAAGAAAATGAAAAAATATATATTCGCTATAGCTATTGTAATTTGTGCATATAGCTGTGATGATTTTATTGATGTTTCACCTACGGCTGTCGTAGATCAGGACTATGCATATTCGCAACCCGAAGCCATGGTAACATCAGCCTATGCTGTGCTGGGTGACGATTGGTACACATATCCTTTCAATCTATGGCCATATGGAGACGTTGCATCCGACGATGCTTATAAAGGAGGAGGGAGCACCGGAGATACGAACTACCATCCGATAGATATATTTTCTGCATTATCGGCATCCAACCCCGATCACATGGACGAATTATGGTATCGTTTATATGTTGCCGTTTCTCGTTGCAACAGGGCTATAATTTCACTGAATGAGTATGGAGAGGCAGTATTAGGAAGTGAAAAATCGAAAAAACGTATGGCAGAAGTCCGTTTTCTGAGAGGTCATTTTTACTTTAAGCTTATTTCTCTATATAGACAAGTGCCTTGGATAGATGAAAATGTAGTTATAAATAATTCACATGAGAGTACACGCAACGATGAATATTCGTATGAAGAACTGATCGGGAAAATAATGGAGGATTTTGATTCAGCATATAAAACATTGGATACTTATCCCGAAGCGGCTTCCCGTGTAAGTAAAACTGCGGCTGCCTGCTATCTGGCTAAATGTCATTTGATCCTTGCGTATCCACAAGGCTCGGAATATCAAGTAACGAATGTAGATGCAGCACAAATGAAAAAAGTTATTGATTATACTGATTTTGTAATGACTACAGCTACTAATTATGGTTATGCATCAGACTTTGGAGAAATCTTTATGCCTGACCAAAGAAACGGTAGAGAATCTATTTTTGCAGTTCAACATTCTTTAGATGATAATACTGTCTATGGGCGTGCCAATTGGAGTAATACATTAAATGCGACCTGGGGTTTATTTACCTGCGGATGGGATTTTCATAAGCCGTCGCAAAATCTGGTGAATGCTTTCAAAACAGAAAACGGTTTGCCTATGTTCGATACATTTAATAATACGACATGGTATCCTGAGGCTGCTAAAACATCGGGGCAAAAGTGTGACCCTCGCTTATTTCATACGGTTGCTATCCCCGGATTTCCATACAAATATGATATGAATACTATTTTCACTTACGAAAACACCCGTACTCCTAACACATATGGTTATTACAGTTCTTTGAAAGAAAATGTACCTGTTAATAGTACTTATGTAACATATAACGGTTCGTGGCAGGCTGTGAACCAAAACGATTATGTTTTTCGTTACACCGATGTTATGTTGATGAGAGCTGAGGCGCTTGTAGAACTAGGTGAATTGGCTGGAGCCCTTACCATTATAAATGATATACGCACGCGGGCAGCAAATTCGGTAGAAAAATATATTCCTTATGCAAAAGATTATTGTGAGATCAAAGCATATCCAAATTTTGCAAACAAAGACTATGCCCGAAAGGCTTTGCAATGGGAACGTAGACTGGAAATGGCAATGGAAAGTAGTCGCTTCTTTGACCTAAGACGCTGGGGTATAGCTGGCGAAACTCTAAATAAATTTTACGACAAGGAAAAGAATGTTTCCTTCACTTATACTGATCTTGGTAACAACACTGTAACACAATCGTATGCTGCATACTATAAAGATGCACGTTTTACTGCGGGTAAGAACGAATTTTTTCCTATTCCTTACAATCAGTTAAACTATATTCCAGGTTTATATAAACAGAATAAAGGTTATTGATCGTTGGTAAATAAAAATAAGAGGTTGTCCAAAAAATAAATGGGCAGCCTCTCTTTTTGTGTTATTCGTTAAAGCATATCAGGTTAATGTTTGAAATACAGTATGTTATTAAGATAAATTTAAAAGTTTATCAGGAAACCAAACAGTTCTTTTCCCTTCGAATCTTTTGGAACGCATCCACTGTTTTGAACTGATATAACGAAGCATCCGCTAGATATTTTTGCATAACAAAATCTTTGCTTACCTTTGTATAAAGAGTTAGTCGGCACATGTGATACTATGCGAAGACCTGTTAAAAGAACCGTTTCCAAATCGTTACTTCTCGAATTTAGCATCTTTATAAAACTCTGATATATAGTTTATTTAGTCTGATTAACTGCTATTTGAAAGAAATCGCCATTATTTGCGGAATCAATAAACCAATGACCTGTCATTGTGGAAGGCATACCTTCGCCACAACCATGCTCACTAAAGAAGTGAGCTTAGAGAGCGTTTCTAAGATGCTCGGGCATACTGATATTAAGACGACTCAGATATTAAATCAGAAGGTGAAAGAGGAAGTTTACCGGGTAAAGGATAAGTTCAATAATATGAAAAGTTGTTATACGCAGAATAATGTGGTTGAGTTGAAGTAAAAGCAAGCTTGACATATAAATATAAAAATACTCATCAGTATAATGCTGATGAGTATTTTTATCTGATTTTCTCTATTCCGCTTCTTTTCGTTCGACTAGTTCAGACACTTTTAATTTACAAAAAGTGGATTTTGTCCTTTATTTTCAATAACTTATATATTACTTAATTATTTCATTTTAGAAATCATTATGGCAGTACCGCCACTAGATGCTAAATCGATGTCCAAAACGGAATTGGATGAAACTTCAGTTTCTTCGATACTAATAGGATATGGATTTGTTTCATAATTGGCACTTTTGCCATCTTTATAAATCTTAGCTGTATATTTCGCATTTTTGTCAAGGAAATCTAACGGTAAAGATAATTTACGACTGTCTCCGTTAGTAATACTGCCAACAAACCAATTATCACTATTGCGATCTTTACGTGCAATTGTTACGTATTCCCCGATTTTTGCATTTGGAACTACAGTCTTCGACCAATTTGTAGGACAAGAAGTGATAAATTGAAATGGTTCAGGATTTTTTTCGTAATTTTCTATCATATCCGATGCCATTTGTAAAGGGCTGTATAAGACAACAAATAAAGCCAATTGTTTAGCCAATGTTGTCCTTACCCGAGTATTAGGAAGAACCGGATTGTTGAAATTGAATGTTACCGGTGTAAAATCCATAGGTCCAGCCAGACCTCTTGTAAAAGGAATGATAGTAGTATGTTCGGGCGGATTGCCTCCATCGACAGACCATGCATCCCATTCTTGTCCACGAACGCCCTCTTGTGTCATCAGGTTAGGATAAGTACGTTGCAAGCCTGTAGGCATTACCGGTTCATGATTATCAATCATTATCTGATATTTTGCGGCGGTTTCAATTACTTTGCGATAGTGACGAACCCCATATTGGCTACTATGCATTTCTTTGTTATCCAATATTCCGCCTACATACCCTGTCTTCACTGCATTTACACCATATTTTTGATAAAAAGCAAAGGCATCTTCCATCTGGTTCTCATAGTTCTTGGTTTTACCACCTGTTTCGTGATGACCTATCAATTTTACATTTTTTGATGCAGCATAATCTGTAATTTTAGCAATATCGAAATCGGGATATGGAATTGAAAATTCGAACGACTGCCAATCTTCCCATCCTTTATTCCATCCTTCGACAAGTACACCTGCAAAATTATGCTTCGCAGCAAAATCAATATATTTAATTACGTTTTCGGTTGTAGCTCCATGCTTTGGGCCTTGATCCCATGTATACTCTTTCATGTGCATACCCCACCAGATGCCAATATAACGACCGGGAGTAATCCATGAAGTATCTTCTATTTTACTCGGTTCATTTAGATTGAGCATCAGTCGCGAAAGGAGTAAATCCCCTGGCGAGTCTGCAATAATCATCGTCCGCCAAGGGGTAACGTGTGGAGCTGTCATAAATACTTTTTCTCCGCTTGCCCATGGTGTAAGATATGTTCTTAATACAGTCGTTTTGTTTTCGGGATATACATTCATGGCTGCATAATCTGTCAGATTTGCTTCGTGTATCGTTAAATACATTCCATCCTTCGTTTCCATTGTCAACGGAGAACAAACAGTATCTAATTCATTTACAGGAGAAGCATTATACAATCCTTCGTAAAACTCGGTATTATAAGGAATAGACCATGCCTTATGATTGCCTGTAAGAGCAAACTCAGTAAGCTCATCCATAATAACAAAATCTTTCAGGTTCTCTTGCTCCGGAAATTCGTAGCGAAAGCCTATACCATCATTAAACGCACGAAAGACTATTGTAAACTTACGTTTCAATCCGCTTTTTTCTTCGATATTGACAGCCATTTCATTATAGGTATTGTCAACAGATATCTCTTCACCCCAAGGTTGTTCCCAAGTTTCACTGAAAGTGGAATGTTTTATATCCTTGATTTCAAATCCATTGTTTAGATTACTGTCTTTCAGCGTGAAACCCAGAAAGGATTTGTCTAAGATTGGTTTATTTTCTTTGTTTACTGTATAATAAATCTTTCCGTCATCCAGTCCGACTTGCAATTTAATTTTTCCGTCGGGGGATGATATTATATCTGAGTAGTTGGAACTACAAGCAGATGTAATCAGTAGTATAAATAGTAGAAAATAGCTGATTATATGTTTCATTTCTATAATTTTATTTTAGAATTAAATATTCATAGGGTTTTAGGATCATTGTATTACCTAAGGTCATTGAGTTTCCCGAAAATAAATTAGTGAATTTCTTGTTGCTCAAATCGGATGGAAGCTCCATCTTTTGTTCTACATTTCTTACATTAATAGCTACAATAACTTTTTCGGTATCCGTATATCTCTCAAACAACAGTATGTTTTGGTTAGGATATGTTTTCAGGGCTCCTTTACGCAACGCTTCATTTGTATTATATATCTGAAATATACGTTCGTATTCTTTTCTTAGTCTGTTATTTGCAGACCAATCGACAGGTGTATACCTGAAGAAATTAATCGCTTTTGGATATCCCACTTCCTGCGAACTGTAAATCATAGGACATCCCGGCATATATGCCGAAACCAGAAAGGCTGACATAGATCCACGTTCACTATTAAATTCCTCAACAGGAGATTGCTTTTGAGTTTCATCATGATTCGTGCTGAATCTTAGTTTTCGCTTACCCTTTGGTATTGCTTTATACTCCGCTTCGTTGGCAGAGAACAGAGCTGTTGCACACGAATCTTTCAGATACACATCACGCATGGCTTCCATAAAATCCCATGCATAATTAAGGTCGAAACCAACATCGAAATGGTCTTCTCTCTTTCCTTCCGCCAGCATGAGTAGCTTATGCCCGGGTATACTCCTCAACGTGTCATTTGCTTGTTGCAGAAAGTCGGCAGGAACAAAATCAACCGCATCGCAACGGAATCCGTCAATACCGACTTCTACAATCCAATATTTCATCGCATCTATCATCGCTAAACGCATATCCTGATTGTTGAAATTGAGATCAGCTACATCATTCCATCCTGTTCCTGCCGGCGAAATAATGTTGCCAATACTATCTTGTGTGTACCATGCAGTATTCTTTATCCATGGATTATCCCATGATGTATGGTTTGGAACCCAATCGATTATAACTCCAATTTCTTTGTCATGACATTGAGTTATAAGCTTCTTTAAATCTTCCATCGTCCCAAATTCTGAATTAACCGATTTATAATCTTTCACACAATAGGGCGAATTGACCGATTTCTCTTTTCCTATTTCATGTATAGGCATAAACCAGATAATATTTGCCCCTAATTGTTTTATTGAATCAAGATATAATCCGATTGCATTAAAAGATTCCTTTTCAGCAAATACACGAGGGTTTACCTGATATATCACAACATCGTCCAACTGGGGCAAGGTATATGTTTTTTGCCCTTGCCGAGCACAACTCAATAGGGTAAATAAAAGGCAAAACGATAATAAATATTTAGTCATTATTCTATTGTTTATTTAACATATATACTATAGCCATTCGCAGGAAGTTCTATTTCTGTTTGCAAAGAGAAATCCTGATTCCCTCCTTTCAGATAATCTCTGAAAGTACCTAATGGTGTGGTATTACTGAATTTGAATTTTATAGAATGATCTGTAAGATTAAGCATAGTTATGACTTCATTCGTTCCTCTTTTTCTTGAATACACGAATATATCTTCATTATTAGTCGGATATACTTTCAGCACTCCTCTGTTTGTTCCGTCTTCGAGTGCAGGTTGTGTTCTTTTTAATTGGGTCAGTTTTTTGAACAGATCGTTATATGTATTATTAACTGGTGTCCATACCACAGGGACGACATCGAACAGTCCCATCACTTTATCCATACCTATTTCCTGCCCATTATAAATAAGAGGCATATCGTAGATTGTGAAAGACAATACTGTAAGAGGTAATACATTCTTTCCATATCTGGTAGATTCTGTGCCGTCGTATGCATTCAGGTCGTGATTAGTAAGGTAAATCATTCGCCCTTTATTGGTATAAGCATTGTTGCTGAATAGTTTGTTACACTCGCTCACCAGATTAGAAATATTGTTGGTCTTGCCAAAATCGTTCAGAGCAGTATTGAAACTCCAGGCGTAATCGTAGTCGAATACCTGCATATAAGAAGCATTATCGCCTTCGCAGAGCCATGTTATTTCTTTCACTTTATCTATTTCCGTACGTGCTTCGTGCCAGAAAGAAAGGGGAATATATGTAGCTGCGTCACATCTGTATCCATCTATATCAAAACTTTCAACCCAATATTTCATGGCATCGATCATTTCTGCACGCATATCCGCATTTTTATAGTCCAACTGAATTACATCACTCCAATTTTCGGGAGAATACGGACGTACACCATTTTTCGAAGCATAGAAATTAAGGTGATTACCAACCCAAACATGATCCCATGCTGTATGGTTTGCTACCCAGTCAAACCATATTTTTATACCCGAAGCATGTGCCGTGGCAATTAGTGATTTCAGATCGGTATCTGTACCATAGTCGGGATTAATGGCTTTATAATCTTTTATAGAATAAGGGCTGCCCTTCGTTCCAATTTTATTTTTCTCTCCAACAGGATGTATAGGCATGAGCCATAATATATCTACACCCAACTCTTTGAGTCTTGGTAAATCTTTTTCCAAACCTTTGAAATTGCCTTCGGCTGAGTAGTTGCGAATATTAACTTCGTAAATTACATTGTTGTTTTTGCTTACGGGTGTTATTTCGGTATTTGGTATTTCTTGCCAATTATCATCTTCATCGTCACTACAACTATAGAATGAGAATATTGCAATAAGACCCAGTACGAATAATTTAATTGTATTCATAATCTATATCTTTTTTCTGTCTTTAATTTCGTATCTTAATAATGTAATGAGCGGTAAGGTCATTAAAGTAGATGTCGTATAAGCCGGGCTCGTTTATAGAAGCTCCGCCACCATCAAAAACGCCTTTTCCGTAAGGAATATCAAATTCTCCGCCACCCCAGTTATTAGCCCAGTCTTTGTTGCCTCTGAATTTGCATGCAGTACCCGATTCGAACAGATATGCAATATGCCATTGGTGTGGATCGTAAGCAGATTTAGTCATTAGCGGTTCATTATCCCATCCACAGAAACCACCGATAGGTCCCATTGTGGTATAGTTTTTTGCTGCTGATGCATCATAAGGTGTAAGTGTCCATGTCATATTTATGATATCGATAGTTACTGTATAATAACCCGGCCCGGCATAAAATGCACCTGTATCGCCAAACTCTAGTTTACCACCCTCTCCGGCACAGTACATATTGTTGTAGCCACCTAAGAATTCTTCAGCGCAGAATTTGAAATAAGCACCTTCATTTCCATTTGCAAAATATCCTGTATATGTATAAACACCATCTTCTACATCGTTACTATTGCGATACATAATAAAGTCGGTATTATTAGGATTCCATCCATTCATATCTCCTATTATATAGATGTGTTTAGATGATTCGGGATCTGGCACAGGTGCTACATAGATATAGGGTGTAACTACGAGTGTTAAAGCTTCCGAATAAACAGATTCCCCAGAACCACCCGATGTCTTTACACGAATGTTTATATTTTGAACAGTCTTACTTTCTACTCCCAGCATTTGTGCAATGGCTGTATTAAACTGCTGCGTGTATATGTCTGCAAATAGTTTAGTAGTTGAAACCAATACAATCGGTTTAGAAAAATTATTGTCTGATAAATCGGCTTCGATGTCATACTGTACATTATCGGCATAGAGTGCTTCTCCCGATTGATCGAAGAAACGTGCTTTTGTCCAGTTCAATCTGAATAGGAAAGGGTTTTGATCGATTTCGGGTTGAATTAAAATCCACTCATTACTAACTAACGAATTGAGTACAGGTTCCGTAGTTGATATATTACTTGTGCTCTCGTCGTCGTTGCATGCTGACATTAAAGTCAGCACACATAACAAACTTATTATATATTTAATTTTTTTCATGTTTACAGCGATTTATAGGTTATTCTTGTGACAAAATTACAAAATGATGAGTTATGTCATTGTAATTAATTTTATACGTTCCCGGAGTTTTTATATCTGTTCCCGTTCCGTCAAAGACAGCTTTTCCATAAGGTATATCACTAGAATCGCCACCCCAGTTATATACCCAATCTTTATTTCCTCTGAATTTACAAGCGGTAGATATTTTAAATTCGTAAGTTATACTCCATTGGTGAGGGTCATAAGCAGACTTGATCATTGGCGGCTCATTATCCCAATCGCAAAATCCACCGATAGGGCCTATTGTATTATAAATCATATCAGCTGATGCGTCATAATCAACGATGGTATAAGTCAGCTCTTTCAGATTGAGGGTTATTGTTTTATAACCTTCTGTTTCGTTATGGAATGCACCATCGCTCATTTCGGCATATACAAGTGTAGTCTCATCATTGCGTGAATACATTTTGTTAGTACCCAAATCTTGTTCAAGTATAAATTTGAAATAAGTATTTGCTGCAAGCCGGCCTGTATAGGTATATATTTCCTCATCAGAATTATTATTACGATACATTATAAAGTCTGTATTCGTATTGTTCCAACTATTCATATCACCTATAATGTAAAGGGCTTGTAACTCTTTTTTCGCTTCGTATGGCGTGATTGAAACGGGCAGTGTATTTCCCGAAATAGCTAAGCCTGCCATATTTTGTCCATAATCGGCTACTATCCGCAATTCGACATCAATAGCTTCGTTAGGTAATGCCCCCAATTTATTCAGTATTAATAAGTTTATATCATTCAGATAAATATTGGAAGAAAGAGTATTGGTTGCTGCCAAAACTTGAGCCGATGCAAAATTATTTCCTTTTCTGTCTATCTGAAGTGTGTAATTAACCGGCCCTGCGGGTCGTGGGGTATTTTCGCCATCGAAGTGAAACACAGTTTCAGTCCATGTTACAGTAAATAACAGAGGGTTGGTTCCTTTCGCAGGTTCTTCCAATATATAGTTCTGAGCCGGCAAATTATCCAATATACTCGTCTCCACATGAGTTAACACGGGGGTCTCGTCTTTGTTACAGGCCCAAAGAGCTAATATGCAGAAGAGGGATGCTAAAAATATTTTATATGTTTTCATTTTCTTACTTTTAAATCATTAATTAGAAGCCTTTATTCTGGGTCAAGTTTGGATTTGCCGTCAACTCACTAACAGGCAAGGGATACAATTTAAATTTGTCATCAATATTTGGTACACCACTGAAGACTCCGTTTTTCCATGGCCATGAGTAGTTTCTTGTAAAACGATCGAAACGTATCAAATCTGTACGGCGGTGTCCTTCCCAATACAATTCGCGTGAGCGTTCGTCAAGAATAAACAACAGGTTAAATTGCGTATCACTCACTTTTGATATTTTGGCTCTCTCCCGTAAATCATTTACATAAGTACGAGCCTGGTCGCGTGTACCTCCTTGTCCTCCGCGAAGAACCGCCTCTGCATACATCAGATATACATCAGCCAGTCGGTACATGGGAAAATCGGTATCCGAAAATACGCTGTTAGAACCCGGCGTGCCATCACTATTCATATTTGTATATTTTATGACAGACCACCCTTTGGCGAAATCATACCAGGTGGAAGTTTCTAGTGTGCGGTTTTCTTTCCAGAAAAGAGCACGTGCATCGTTATTGTCGAACAAAACAGATAATGTTTCTCGGGCACGTATACCTGACCACGCTTGTGTAAACCCGAAATTGGCGCTAGGATCCATATCCGATTTGTAAGAAGCAGCCAAAAGAAAGGTTGTACCACCATAAGTAGTTGCTTTTAGTCCGTCGAATACAATAGGGAAGATAATTTCCGATGAGTTATGATTATCAGCACCGAACATATTTTTATAAGTAGGATCGAGCGTGTATCCTGCCGATAATATTTTATTGAGATATGTAAGGCATTCAGTGTACTTCTTAACCCCAATATATACTTCGGCATTCAAGTACAATTTAGATAGAATCATCCAGGCTACAGGTTTGGTTAACTTACCATAAGTAGCCATTCCATTATTTGTCGGAAGCTCATCTTCAATATCCTTCAATTCAGATTCTATCCAAGAGAAGAAAAATGCACGATCTTTTTGTTCCGGGAAATTAGTAGTTACACCGGCTGCTTCGTCTATATACGGTATATTAGAATATAAATCCATCAGGAAGTAATAATTTAATGCCCGTAATGCTCTTATCTCTGCACGAAAAGTATGAATCTTGCTTCTAAGTTCAGGATCAACGTTACGTTGGTTTAATCTTTCGTCTGTGGTTTGTCTCATAAACTCATTGGCGTAAGCAATATTCATATACATACGTGTATAGTTTAATGATATGAAGTGATTACTTGAATTCCATTGACAAAATTGTAAACTTCTAAGTGTTTCATTATCCCAAGCACCTATGACTTCGTCGGTACATAGTTGCTGCAAATTCCAGTAGGTTCTTATAAAGGTAGCTTCACCTTGATCATCTGCTGCAATATCAGGTTGTCCCGCAGGGCCTTCATTACCGGAGAGTGCAAATCCGGCATATATCTTAGCTACAAATTGTTCGTAAGAATTGGGGTCTTCCCATGCTCTCTCCGGCAATAAGACATTACTGCTTAATGGTTCTGTATTCAAATCATCAAGGCACGATGAGAATAAAATGGCCAGGCAGCTACAGGCGATTAATATACTATATATTTTTTTCATGATTGTGTCGTTTAAAAATTAAGATTTACACCAAATAAAATAGTCAGAGGTCGGGGATATATATTGCCATCTATACCACCATATACTTCAGGGTCTAGTCCTTTATATTTTGTAAAGATGAAAGGATTCTGTACTGCTCCATATATTCTGCCTCCGAAAGGAAGTTGTTTGGATCGCATAAAAGACCATCCGAGAACAATATTATCAACACGAAAGAATGAAGCATTCTGCACATAATAATTGGAGCTATTTTGTCCTGTTTGGAAATTCGTATCAAAAGCACTTAGAGGACGGTTTACCAGGAATTCATTTGCGAACACTGATGCAGAACTCAGTGCTGCACCTGTGGCAGCTATTTGATTATAGTTGAAATTTCCTAAACTGCCATGGCCGGCAATAGCTACATCCCAGGCTTTCCATGTCAATTTGGTATTAAGTCCAAATGTCCAGTCGGGTGTACTTTTCTGATAGACGAATAAATCGTCCTGATTTATGAGGCCATCGTTGTTTCTGTCTTTGTAAAAACCTTCGATAGGTTTACCCTGCTCGTCGTAAATCTGTTCGTATACAAAAAAGCTTTGTGCCGATTCTCCTGTTTTAAATACTTTCACCCCACTATTAGGTATGGGTGTATCGACGTTTCCTAAGTTTAATTTCGTTATTTCATTTTTATTATATGCTACATTACCACCGATTTCCCATGCGAGATCTTTTGTTACTATAGGAGTTCCATTTAGTGATAATTCAACACCCGAATTCTTTAATGATCCAACGTTTGTAACGATTCTTTCTCTGAAATTTGTTCCTGCGGCTACTCTTGTTTCTTCATTTATCAAATCGTTTGTTTTTCTATGATAAATGTCAATAGAGCCTTCGATACGATTTTTCAAGAAACCATAATCCAGTCCAACATTATATGTCGTTGTGGATTCCCATTTCAGATCAGGGTTATAAGCTGCCGGACGAAGTAATGATACCCAATTGCCTTGTCCGTCGGTATATCCGCGTAGATAATTAGCTTCGTTACCTGAACTTTGTTCGTATGTACCCATATAAGCATAGTCTCCCTGGTTGATATCTTGTTGCCCTGTTATACCCCAACCTAATCGGAGTTTCATATTACTTATAACATTTGAATCTTTGAGAAAGTCCTCGTCAATCATTCTCCATGCCAATGCTAATGAGGGAAATAAAGCCCATCGATTGTTTTTGTGGAAACGGGATGAACCATCTTGACGCAAAGTGAAAGTCATAAGATATTTATCTTTTACACTATAGTTGAAACGTCCGAAGAATGAAATAATGTAATGCTCTGTTGCGGTATCGTTGAAACTTACTAAGAGTGGATTTCCTGCAGCATCAAATTTGCTTATACGGTGACCGATATTGCTATCCGATCGCCAGTAATGTTGCCATGAATATCCTCCCATCACATCGAATTTACTATCCAGAAAATCGAGCTTATGAAAATATTGGCTATATAAATCGAAAGTTGTATTTCGGCGTTTTTGATCCCAGCTCGAATCTAATCCACCATAAATATAATCGGAAGGAGCATTTTCCGGTATGTATTTAGTACCCTCACTTTTAGAATAATCCATTCCTAAATTGAGGTTAAAATGCAGATCGGGTAGAAAATGTAACTTATAGTCAAATTGTGCATTTCCGATAAAGTTATATACATTCGATTTATCCTGAGTCATTTCCAGCATAGATACCGGATTTATAGTTGCTACCTGATTGGGAACAGCTCCACTCATCCATGTAAAAAATCCTCCGAAAGGGCTGTTTTCATCATATACCGATTGTGTAGGGTCCATACTGATTGCAGCTCCAATAGCACCCTGATTGGCAAAACGGTTGTGGATATACATCCCTCTTCCGTTCAGGTTCACTTTCAAATGATCATTAAATAAAGTAGGAGATAGTGAAATACTACCTGTGTAGCGTTCCATTTCCGATGTTTTGAGAATACCTTGAATATCTGTGTAACCTAACGATACACGGTAAGGTATATTTTTCACGGAACCGAGTGCACTTAGATTGTGTTCCGTATTCATTGTAGTGCGGAATATTTTATCTTGCCAGTTAGTGTTATCACTACCTAGCTTACTTTTCATTTCTTCGAAATTACTATTACCGGAGAATGCATTATCTATAAAAGTACGATAACCATCGCCTGTAAGCACATCAATTTGATTTTTAGGTGTACTTATAGAGAAGTTGCCGTCGTATGTTACTTTTATTTTGCCCGCAACACCTTTCTTTGTCGTAATGATGATAACCCCGTTTGATGCACGTGAACCATATATCGCAGTTGCCGAAGCATCTTTTAAGACTGTAAATGATTCGATGTCTGTCGGGTTTACTGTACTTAATATATTGCCTACTCCACCCATTCCTTTATTGTCGAGAAAAACTCCGTCAATTATAATTAATGGATCGTTACTAGCTGAAAGAGACGAGCCCCCACGTATACGTATAGTCGCTCCGGCACTTGGCGATCCACCTTCATTGATAATATTTACCCCGGCAACCTTACCCATTAGCATATCTTGAGCATTGGGTGCAAAACCTCGTACTTTGGTATCGGCTTTAATGCTGGATATCGATCCGGTGGCATCGCCCTTGCGTACTTGCCCATAACCGATAACAACCACTTCGTCTAATAACTTAGTATCTTCTAAAAGAATGATATTTAATTCTTTTTGTTCGGTGTAAGCAATCTCCTGACTGGTATATCCAATATAAGATACCACAATGGTAGCACCCTTACTGATCCCAGATAAAGAATAATTACCATCAATATCTGTTCTTGTACCATTAGTCGTGCCTTTTACAACGACACTGGCTCCAATAACTGGTTCTCCTGTTTCATCTTTTACTATACCTTTCAGACTCTGTTGTTGAGCGAAGGCATTAGAGGCAAGAAATAATCCAAAAAGTAGAAATAGGATAAATCTTGTCGTTTTTTTCGATTTGAATTTTTTTTCCATATGTATTAATAATTTAATATAGGTAGTATTTTTCGTGGTTGACTTTTAGAATGAAGTAGTCCCGGTAAGAGGGTAATGTGGTTAATTTATTTTCATGGGTATATTTTCATTTGATGGTTATTAAATATTGAAAGGTTGCCAGCAAATATAATGAGGTAAATGCACTAATATAGCGTGTAAGTAAATGGCTAAGTAACTTTTAGTAAAAATGACATGTGAGTAAACTACTGATATATAGACCAGTAATCTAATTCCTAAAATCAGCTTATGTAACTTGTGGATATTCGTTTGAAGTAAAAAATAGAATACAATATTAGCTTTTTGGCGTGGAAATATGCCTTATCGCTTCTTCAAAATCAATTTCCTGATTCAGCACTTTCGATTTTACTTTACTTCTGTAATTGTAGATTGTGCGAAGTGTATAATGTAGAAAGGTAGCTATTTTATTGCTATCTGTTATACCTAAACGTATCAATGCAAATACACGAAGTTCTTGGTTCAGTATTTTGTCGTTGTTTACGGCATAACGTTCTTCTTGTCTGAGCAATTTGTTAAATTCCTCAACAAAGTTGGGGTAGATGTTTAGGAATGCATTATCGAAATTAGTATATAATTCCTTTAACTCACGAACAGAATCTTCCGATGCAGATGTCATCTTCAGTATCTCATTTGTTTGTCCGGCTTTAATCTTTCGATTTACAGTAATTTTAAAAGCATCGAGTTTATCAATGTACTGGGTACAGATTTCAAGAAAGCTGCCTATAAATTGTTCTTTAATGCGGTTTGCTTCGGCAAGGGAAAGATTTGTGTGGTTTTGATTTTCATTCGCAATTTTTAAATCCTCATTTAATATACTCAAACGTGAATTAATCTGTTCTATTTCATTCTTTGCTTTTGATAATTTTCTTACTTGTTTCACTACAAAATAGATGGCTACGAGCAGAATACAAGATAAGAGACTAACGATAATAAGCAAAGTCCTGAGCTTATCTTGCTGATATTCTCTGTCTAGTTGGTATGCCTTATCAATAATGGGTAAGAGTCTGGACGTTTGAATATTTCTTAACCGTGCATTATAGAAATTTGCATCATCCAAACTCTTTTTTATATAATTATTAGCTCTTTTTACATCGCCTTCTTCAAACAATAAAACAGCGAGGGTACGCAATGATGTGTTTTCTTTTACCGAAGCCCTTATATCTGCAATTGCAGACATGGCTAAATATATTTTTTGCTGCTCCCGATCTCCCTTTTGTTCATAAAAATATGCAAATATAGATGTGAGAATTGCATAGTTCCTTGTGTCGGGTTTTACATTTGAGAAATAAGGGAATAGAACTCTTTCTGCATTCTTAAAGTCATTTATTTCGATGTAGCGTGTTCCATAATTAATAGCGTGTTCATAGGTGTTTGTTTCTACTGCCTGCAATAATGAATCCTGATAGTTTCTTCGTTTTTCTATTAAATTCTGAATGTCAAATCCATTCTGATACTCAAGCCAGTATATGTAGGAATCGGCATATGTGTAATAATAGTCAATCAGCTGATCTTTGGTTAACTCCTTACTGTTTATTGCGTTGAGAATTTCAATCGCTCTGGTGAATATTCCGGCTTTAGCCTGAATACGTGCCATTTGTATTTTACTTTGATGAAGCCAATTTTTATTACCTAATTTTTGTGCAATATCAATCGCTTTTTGAGAGTATAAATAGGCAGAATCAAATACAAAAGCCTCATATTCTTTGGAGAGATTTTGGTAAATCAGATATTTATTCTCATCATTTATATTTTGTTTATCAAGCTGTTGTTTGTAGTTGTTTATATACGCTTCTTTCTGTATGGTGTATTCCTTTTCGTTGAGCAAAGTATTATCCAATTCAATCAACAATGAGTCTAACTTTGATTCAGCAGAGATTGAACCAATTGCAAATAGCAAATAAAAGATGGAGAAAACAAAATGTTTCATTATTTGTCCTTTATAGTAAACTAGAGTTATTTAGCAAAGATAGAACTTTTTAGAAACGTACTGTATAATATAATTGAAAAGTAGTCCACTAAAATAATTGAAAAGTATACCACCGGTTAAGTAAAATCCGCTAGAGCTTCTAATAAAGCCCTGCATTTTACTAACAAATATTAACATTATAAATTCCT
>NZ_JAAKEM010000042.1:0-21407 GCF_011039195.1 Dysgonomonas sp. ZJ709
CTGGTTTTAAACTTTTACATAAACTAAACGCTCGTTGGGCTCTTGTTAAGATAACCAATACGCGCATTTTTGGCAAAGGTAAAGCCCATGACAATATCTCACAAGATGCTCTTTCCCGAACGCTTACGCTATACCAGAAAATTTTGATAAGAAAACAGGTCGGAGCTGTAATATTACATTAACCTGTGTAGATAATGTAAAATCGCGATTGGAAGTCTCCACATGCTTAAAGGAATTCGTCAGATACCAAAAAAATGGAAATCCTTATTTAGTACCCTATTATTGGATGGATTTTGGTAATGGGACACAAACAGGACAAGTCGTTTTAGGTTCACTAGTGAAAATAGATCAGCCTAAGTCCAAGAAGTTTGAAACTGTTGCAGAACTACCCGTTATTACGGAACGATATAATTTGAAAAAAGTTAAAGAGAAGGACTCCGGACCTTCCTGTTCATTGGCCGAGGCCTTGCAAAAGCAAGACCTGTTTATTAATTCGTCATTGGCACAATTAGGAAGTAATATCCTATGGAAACTTCTCACTGATGGAATGACAGATAAGGCTGGCTTGTATTTGAATCTTAAAACGATGAATACAAATCCAATCTTATTATGATGAAATTACTTCTGTATAATCACTTAATTCGTTTCCACCAACTATATGAAAACACCATCTGCTTTTGGATTGATTAGATTCTTATTTTTTGTAAATCTTATATATTTCCCTCAATTCCTGATTTCCTTTCATGGCATAAGCCTCACATATATTGGTTGCGGCGGTTTTAAAACCATTTTTGTAAAGCCAGATAACTTGTTCTTTCATATCTTTTGATGAAGAATAAGTGTTGTCATTAAGTATGAGAAGAGTTATTAATTCTGCTACTCTTTCCGGCATATCCTTTAAATGTAATAACAAGTGATGGATATATTTATAAAATCTATGTTCTCCGGGAATAGAAATCATTTTTTCGACAATATCAATTACAGTATTGGACAATGGGTTATATATTTCGATAAGAAAGAAGGAGTTATCAACAAAATTCCGGTATGCTTCTGTTGGTTTTCCTGCATAGTGTAATATGATTTTATTCCATAATACTTCTATTTTTTGAAACGGTATTGGATTACTTTTTTCGTTGCTTAGGTAGATGATCATGTCCAGGAATATGTCCTTATCATCCGAATTAATTACTAAATCCATTAAAGGATCGTCAACATCTAGTGGTAACATATTATTTATATATGCCGAACAAATCTTAATAACACTAAGTCTTACGAACTCTCTACCGAAAATAGCTTTTTCATTTATTACATAATCAAAGGTATTGTTTCTGCTTAAGTAGCGAAATACTTCCTGATCCATAGGACGAACAAATAGCCATCCTTTTATTGATGCAACATCGTTTGGTTTGTTTTTTTTATTAAATATCTTCTCAAGATTATTCTTTACCCATCCTGATTCAACATATAGTAAATAGTTTAAATGAGAAGTTAAAGCAAAATAAAAAAATGGGTTGGGAAAGTTGTCGGACAGTTTGTTTTCAAGAATTCCTTTTACACTTTTATCCAAACCGGAATCTTTAGATGTCACGTTTTTAGAACGGTGCACCTGATATGCATAAACAATAAGTACCGATGTAAGCAGATACTCATTAGAGTGGATGTAATTATGATTGGCTGTGTCCAATACCATTGTTTCATCTAATCTCTTATTGCTGTTTACAATGTTAATAATCGAACCAATTATAATCAGTTCATTCCAGCCCGCCGAATTATTTTTTAATAAGGATTCAAAAAACGACAATATTTGTTCTAAAATATGTATGTATATGTCATTATCAATATCTGTATTATTGTATCCAAGCCAAAATTCATCATTTAATAATTGCTCAATTACCTTTAATAATTCAACGGTTATGGATATGGATGGTTGATCTCTTATACAATCATTCATAACTAAGAGCCAATCTTTCTGAAAATCTCTGTCTGCATTGATCATTTCATAAGGATTGAGTATATATTTATTCTTATTATTCTTGAAATCAACTTTGACCAATGGTGTTAAATAATTAAAATACCTAAATGGATGAATTTGATTTTCAGGATTTTTATTTGTAATATAATAATCCGAAATCTCACATAGGCTCTTTTCGGATAAATCTTGATATTCTAATGTTACACCAGAGAAAGTTGATTCACTGTTTGGCATAAAATCCGTATCTTTTACTTCCTTGGGGCAATCCTTATCACATTCTATTTTAAAAGCGGCGACTTTATCGTTAACTATATCTGTAAATGAAGTGAGGTATTGTTTTTTTACTAGAGCTTTGTCATAAGTTGTGGCTTCAGGTTTAAACTCAATCATATCTAACCAAACCAATAATTGATTTGTTTCACCGAGATTTAATTTAGTAGCATTAAGCTTCAAAATACGATATAATTCGTAAGACGCATCACCTTCATTATAAGGATTGTAAGATAAACTCCAGAAGAAATCTTTAAGTTCATCATATCGTTCTCCAACAATATAATATCCAATTCGTCGAATGACTTTGTTTTGGTTATCCAAAAGGCATTTTACTATTTTGTTATAATGAATGCCTGCGGGTAATAATAATAGATAATCTCTTGTAGTATAAACAATAGATGATATACCGGAATCATTATATATTGGAGATGTTTTATTTTCACCAATAAATGATATGTATGAGTTACGTGTATCATTAAGCCTGTTTAATAGATTACGATATAGTATTTTATAACCACTGAAACCGCATAAATCCACAATACTTCCGATGCTTTCCCTTAAATGGGTATAAATGTTATCAAACAGGTTCACATCTTCTTTATAAGATTCGGCTACATCTTCAAATAATTCCATTCTTGGAATACATCTAATATTATAAGCAAAAAGAGTCTCCAGAAATAACAATAAATTTCTTTTATCTGCTTTGCCTAAAAGTTGTTGGAGGAATAATACCTGAAAATTATAATTAATCCATCCGCCAATCCCTGTTAATGCAAATTCTCTGATATAATTAAAATGTTTCTTAACCAGAAGCTGAGTGGGTAATTTAACTATTAGTTCATAGATAAAACTATTGGTAGAACCATTAGATATGCATTCATCATTTTTCCTATATGTTGATATATCATCAATTATTTTTAAAAGAATGCCCCATACTTTTTCTTTGTTGCGTTCAGATGGAAGTATGTCTATATTTTCACTTACCCATTTCAGATAATGAAGTACCGACCATATCGGCATTGAGTATCCTTTCTCTCCTTTAATGGGTTCCGGATTATTATTCGGATTAAAGACTTCTGTTTCATCACAAAGTGGTCTTAACCATCCCATCTGATGAAGGTTCGTAAATAAATAATTTCCCAGTAGAGGATTAGCAGAATAAATTTCTATCCTATCTAAGATGATTTTTGTCGGTTCTTTCACCTGAATTAAAGTGTCTATCCTATCGAATAAGCTATTATAAGAGCCAACTAACTGGTATAAGATTTCTTCAAATTCATCCCATATTCTTTCTGCTTCAGAATTATCTCTTGGGCCTTTAATAGCTGACCCGTCTCTATGTGCTAAAGCATGAAAACGACCTTGTAGTTTTAAATAGTTCTCAGCTAAATCAGAACCTTCTTCCATATCAAAAGCTCTTAAAATAGATGTTTTTCCAGTATCAGATCTTGCCTTTTTTGAGTCCATTATATCGCGTAAGCCACCTTCAATTTCACGTAGATAATGTGAGATAATGTGAGATCTGGTTGACATGTTACCTTTCCTTATTTCTAGACCGTCTTTATAAAAGGCAGCAATATCAGGTCTGATTTTAGATAAACCTTCATAAATAGAATTTTGTGTTTTATTCATCTGCAAATGATTAGAAAAAATTAAAGTTGAATTTAGAATATTCTAAATTAGATTTCTACATACTATTGCTCTAGCAAAACGTCTTTTCTGTCTTTATATATATGAAGTGTCCCTGTTTTTTCCTGAGTCATTCCCTTTGAATCATTTACCTCGTATTTACCTTGATATGAATGTGGCTGTATTTCTACGATATCGTAATCAAATAATGCCTGGCATTTTCTAAGATAAATTGTGCCTTTCTCTTTTATTTCTATTTTGTAATCTACACTTCCAGCGTGTTTTTCATCTACTGTGGCTTTCACATCCTTGTATAATATTTCCATAATGATATGATTTGAATCTCTTATTTATTTCTCTATAAATATACTATGAATTCTTAAAAGAATGTCACACATCTACTCTTATGTGTGACTTAAGAGGACATATATAGACTTATGCGGTCAATTGGTTGTTAATCAATTGTTTATACTATTTTGTTGCTTATTTTTGGTTTGAATTTAAAAATCAACATTATGGCAAAAACAAAAGAAAAAAAAGGTGGAGTTGACTTCAAGGCTGCATTGGACAAAATGAAAGAAACAGTAAATCTATTTGTGTATGACAAAAAGGATAAATCTGTAGAAGCGGTCAAGGAAGTCAGCTCGGATGGTAAAGTCAAAACAGTTCCTGCAAAGAAGAAACATGAGAATGAGTTCTTAAAGGTCGGAAATAATTCCGATGCACTGGACATTTTAGTGACAGCGATCAAGAATTTTTATAGTCAGGCCAGAGACCCGACTGAATTTGAAATTCTCAAAGTACCCTTTAAGCTATTGAAAAATAGTCTTACGGAAATTCAAAAATTAATCAGTAGTAATAATCCAAAAAATGAAGATGTTATGTCAAAGCAAGTAAAAGATGTAAAACCCGAACAGGGTACGATTCCTGAAAACAACACGGATAAAACTTATAATTTTTATCCTTCCCAGATTAATTGGGATAAATTAAAAGAATTAGGTCTTTCAAAAGAATACCTGGAGCAAAAAGGTTTGTTGGACGATATGTTAAAAGGTTGGAAAACAAAGCAATTAGTTCCCCTGAATATGCAAGTGGGAGGAGCGACTGTAAAAATAGATGCATTACTTTCACTACGTGCAGAACAAGATGGTTCTGTTTCGCTCAATATCCATGGCGTTAAAAAAGAACCGGAGCTTAGCAGGCCTTTTTATGGTCATAATTTCTCAGAAGATGATAAGATAAATCTTCTTACAACGGGGCATATGGGACGTGTTGTAGACCTCTTTGACAGGAGTAATCAAGTCCATCCATCGTTTATCAGCATCGATCCTTTGACTAAGGACTTAAACGCTGTTCGTGCAGCCAGTGTGACAATTCATGATGAATACAGCAAGGTAAAACTCACAGATAATGAAAAGCAAGATCTGAGAGAAGGAAAAGAGATTTATGTAGAAGGTATGGTAGGTAAAACTGGTAAGGAATTTAATGCTTACCTGCGTGTCGATGCCAATCAAAGGAATGTGGCATACCGCTTTGAAGGTGGTTTAGCCAATATTAAGAAACTTGGAGAAGTGAATTTAACTGAGAATCAACAAAAAGATTTACAGGAAGGTAAAGTAATACTTGTTGAAAATATGGTCAGTAAACAAACCGGTGAATTAAGAGATGCATATGTTAAAGCAGACCCGGTTACAGGAAAGCTGGCGTTTACCAATTTTAATCCTGATGCACCCGAAGGCGAGCACCAGATTATTATTCCACGGTATGTGGGTCAGGTTGAGCTAACTAAAGAAGACCGTAAAGAATTGAGCGAAGGTAAAACCATATTTGTTGAGAATCAGGTGAAAACTAATGGTGAGACCTATGATAGTTTTGTTAAACTACACCCTGTTACGGGTAATGTTCAACGCAGTAAGAACCCGGATGGCTTTACAGATGAGGTTAAAGCAACTATACCCGATACGATAATGACTGTAAAAGTTACCGCCTCTATGCGGGCTACACTTCAGGACGGCAAACCCCTTGAGGTGAAAGGAGCTAAAGCTGCCGATGGCTCACTTCTTCCTACATGGGCAAAGTTGAATACAGAAACCGGACGTATTAATTATTTCAGACAAAATCCGGATCAAGCTAAGAAGGCCGTAGTTAAAACAACTCAAAGCCCACCTAGTGAATCTCAGGGAACTGCCGATGAAAAGAAACAAAAAAAGAGAACAGGTAAATCAATCAGTTAAGATCATTCACTTAAAAAAATCAAACAATGAATACAGATAAAAAACATATGCATGATGAGTCCTCCATCAATTGGGAAGAACTCGCCGGAATTGGTATTTACAGGGATGAACTTGAAAAAAGTGGTGAAATAGATCGTTTGTTAGATGGAGAAAAAACCAATCCTATAAACCTTCGCCTAATGCTCTTGGGGATAGATTTGGACTTGGATGCAACATTGCAGATTATCCTACAGGGTGAACAGCCTGTAATCGAAATTGTTGGCATATCAACTGATACCCCGACTATCAATTAATCAAATTCAATTTACAATTTAGTAATCAAACTCCCTGTATTCTAATATATAGGGAGTTATAAATCCCATACAATTATGATCGCAATAATAGCTGAAAAACCCAGCGTAGGAAAAGATATAGCCCGAGTATTAGGAGCAGATGTTAAAAAGGACGGATATTATCAGGGGAACGGATATCTGGTTACTTGGGGCTACGGACATTTAGTTAGCTTAGCACTTCCCGAAGAATATGGCTCGAATAGTTATGATATTGATAACCTTCCAATTATTCCAAGTAGTTTTAAACTTGTTATCAAACAAACTAAGATAACAAAAGGATATAAGACAGATCCGGGAGCAAAGAATCAGTTGAGTGTCATTAAATATGTATTTTCTAAATGCAGTAAAATCATTGTTGCTACGGATGCCGGACGTGAGGGTGAATTAATATTTAGGAATATTTACAATTACCTCAAATGTAGAAAACCATTCTCCCGTTTGTGGATCAGCTCTTTGACGGATTCGGCTATAAAAACAGGTTTTGAAAATCTGAAAGAAGGATCTGCATATGACAGTTTATATTTGTCAGCCCAGGCTCGTAGCCAGGCAGACTGGCTTGTCGGAATTAATGCCAGCAGAGCCTTGTGTATCATGACCGATAATGGAAATAATTCTCTGGGACGAGTGCAAACACCCACATTGGCTTTAATCTGTAAGCGATATACGGAGCATGTAAACTTTAAACCTGAACCTTTCTGGCAGGCTGTTGTCAAGCTAAAAAAAGGAGATGTTATTTTTCCGGTGCAGTATAAAGAAAACTTCTTAGACCAGCAAGTAGCTGAGAATCTATTTAAAGAAATGAAAAAGTATACAGTTGGAAAAGTAGTCAAAGTAGAGAAAAAAGCGAGCAAGCAGCAAGCCCCACTGTTACATGATCTTACCAGCCTGCAAAAAACAGCGAATATAAGACACGGATTCAGTGCCGATAAAACATTGTCACTAGCCCAAAAGCTGTACGAAAGTAAATTAATTTCTTACCCACGTACAGGAAGTCAGTATATTCCACAAGATGTATTTGAGACTATTCCCGCACTAATTGATGTACTGACAACTCATTCTTTCTTCTCTCAGTATGCGACCTATTTAACCTTGATGAAACTAAACACCCGTTCAGTCGATGATAAGAAAGTAACTGACCATCATGCTTTGCTTATAACAGAAAATAAAGCGAATAAGCTCAGTGATGATGAGCGTATAATTTATGAAATGATAGCCGGACGTATACTTGAAGCCTTTAGTATTCCTTGTTTAAAAGATGTGACAGATGTAGAAGTCAGTCTAGATAATATGGTCTTTAAAACTAAAGGTTCAATAATAAAAGAAAAAGGATGGCGAAACGTTTTTAACAACCCCGACGATGATGATGAAAAAGAAACCGATCATTTATTACCCCCACTTCAGGAAGGAGATTACCTTCCTATCGAGAGTTTTAACCTTCTTCAAAAATCTACCAAAGCTAAGCCGTTGTTTACTGAAGCCTCACTTCTTGCAGCTATGGAGACTGCCGGGAAAGAAATTGAAGACAAAGAATTAAGTCTGGCGATAAAAGATTGTGGAATAGGAACCCCTGCAACACGAGCTTCAATAATAGAAACCTTGTTTAACAGAGAATATATTGATCGTCATAAAAAGACATTGTTGCCCACAAAGAAGGGTATGGCTTTGTATAAAATTGTAAAAACGATGCAAATTGCCGATGTAGAAATGACCGGAAGCTGGGAGCAAGCCCTCCTTCAAATAGAGAATAAACCTGAATATTACACCTCATTTATGGGAGGAATAAAGGTCTTGTGTGCCACGAACGAACTTTTGCGTGAATAACAGAAGTTCGGTGCTTTGTGAGAGATGAGGGTGGGCCCCTCGGAACCGCCTTGCAGGAGGAGGTTTCAAACCGCGGCGTGCGGCTTTAGTAAAGAGCTATGGTCGTGAGCGACGTCCGAAAAGTCCGTCAAGAGGCGGGCAGGTAACTGTGCAAAAGGTGAACGCAAGTGAACCATTGATGAGGTATCGAAATACTCAAGATTATGTCAAAACCGAGTTTCTAGACTTAGCTCGGGATAAACCAAAGGGAAACCTGTTTACTGCTTTGGTGGCATACGGTATAGAGATGGCACGATTTGCATGGAGGCTCTTACAAGGAACGTGGGAACCTGGATATGGATGCTAAGGGAGAAATTCAAGCAGAGAACCTGTGAGAATCAGAGTACCAATGCCATATTCAGGGGCAGACCAGCCTGTAGTAGCGATGAAGCTTCTGTAATGGAAGTGGAGCGAAGGGGTTGGCTTATTCAGCGAATTAATTTAAACAACTAAAATTTAGGAGGATTTAATGCAAAACGCAAAGTCATTTGAAATTTCCAAACATCTTGTTATGGAATCGTATCGAAAGGTCAAAGCAAATAGAGGAACATCAGGGGTTGATAATATCACTTTGATGGACTACGAAAAGAATCTCAAAGGGAATCTGTATAAATTATGGAATCGGATGAGTTCGGGAAGCTATTTGCCCTCTGCTGTGAAGCTGGTAGAAATACCAAAATCAGATGGGAAGAAACGCCCGTTAGGTATACCGACCATAGAAGACCGTGTGGCTCAGATGGTGGTTGTCTCAACCATAGAACCATTTATAGAACCACACTTTCATGAGGATTCCTATGCTTATCGTCCGAACAAATCGGCACATGGAGCCATAGATAAAGCCAAAGAGCGAAGCTATCTTCTCCATTGGGTCGTAGACCTTGATATAAAAGGTTTCTTCGATAACATAGACCATGAACTTCTATTGAAAGCCCTTGAAAAACATATAACATGCAAATGGGCTATGATGTATATCAAACGTTGGTTGACAGTCCCTTATCAGTTGAAAGACGGAACATTGGTTCAAAGAGATAAAGGAGTCCCACAAGGCTCAGTTATCGGACCAATATTGGCAAACTTATTTATGCACTATGCTTTTGATGAATGGATGAAACGGAATCATCCGAATATTCCATTCGAAAGATACGCAGACGATACTATTTGTCATTGTGCCAGTCTTAAACAGGCAGAGTTCATCAAAAGACATATTAAGAAACGGTTAGAAATATGCAAGTTGGAACTCAATGAGACGAAAACTAAAATTGTTTATTGTAAAAAGAACCATCGTGAATTGGAATACGATTGTATTGAGTTCGATTTTCTAGGTTACACGTTCAAACCCAGACGTAGTGTTGATAAACACGGAGAAGTCTTTTTGAATTTCTCTCCCGCTATCAGTAATGCGGCAAGACATAAAATTTGGGCGGAAATCAGAGAATGGAATCGAAATTATTGGGTGCCACTCACGTTGGAACAAATTGCAGAGCAGATAAATCCCGTCATTCAGGGATGGATAAACTACTATGGGAGATACAATCCCACAGTATTGAAAGAAGCTCTTCAGAATGTAAACGACAAGTTAGTCCGTTGGGCACGTGGGAAGTTCAAAGGGTTCAGACATCACAAGACCAAAACAGTGTATCGGTTAGGGGATATCGCATTGACGAAACCAAATCTGTTTGCACATTGGGCTTGGGGAGTTAGACCCACTGCCAGTCCGAGAAATCGGAAACGTAAGTAACTGGTATATTGACTGAATAAGAAGAGCCGTATGAGGGGAGACCTTCACGTACGGTTCTGTGAGAGGCTTAGGGTGAGATTCCCTTTGCCTACTCGATTACCAAACAGGCTGTCGATGAAATAATCAGTGTTATAAAAGCAAATGGTGTTGATAACGAACCTACCTATATTTGCCCGAAATGTAAATTAGGAAAAATCGCTATCCGTCATAAAATGGCCAAATGCAATTACTCGAAATGTGATTTTGTTCTCTTCAGAGATGTGTGTAATAAGGTACTAACAGAAGATCAATTAATCTCCCTGATTAAAACCGGCTCTACTGCGTTTATAAAAGGATTTAAGAATAAAGAGGGGCGAAAATTTGATGCAAGTATCGTCTTGGATCAAAACTGTAGGGCTAGATTCAAATATCCGGATAAAAGATGAAAATCAAAAAACATAATTTTTATGTCTTATTTTGAATCGCTATTAATCAGATTTCTTATAGTCTGTCATCCGCAATTAGTGGATGACAGTTTATTTATTTTTGAGAGATCAGATGAAGCATTTAGTATTTACAGGGAATTGCTTGAAAGGGGTGTAAAAGAATATGCCGCTTATGATTTAGCTATTGCAGTCCTTTTTGATGAATTGTAAAATTTTATACAATCGTTTACACCAATACAAATTTTCACTTACAATATAAAACTATAATAGTGTCTACTTCTCTGTGGAGACTGATTTAAGATATTTCAGACTCCGACTGTATTTTTGCAATCTTTCCATATCGGTTTCTCCTACTTGTTTTAGCCGTGATGCGTCCATATTATCTATGAGATCGGCAATTTTAATTTTCGTAGCCACCGGATTTTCGCCGATCTTACTGATATAGTCCTCATAAGGCATATCCTTTTCGCGGGTTAACAATCGCAGGGTTATAACCATGTGTTTTGGAATTCCCTTATCAATCAAATCATTAAATGTCAGAAAGGTATCTTCTACTACATCATGCAAAATCGCCAGAATTTTTTCTTCCGTAGAGTTCACCTGTTGCATCACCCGTAATGGATGGAAGATGTAGGGAGCATCTGCTTTATCGACCTGTCCGAAATGAGCATTTACAGCTATATGAATAGCTTGTTCTAATATTTTTTTCATATTTACAAAGATACCAATAAAGAAAAAGGAATGATGAAATATCTATTTAAACTATACGCTCAAATATGTGATTGACTTTACTTATTTCCAAACAGATAAAATGAGCCGGGTTAAGAAAGTTGTTATCTCAAATTTCTGTCGGCGAAACTATGATGTGTTCCGTACGGAAAGTCAAGGTCGGGCCCTAACGGGTTTTTGGGAAAATCTCCATACCTCGCTTATTCAGCGAGGCTCGTATTTTCCCAAAAAACCTTGCCATTTCCTGAACCCATCATTTGCCTGCCGCTGAAATTTAAAATAACAGCCATATGGGATATAGTAAAAAGAAGCATTTGCAAGATAATATACTTGCTATTCAGCTTGCGTTTGAGTTGGAAAAAAGGGGAGATAAACCCACTAGTGATGAAATAGAAATTCTGCGGAGGTATTCCGGATTTGGAGGTCTAAAATGTATTCTCCATCCATGTTATAATCCAGAAGACATTGATAAGTGGAGCAAATCGGATCAGCCTCTTTTTGAAGACACGCAGCGTTTGTATGATGTAATCAAAGAGTATTCAGCTTCGGATATTGAATTTAAGAATTATAAGGACAGTTTGAATAAATCTGTCCTTTCTGCTTTTTATACACCAACAGAAGTTACGAAGAGCATTGCAGACAGCTTATCTGAATGTGGAATAAACCCTGTCCGTATTTTAGATCCAAGTGCAGGAACAGGTGCATTTTTAGACGGGTTTATCAGATATTCAAACTTACGGTTTACCTGCTTTGAGAAAGACCTGATAACAGGTAAGATATTAAAAGTATTGCACAATGATGCTAAAGTATATATAAGAGGTTTTGAGACGCTGGATAAAAGCGATGAAAACTATTTTGATCTGGTCACTTCAAATATCCCTTTCGGTGATTTCAGAATTTTTGACGAAGCATTTTTAAAGGATACTATCCGCCAGCAGGCATGCAGTTCTATTCACAACTATTTCTTTCTAAAAGCAGTAGATGCGGCACGTGAAGGAGGGCTAATTGCTTTTATTACCTCTCAGGGTGTTATGGATTCGGTTAAAAATTCAGGGATCAGGCAAAGGCTGATGAGTCGTTGTAATCTGTTAACCGCCATTCGCCTACCTGATAACTTATTTTTAGATATTGCCAATACCTGTGTCGGTAGTGACCTTATAATTCTTCAAAAGAATACAACCAAGCAATCAGTGACATCAAGAGAATTAGCTTTTACCCAAACGAGAACATTTCCAAATGGAGTCAGTATCAATAACTACTATACCGATTTCAGCCGTGTAATTCATACGAAGGCTCAGGCAGGAAAAGATCAGTACGGTAAGCCTTCAATGGAGTTTTACTTTGAAAAGCCTATGAATGAGCTGGCAGATGAGTTATCGAGGATCATAAAAGAGGATTGTCGCATTTTAATAGATAAGCCACTTTTTACTAAACACCAACAAGTAGAAAAAAAGGAGCAAGAGAAAGAAAGACCAAAATCAAAGCCAAAGGTTATAGCCGAATCGATTGGAGAGCCTGAGCCATTAATTAGTTTATATGATCTTTTTGGTATTCCGGAAGAGGAGAGGACGCAGATTAGTCGGAAACAAAAGACACAATCCAATCATAAACAGCCCGGTAGTATAGATTCAGACCTCTCAATTTGCGATATTACAGATCCTTTAACTATTCTTGAAAACAGTAAAGAACCCAGACCTTACAATGGAGATATAGCTGATTACTTTAAGAATAAGACTCTTGTCTTTGAAAAGCGACAAGCAGGATACTTAACCTATAAGAAAGAAAGGGATGAAAATGATGAGTTCAAAACCATTATTTTATTTAACCCCATTGAGGTCAATGCAGGGCAGATAGTGAAAATAAAAGATTATATCTCCTTGCGTGATGCTTACCTGCAATTGTATCTCTATGAGTCAGACAAGCAATCTGCAAATCCAAATTTGAGGGAGGAACTCAATAAGCACTATAAGGAGTTTACAGACAAACACGGTGATCTGAATGTCAGGGATAATTACAATGTGCTTTCTTTGGATGTGTTCGGACCGGAAATAATGGCACTCGAATACTTTGAAAGCGGCTATAAAAAACTAGCTGATATATTCACTGAACCAGTTTGTTTTGAGTCGGAAAAATCAATTTCTGCTGATACGGCAGATGAAGCACTTGCACTATCTCTCAACGAATATGGTTATGTGAACCTGCGATATATGTCCGGGGTATCAGGACTGGAAGAGCACGAGTTAATAACAAAACTATCTTCCCAAATTTACTATAACCCCCTGTCATCGGATTATGAGATTTCAGCCAATTTTATAGCCGGAGATGTGATAGCTAAGGTTGAGGCCATTGAAGAATATATTGAATCCAACCCTGAGGAAGAGGATATTGAATTAAGTAAAATATCCCTGGAAGCATTGCGTAAAGCTATCCCTGAAGCCATTGCATTCACAGACCTTGATTTTAATCTCGGCGAACGGTGGATGCCTGCAAAATATTATAGCCAGTATGCTTCAGAAATTTTCAATACAGAAGTTCAGATAGACTATTATGTAGATATTGATAATTTCAATATTGCGGCAACCGATCCCCGGACAATTGAAATCAGGGAGAAATATGCCATTAAACTCGAAGACCATACCGATATAAACGGTTTGACGCTATTAAACCATGCCCTGGTAAACACGACTCCAAAAATAACCAAAGGAACAGGTAAGTATAATGTCAGCGGCAATGAGATCCGTATTCCGGATGTGGAGGCTATACAGCAGGCAAATTCCAAGATTGATGAGATTCGTTCAGGGTTCACCGATTGGCTTAACAAACAATCGATTGATACTAAAAACAGCTTAGCAGACTTGTATAACCGTAAGTTTAATGCACGTGTAATACCAAAATACGATGGATTATTCCAGACATTTCCGGGGCTTCATTTGAAGGAATTGGGAATTAAAAAACCATATGATAGCCAGTATAATTCTGTGTGGCAAGGCATTTTAAACGAAGGAGTGATTGTCGATAATTCGGTGGGGACAGGTAAATCTCTTACTATGTGTATTCTGGCACATGAACTTAAACGATTGAAAATTGTCAATAAACCTCTTTTGGTGTGCCTTAAAACAAATGTGACAGCTATTGCGGATCATTTTACGAAAGCTTATCCTACAGCTAAAATTCTATTTCCATCAGAAAATGATTTTAAGAAACATAACAGGAAAAAACTATTCTTCAAGATGCAGAACAGTAACTGGGATGCTATTATTCTTACCCATGAACAGTTCTTTAAAATTCCGCAATCATTAGAAGTTCAAAAAGAAATATTACAAAAAGAACTTGACTCTATTTCGGAAAATCTAATAGTTTGGGAAAGGGTTAATAGTCAGGCTGCAACAACTGCTATGTATAAAGGATTATTAAAACGGCAGGAAAATCTGGAGGCCAGATTAGAATGGATTTTCACTAAGATGCAAAAACGCAGAGATGAGGATGTTGTTGATTTCAAGACGATGGGAATCGATCACCTGCTTTTGGATGAGAGTCAGGAATTTAAAAATCTTCAGTTCGATACAAGGTATAGAAATGTGGCAGGTCTTGGAGATCCCGAAGGTAGCCAGCGGGCATTGAACTTATTGTATGCACTTAGGACAATGCAGGATAGAAAAGGTAAGGACTTATGTGCGACATTCTTAACGGCAACGACAATAAGTAATTCATTGGTGGAACTGTACTTAATCTTTAAATACCTTCGCCCAAGAGCATTGGAAGCACAGGGAATACGCACTTTCGATGCATGGGCAGCCGTATATGCGAAGAAAAGTTCGGATTTTGAATTCACGGTTACTAACGAAATAAAGTCAAAAGAGAGATTCCGCTTCTTTAAAAACGTACCGGAGTTGGCTACTTTTTACAATGAGATAACCAATTACACGACAGCCAAGGATATTAACATAGAAAAACCGGAGAGTAATATCGTTCTTTTTACAACCAAGTCAACCCCCGAACAGGACGAATTTCAAAAGAACCTGATCGAATTTGCAAGAACAGGCAAGGGGAAATTGATAGGAAGAGCAAAAGACTACGATTCAGCTAAATCAGGACGTATGTTAGTCGTTACAGATCTGGCACGAAAGGCTGCAATAGATATGCGGCTGATCGATCCTGATAAGTATCACGATCATCCCAATAATAAGTTGTCTCAGGCGGCTAAAAATATTGCAGACTTCTACTATAAGTATAATGAGCAAAAAGGGACTCAGATGGTGTTCTCTGATATAGGTACTTACAAACCGGATAAGTGGAATGTGTATTCAGAACTGAAGCGAAAGTTGGTCGAGGATTATAAGATTCCTTCGCATGAAATTCGTTTTATTCAGGAAGCCAAGAACATGAAACAACGGGATCAAATCAAGGAAGCATTTCGAGCCGGAACGATTCGGATTCTTGTCGGACATACAAAAAGTCTGGGTACAGCAATGGATGTACCCGACAGGGGAGTAGCCAGCCATAGTCTGAATATGCCCTGGACACCAAAGGATCTTGAGCAAAGAGACGGACGCTTAGCCCGAAAAGGCAATTTTATAGCTCTGCAATACCTCGGTAATTCAGTGGATCATTATCTCTATGCGTCAGAAAATAGCCTTGATACCTATATGTTCAACCTTTTGCAAAATAAACAAGCCTTTATAACTCAATTAAAAACCAATTCTCTGGGTACAAGAACTATAGATGAGGGAGCGATGGACTCTGACGGTACAATGAATTATTCGGAGTATGTTGCTATTCTTTCGGGCAATACTGATTTATTGGAGAAAGTAAAACTTGAACGAAAAGTAGCTGTTTTGGAAAGTGAATTTAAAAGCCATAATAAGCAACTCCATTACACACAGTCAAAGTTACAGTACTTATTAAAGGATTTGGAAAGTGATAAGATAAGGCTTTTGGGAATGCATCACGATTGGGCTATTGTCAATGAGAAGCTACCTTTGAATGAAAACGGTTTTCGTGGGAATCCTATCAAACTCAATAATTTTGACAGGAATGATAATCTGGAGGAGATCGGAAAAAAACTAATTAATATTGATAAAAAGATGAATACCTATGGAGCATTTACTGAAATCGGCTCATTACTAAATTTTGATATTCTGGTAAAAACCGATTCGATAGATAGCTATAAATATAATCGTTTTTATATAGAAGGAGCTTGTAAATATAGCTTTAATAATGGAGATCTGGCCAGTGATCCGATACTTGCAGCTACAAACTTTATTCGGGCATTAGAAAAAATCCCTGCTATTATTCCTAACTATGAAGAGAATATCAAAAAACTGGAAAAGGACATAAAAGTAATGGAAGATATTGTCAGTACACCCTGGCGTAAAGAAACGGAGCTGAACGATGCAAAAATAGAAGTTGCTGCTTTAGACCGGAAAATTCAGGATGCACTCGCCAGTATTGGCAAACAAGAGAATATGGATAATGAAGAAGTTGAGCAAGAAGAAGCTATTACTGAATTAGAGCCGGTTTGTTAAAGTGTTTAAGTTGTATTTTTTTGAATTAATCGGAATGATAATAGAACTAATACAGTTCGGGATTTTTATTCTTGTATGGAATAGAAAAAATACAATAATTCTGCCCCATCAGCTTAGACTTTGATGGGGCAGAATTGTTAGAGAGGATTGGAAATCCTTACATTGTTTTTGTCAAGATTATAAATTAAAAGGATAATAAACTTAACAGGATTTTGCAAACAATACGCATAACTACTAATATTCGGATACTTCTCCTGCAACGGATCAGTACTCAACCATACACTCGTCCTACTATCATAATACTTCGCTCCATAATAATACAACCCAGTCTCCTCATCCAACTCTTTGGCATTAAACAAGAACGGAGTATTCCACTTATTATTACGTTCCTCAATAAATACCTCTCCGAACATACTCAATATGCTGCACAATTTCACCGTCCAAATTAGTAATTAAAGACGAACTACCCAAATGATCCGAGTGATAATAAAACTGATACAACTCCGGATTATCATTCTTACCCGGATCAAAAGAACGGGTTGTCGGAGCATCATTACAGCAGAAACCGCCGCCATTCCCATAATCGTCGTAGTATATAAGGTAAAATAATAGAGGTGACATGAAAGCCACCTCTATTTATAAATGATTATATTTTCTTAATCTAATACATTACCTTTCATCTTCCATCCATAATATTGTCTTACTGGTTTGAAGAAGAAAGATATAAATGCAATAATATAAAAGAAATTTGGTATTAGTCTTAAGCCTTTTTCAATTATTCCATTTTTACTACAGAGATTTGGAAAAGCATAATCAATGGCTACTGTGAATAACATCGTTGTTGAAGTCCTTGCAGCATAACTATCAACATATATAGAATATATTCCATAAGCAAAAAGACTTACGCCTAATATCCACGTTACTCGATTGTTATAAAAAAATATAATACATAATAACAGCATTACAAATATTTCTCGTTTCGCCAATGATATATCGAATGCAATGTTTGAATATATTCTTAAGCATAATAAAATAAGAAAAAATATAGGAAGAATATATTTACAGACTTTATTCATAATAATTCATTTATAGTTGTAATACCCACCTCCAGGCTCTTTACGATATCCTTCTACTTTTCCATATTTTTTTATTATTTCAGATAAAGTAAAAATTTTAGGAGATTTATACTGACCATTCTTCGACCATGTATAGATAGTTCCGTCTCTTGATGTGCCTAAGTAAATAGCACCATGCGTAGTTTCACTTGAAGGAGATAACCAAAATGATTTTGCAAATCTAATTACGGTATGTCCAAAAGAATACTTATCAGGATTATCCGTTACATCACTATAATCCTTCAAGATATTATTTCTAAAATCATCCATAGACATCACATTAGTATAATCAGGTTCAATATCTTTAGATGTCGATATTGCAGATTCCCAACAATTATAATTAGTATTTGCTAATGAAGTGAAAAATGCATCATACTTATTAGAATTATCTATAACATGCTTAATTGCATTATTAATAGAAGAAACTCCAGATATATCATCTGTTAACTTTATTACACCCTTATCCTTGTTCATTGATTTGTACAATTTTGTTGCTTGTTTTATATCAACGTTCAAAAATTTTGATAACGACTCTGCATTATCATCCTTTTCTTGTCTAACAACCAGATGCCCATTTGTTTTTTCCCCTTCTGAATTTATTGTGTATTCAACCTCTGGAATCCACATACCTGTCGGATCAGTATATCGTACAGGATTTAATATACAATACGCATAGCTACTAATATTCGGATACTTCTCCTGCAACGGATCAGTACTTATCCATAAACTCGTGCGTGGATCATAATACCTAGCCCCATAATAATACAACCCCGTCTCTTCATCCAACTCTTTGGCATTAAACAAGAACGGCGTGTTCCACTTATTATTACGTTCCTCGATAAATACTTCACCAAAAGGCACATACTCAATGTGCTGCACAATTTCACCGTCCAAATTAGTAATTAAAGACGAACTACCCAAATGATCCGAGTGATAATAAAACTGGTACAACTCCGGATTATCATTCTTACCCGGATCAAAAGAACGGGTTGTCGGAGTATCATTACAGCAGAAACCACCGCCATTCACATAATCGTCATTATCCTTACCATAATAAGGCACTTCAAAATAAGCGTAACGGTCTTTGATAGTTTGTTGGCTTTGTTGGTACTTAGCCTTGTAATCCACCTTAGCCCCGTCTACTTCCGAACCTGCATATTCTAATCTGCGTGGATCTTGTCCGTAAGAATCCAGATCACCCAGTTTACTAACGATACGCTGACTGCCTATGTAAATATGTTTAGTATACTGTCCGCCTTTACTGACTACAAGATACGGATTGATATATGCCGTAAAGTTAGCAGTTTCTGTACGTCCTCCGCTGAACACATCATTTACATAAATACCTTCATCGTCTCCTGAGGTTTTGATGACTCTTTCTCCACTGGCATCATACCAATAACCGCTGATAAACCCGTTATCGTTAATAGCCTGTAAACGGTTCTCTTCGTCCCAAAGCAGTTTGCGTTCGTTGGCTTTTTCATTCGCCTGTCCGTCCTGTTTTTCACGTGCTGTATTTACATACACCAGATTACCATTAGCATCATACTCATAGGCATGATCTTTGGTAATCTTGTCCTTAGCGGCATCACCTTCCGTGCGGTAATTCTCATCTTTCAGATTAGCAATCTGATGCGGTTTCTCACTACTGTAAGCATAAGACAAATCATAACCGGCTTTAAGGATACCATCAAACTGGATGCCCTGTTGCTGCATATGCTGTTTCTTAGCCGTGATGTTGTGAAGATTGTCATATGCCATTTCCAGCGTATAGGACGCTGTTTTAGTTCCTGTTCCCTGATAAGTACCCGTAGCACTTTGAAGACGATACAATCCGTCATAATTATAGGTATGGCTCATTTGCCCTCCCATGCCTGTTGCGGGTGCAGGAGCGGTGTTGATTACGCTCAGTACATTATCTACCTTGTCATAAGAATAGGCGTTATTCATAATCTGCTTGCGGGTGTCTTTACCCGAAATAACCATCAGATTAGACAACCTTCGACGCTCGTTGTCATATGAATAGTTGGTTTCTGCCCCGTTACAGTATTTCATGTAGATGCGTTGCTCGAACTTGTCATAGCCCAGTTTATTCACATAGTTGTAAGAATAAGCTTTTTCGCCTTTCATGCTTTCGAGCAATCCGGCAGTATTGTAGCTATAACCTATTTTCTCACCGTCAGGATAAATCATTTCCTCGATACGGTTCCATGAGTCGTATTTCCACTGGGTAACATAGGAAGCGATCGCCTGATTAGGGATAATCACTGTTCTTTTCACCTTGGTCATTTCGCCCAGTCTGCCGTAGAAAAACTCCTGTGCTCCGGTGGCATCTTCCTGTAACATCAATCGTCCCACACGGTTATGTGAAGCGTTTTTGTTACCATAGCTGTACTTCACATTGTTTTCAGGATGATTCGGATAGTTAACCGATAACAAGCGATTGTACTCGTAATCATACGTAATAAACTTACCTTCTTCTTCCAGATTAGCGGTTTGTTTACTCAACAGATTACTTGCATTGTCGTACTTTAGGTTTGTTACTCCCGATGCAGGGTGTATGACCTGTGTACGACGACCTGCCATATCATAAGCCGATACGGTTTCGTTGTCTCCGTTATCAATCGCTTTTAATAACTGGTTAATCGGGTCAAACTCGAAACGTGTGATAATCGTTCCGTCAGGTCCCGAAAGTTGCTCTGTTTTAATAGTTAAGCCCGAACCGTTGGTAAATGTCGATTGTTTGCCTCCCATAGCATCCGTAACGGTAGTTACCAGTGTGCGGCTGCTATTGTCTTTGCTATAAGCCATCAGCGATTCACTGTTATCAGGCAGGATAGTTTTTACCGCCCTGTCCATAATGTCATATTCCGATTTGGTCGGGGTTACAGCATCGAATACAGGATTGAACACTGTCTTGCTTCCCGTATTTTCAGATACAGGATAGAATGCTTCCCTGACACGTCCGAACGGGTCGAACTTGGCTCGTCCGCTGACAATCATGACTTTCTTATCCACCGGATTGGTACCGTTGGTGGTTTCGGTAATCACACCGTCTTTTTTCACTTGTATGGCTCTACCGAAACCGTCTGTGAATGTTACTGTTTCCAGATCGTCTGTCGGGTTCTGCGGATCGTAATGTTTGGTTACGGCATAGGCAGGCGATTTAATGCCTGTCGCATCCTTTACAATTTGCGGATGGTATTCGAACTTAATAGTATAAGGTAATCCCAATACCTGTTCATTTGGTCCTGTTATTGTTTCTACACGTCCAAACTGGTCGATAGTAGATTCAAGCGTGTAACCGTTCATGTCACGGGTTGTCAACGGAATACCGAAACGGTAATCGTAGTTTTCCATCTCCGAGCGATAGCCGAATGCATCTTCCACCCGCTCCACGTACATATTGTAGTCTCGGTCATACAGGTATTTATAGAACATCCGTTGTCCTTTGCTGTTTGCAGGAAGTGTTTTGCGAGTAATATTACCGTATTTGTCATACGTAATATCGATCTCTGCTTTATTGCCTCCTTCATCCAGTGTTTGGGTTACTTTAGTCAGGTGGTTGGCATAGG
>NZ_JAAKEM010000043.1:0-20917 GCF_011039195.1 Dysgonomonas sp. ZJ709
AGGAATTTATAATGTTAATATTTGTTAGTAAAATGCAGGGCTTTATTAGAAGCTCTAGCGGATTTTACTTAACCGGTGGTATACTTTTCAATTATTTTAGTGGACTACTTTTCAATTATATTATACAATGACATCGAGCTGTAGCAGACTTTTCATTAGGTATCCATATAGTATTGCACGGTCTTCACAGTCGTTTTGGGGATAAAAGAAATTTTCGTCGATAAAGAAAGGCTTCTCATAACCGAATTGTTGCTGATCGGTGGCGTATTTAAAACCAAGTTGAATGTAACGTAATAAGATCGATGCGGCGTCAACAGTAGATTTACCTTCTATCATAGCCGCAAATTGAGGTTCGATAAAATTTTGAAACTGGATACTTGGTTTAGCATTCATATATATAGAAATATCGCATTGAGGATAATCTTTGAAATAGTTTATGAGGTTTTCGTTTACAGATGAAGATATTTTTTGAAGTGAGTTTTCTGTTTCCATGACTTCTTGATAGTTATTATCTACAAGCTGCGGCATATATTCAATATCCATAGATATATATATTGTTGCGGCAGCAAAGTCTTTATTATAGCTATAAACAGCATTTATATCCTCATTACGATTATTGGTAATAACAAAATAGCGATCGTGACCGACTTCAGTAAAAGGAGTGTCATATAGTAGTTGATCAGTAGCCACGAGCATCGCTAGGCGATTATTAACACGTGCCATTCTGACCTTATAATTAGATTGCAGGAGAATAAACATTTGTCCGAAAACTATTTCGTCGGCAGTTTGCCTTTTGCTCAATAGTTGTCCTGCACTTTTTGCCAGCATAATATATCCCCAGTCATTGAGATTTAATTCTTTTTTAAGTCTGAGGCAGTCGTTTACAATCGCTCCGTAGTTAGCTTTTGAAAGGGTTGTCCAAGCTTCAGCCAAATGAGTTTCTTCTATATTTGATAGATACACCGTCGTATTTGGTTTCGAAACAGCATACTGTCCTCCATAAAAGGTTATATGTGCTTGGGTTGTTTTGTCAATTGAACCATCTGGTTTCGGCGTTGGCTTAGATTTTGATTCAGGTTTTACAGATGGAGGCTTGAGCGTTGGTTTGGCTTTGGGAGTTACCGGTTTGCTTTCCTTTTCTATAATTGGTTCTTTTGGTTTTTCGGCAGGTTTGTAATATATCGGATTATCTGGGCCTGGCATAGGTTGTTTTATACCTGCTGTAGCTATATACATTTCCCAATATTCTTTCAGAAAAGAAGCAAACTCTTTATCTCTTTGATTTCTGAATTCGACCATTTCGTTCACACGCTGTTTTACAAAAGCTTCGTATTCATCTTCGATGCTTTCTTGTGCAGACAGTGGAAGCAGCGAAATAAAAAACAAGCAAATGATAGAGAGTATACTAATACTTTTCATATAAGAGTAGAATTAAGCAAAAATATACTGTTCCGTGATACCCGAAACAGTATATTAAGGCAATCTATAGTTATTATAAATCAGTTATTCATTATTTAATTTACCCATTTCCTCATCAAATATTTTCTTGTATTTTTCATATTCGAAGTCGGTACGTAATTTCTCATCATTCATCAGTTTGTTTTTCATTCCATTTAATATATCTTCACTAGATACTTCAACGGTTATATAGCAACGGTATTTACTATCTTGAGTTTTCATCATTTTTTCGCAGATAATACGCGAATTAGTAAGACGCTCTTTTACTATAGTCCTGGAAAGATCATTAATTCTAATTTTCACATCTTCTTCTTCCCCCGATTGGTAAGAACTGGTATAAGTGTCGTTTGTTCTTTCTACCAATGCGTTCATCGAAGTTGCCAATTCGGCACGTGCAGAGTTTAATGCTTTCGATTTAGCAGTGCCCATATCGGTGCTTATAGAATACATGGTCGATCTGAAATGCTCCTTATCAGAGTTGTATTCGGGTCCTGTACATGGTAAAATCAGTTCGATATCACCATTTACACCTACTGCGGATTTGGAACCACCACAACTATATGCCATCAGAAGTACAGTTGTAATACATAATAAGTAATGAAGATTTTTCATTTGAGTTTATATTTATTAGTTATTAATATTTATATTTTCCAGTTCTTTTTTGAACTCCTTATCGATACGTTTCATTACATCTCTCAGAGCACTCTTTTCTGCCGCTGTTTGAGTTGTCGAAATAGGAGAGAGGCTACGATGATTGCTTATCGAATAGTCAATTAAAGACTGCGAGTCATTTGCATTCAAAACCTGAATCTCTACGCTCGTAAAGTATTCGTTAAAGTCGTACATCTCACCTTTAACTATGTTTCCTTTCTTGAAATCGCATTTAATGAGAATGAGAATATTGGCTTGTGTAGCATCATTTACAACAGTGAAGTAGTTATTGGTCAATAGGCTTTTTATCGATTTCGTTAGTATTTCATTCGTACGTCCCTGATTACGTATGTATGCCTTATGTTCATCTTTCTCTACATTTATAGATATTGTGGCTTGAGGTAAATTGTTACGAAACGAATTTAAAACATTCTCCATAAAAGGACTTTTTATGGCTGAAAATGAACTCATATCAATTGTAAGACCTATTTCTTGATGGAGATTTTTTGATGTAATATTTTGTATATTTAAATCAACTTTTCCGTTTATATCGGTAACCTCATTGGATGATATCTGTCCTCCTCCCGATTTGAAAGCTATTTTTAGTTTCATGTTTTTGAGTGGAGTCTCATTTTGCTTCACATCGATAACAACTACTTCTGATACTTGTTTCAATGATTTCATCTGTAAACTGGCAGGAGATGGGGTGATGCTGATATTGGTGAAGATTTGTTTCAGTGAACCGTAAAGTTCTATACCAACATCAATTGTAGCGCCCTTGTGCTGGCATTTCAGTTCTTCGTTTGCATAAGGCTGTATTGCTGTTAACCCTTTTATGTACATATCGATAGCTGTAATTAAATCTCCCTGTTGTTGTGCATCTATTCCTTTCATCCAAAATGCGTAGCCTTCACTGGTTATTTTTGCTTTTCTTATTGCCATATAATTTTGATAATCGACTTTATCAAGATGGTAATATACCCAGTATTCCTTATCGTTTTCCCAGCTGTCAGTAAGTTCAAATTGTTCGAGGTTTTCCTGTGTATTCACTTGTATACTGTGAGATAGATTGGATGAAAACTGATCATTTTTCTCTATTGTTTGTAGTAAAGATTCAGATTGTATTTCTACTTTTATTTCCGATGCCAGATCATTGAGGGCTTGCTTTTTGGCAATCTGCATGTAGTCTGCATTTGCTTTATTTGCGACCCCAATGCCTATATAGCTCATTTTATCAACAGGGCGTTTATCTACCCACTCGGGTTTTTTCGCAGCCTGACAGATTAGTGTCAGGCTTGTGAAAAGAATTATTAATGACAGGAATCGTTTCATACTCTTATTATTCTTCAATAGTTATGTATACAGTACTACCGTCTACCCTTTTGTCACATGCGATGCCTAAGTCATTTTTGATGTAGTTGAATATTTCGAGTGCAAAATCATTTGCATCAAGAAAATATCCTTCACTAGCCTTGCTTTTAACCTGGATTTCATCAAAAATAAGCAAATCGCGGGTAGCTCCTTGTACATGGAAACGTCCGTTCAATGCATTCTTACGCAACCACAAGCGTATTGCATCCGAGAAAGGAATACTTTGTGAGTCGATATTCGAATTCAGATCTATCGAACTATTATTTCCAACTGATACACGTAGAACAAATGTATTACCTGAATCAGCTTTTTTAGCATAACTGAGCGTCATGTCTTTAACAAAATCGTCTATAATTGTTCCGATAGCAATACGATACAGGTCGGCAAGTACACTTTTCCGATAGCGTTGCGACGTAGCATGTTTCGATGCTAAGAGTTTGCCCGAAGCACGTTCGTAAGCTACGAGAGCTATACTACCCATAGTTCCCTCGTTATTAGAATTGTATCCGGCATCAACAGTCACATATACATCAGCACCTGAGTTGTTGATCAGATGCCCATCGAACGATTCGACCGAGGTATTAGATTCGAAAAGCATACTTTTTTCGGTAGCTTCAAGTACAGCCATAACATCTTTTATGTCATATCCTTTCTTTATAAAAGTATCTTGTACCCGTGCGATTGCTGTTCTCTGGTCTAAGTATTGTGTCTCGCGCAGAATTTCTTTATAACTTCTATTCTGATGTTTATAAGGTACAACCATTATTGTCGGTTGATACACTTCTTCTTTTACATCTTCTACTGTTTTCTCGGCTGCTGTTTTTACCCTTACATTGTTTCTCAATAGATCTTTGTTGAGCGCATCATCATATATTTCGAATGTGATGGTTGCTTTATAAGTATTGTTTGGTAATTTTTGTGGGTTTTTATCTTCTTCGTAACTAGCAACAAAAGATAGGTATCTTCGACTTTTATCATCAAAAAAACGCTGAAGATAAGACGCGGCAGTTTCGTCTGAATTTTCGGCTAATAATGGTTTATCACTGTTTAATCCACTAATTCCGTAGCGAAAATAGGTATCAAAAGCAGATTTGATAGCCATTTGTGTAGCTTCTTTTTTCTTTTCGTGAATTCCTGATGATTTTACAATAGTTGTTGCCTTTTTCTTCTGTACTAAACTGGCATCGTTTGTATATTCTTGGCCGAAAAGATTTGAAAAGGGCAAAAATACAAAAAGTATTATTATCAATAATGACTGGTAGGAGTTTGTCATCTCTATTATATTAAATATGTATTATGAGGATAAAATTCAAATACCAAATAAAGTTTCTTTGTAAGAAGATTTGATTGTAACAACTAGACCTTCGCCAATTGCTGCCTTAATTTCTTCACCACCTTTTTTTACTTTGCATAGCGAAATGTCATCGCCCTCAACTACTTGAACTTCTAGTTCTCCGATTTTCTTTTGTGATTTTCTTCCTGCAACTTCACGCTCCATAAAGACATCAAAATCCTGTCCTTTTTTCATTCCAGCGATAGTGCCCAAATCGATATAGACCTCTGTTGCTTTTCCTTTTTTCTCTGCATTGACTTCAAGTATTGTGCCTTCTATTGGGAAATACTTGTTTACAAGTTTAAGCATATCTTTTTCAACTGCGTTCATTGTGCTCGCAATAGCTTTGTCAGGTGTATCACCTGTACCGGTAGCTAATATTCCCGAACCTGAACCGGCATAAGTATAACTTTCAGTTCCTTTCATCGTTCCAGCTTGGATATCTATGATCTTCAAGGCGTAAACGATTGATCCACGATAAGAAATCTTACCTTCACTATCCGTTACTTTTAATGGTTCTAGAGTGGTAACATGTCCTTGTACGAGGTATTTTGCATTAAGGTTTTTCATTATTAGCAGCGTTGATTCGTCAACATTGGCGGCATCTTCGGTTTGTTTTTGCGCTTCTCTTTTTAACGATGCTTCGGAATTTACATCTTTAACAACAACTCGCTCTGTCTTTACTAAACCTTCTATAACTTTATTACGCAGCCCCTCTACATGGGAACTCCCAATGTTATTAGTATGACTGAGATTTTCGATATAGACAATTTCTTTTCCTCCCTGAGCAAAAACAGGAGGAGTAAGCACAAATAATACTAAAACAGACATTAGCAGATTCTTCATAATTCAATAAGATTTTTATTTTTAATAATATTAGTTATATATGTATTTTATCATTCAGGTTACTATTATATATATTGTGCTGGTTTTTTATTTGATTAGTTGCGTATTCTGTTCTTGATAGTACAATAAAAACTTTTTGTCAATAATATTAATAGTTTTATGTTAACTTATTATCTTTTATCTAACACTATGTTTGCAAAAACAACTATATTAGTAACTGTTGATATAAATTGCTTAATTGAACATCCTAGAATAGCTTATTCTCCCATCTTCAATACAAAGATTATTATAAATACAACGAGATCATACCCATATATATGGGTATGATCTCGTTGTATTCTTTCTATTTTTGAGATACTTTAATTTTATTAAATATGTATAATCTATGCTAACGCAAAAACTACATTCTTCTATTGATATATTGGTAGTGGATGATCATGAAAGTGTCTTACAGGGTGTTAAATTTTTTTTGAAACAAAATATAGAGAATGTTTATATTAAGGGAGTTCTCGATGGGAAAACAACCTTACAACAAATCAAAGGGCATAAATATGATGTCTATATTATCGACTTGAATCTTAAGGATATAGAAGGATATAACCTTATTCTGGCAATACGAGAAGAGCATCCGGATGCCAAAATCATTGTTTATACAATGCATGAAGAAATTTGGTATGTAAAAATGCTTTTGGAACTGAAAATAAATGGTGTTGTATTAAAATCATCTCCTATATACAACTTGAAATATGCAATAAAAAAAATAAGTGAAGGAGAAAGTTATTATTGTCCCCGATTCAAACAAATTAAGTATGAGCATAATCTTCTTTGCTCTGACTCCTTTTTACTTGCTACTGAAATTAGTGGGATAGAGATTGAAATAATGCAACTGATAGCCGAGAGTTATACATCTGCACAAATATCGGAAATAACAGGGTATACGAAGAATACAATAATGTCTTACAAAAAAGATCTTTTCAGAAAATTCGGTGTCAAAAGTGCTCCTGAACTTATTGCAAAGGCTATGATAAATGGGTTTCCAATAAGGAAAAAAACTAAGAAATAGAAGAAATATCGAATGTAAGTTTAACTTCAGTTCCTTTTCCAATCTTTGAGTTAATTTCAATATTTGCATTCATATATTTAGCCCTCTCTTCCATAATTCTTAATCCTAAACCTTTATTTTTTTTATTCAAATCAAATCCTTTCCCGTTATCTATAATTTGAACAGTAACAGTACTATCAATACGAGTTACTGTTATATTACAAACACTTGATTTAGAATGCTTCATCATATTACTAACTGCTTCTTGTATGATTCGATATGTTTCTGTAGCAAGATCCGCAGGCAAAGACTCCCACTGGTCTTCTGGTGTAAGCTGAAGTTGAAAGTTCACCATGGAATGTTTGTTTTTCACCCGAATAAAATCTATTAATATATCGGCAAATGTTACATTACTCATTAATGGAGGTACAAGATTATGTGAAATATTCCTAACATCAGCATATACGTCTTTGAGTAAATTTACAGTTATTTCTTTATTTCCATTATTTTCTATTTGTAAGATAATTGCGAGTAAATCGTTTGCCGTACCATCGTGTAATTCTTTACCAAGACGTATTCTTTCTCCTTCGAGTCCCGATATATATTGTTCGGCTAGTTTAAATTGTGTTTCATTCAATAAAGTTTGGTATTCAAAATCTCTTTCTTCGATCCTTTTATTCATTTGAATAACTTCTTTTTCTTTTTGCAGGCGTCTAAGTCTATTATAAAGAAGAGCAATGATTAATAGTATAGCAATTGTGATAAAACAGGCAATCATTATAGCTCGGTTGTACTGCATTTGTTGGCGTTCTTCGTTCAAATGGCTTATTTCAAGGTCTTTTTTCGCTGTTTCATATTTCGTCTCAAGATCTTTTATTGTAGCAAATCTCTTTTCCTTGTCGATTTCGTCATTAATCTCATCTTTAAGCTTATAATATTTTAGGGCCATTTTATAATCGCCCATTTCTTCATAAGTATTGATCAATAATAAATAGATGGAGCTGTATAGAGAAAAATCTTTGCCTATTTGACCCGAGTCCATTATCGCTAAAGCTTTTTGTGCTTCTTTATTTGCTTCTTTGTAATTCTTTTCGTGAAGAAATATTTTAGATTTCAGGCGATATAAAATAACTTTATTGTCTATCAATCCTATGTGATTAAGATCTTTATGCTCGAGTATTTCACTTGCAATTGCTGCATATTCTTTAACTTGTCTCCAATCTGGATTTTCTTGATTTAATTTTGCTTCAGCAACATTCAAATAATTCTGAATAATTTGGCTTCTCAACATATTTTTCGTAGACTTGTCAGCATTATCAAAGATGTTTATTGTTTTTTCATTATATAGCGTTATTGAGTCTTGGTAGTGATTTTCTGCGGTTTCCTTATACATTAGTTCATAATATGCAATGGTAACGGCATAGGTGCTAGTATATGAAGGAGGTTCATTTACAATTTTTGCTAGATAGGTCATTTTATCCTTTATCTTTTTTAATCCGTCTATGTCACCATGGTCATAGTATCCTGCGGCCAAACTATATAGAAGTAAAATAGCTGTAGATTCTTTTCCTTTTATCTGCTCATAGAAAGATATACTTTTATGAAAATATTTGTTTGCCTCATCTTCTCGTTTCATTATTGCGTAATATCTTCCGGTGATAAAAGATAATAATGCTTTAGATGAGATACTATCGGTTTTGTTTTCATATGTTTGGGCGGAGTCTAAATATAGTTTTGCTTTATCTAAATTGTTTAATACTAAGTAATTATTTGCAAGTGAACAGTACAAATCTATAGTATATTTCTTTTCTTTTTGATTTTTTGCTTCCGATAATATTTTTTCGTAAATCTCATTGATTTTATGAACAGCTGAAATATCATCAATTTCTTTGACTAATTTAAACTTATCTGAGAATAATATTTTATTGTTTGATATTACAGATATCAGAGAATCGTACGTCAATCCATTATTGTTCAATATAATAGATTCATTGATTGAATTCTGAGCATTTGATGTATTAAATGTAAATACAATAATGGTGAACAATATAAATTTTCTTATTATATGATTCATTGATTGGGTGTTTTAATATGTAAATTAGGCTAACCGTTAAAATAAATAAATTTAGTGTAAAATAATTAAATATACATCGTGTTTGTTTAGATATTTCTGAGTTCGTTCCTAAATTTCAATTAGGTAAGGGTTATAATCTTACTAATAATTCTATTTGCATTAAGATTCTTCATTTGCTTAAGCGCTGAAAATATAATATTTTTGGTGCTGGATAACTTAGAAAAATTCACAATTTAGAGATATAAAAGCCAATGTAAAGGGACAAGGAGTTGCTTATTACGCCTGTGATTCAGATATAAATGATCGGAATTACAGTCTTACAACATAAACTGCTATTGCTCATCTATTTGCTTTGGAAGAGTGGGCAAATCTATAGAGATAATCAATAAAATACTAGAAATGAAGAGATCGTATTTTCCTTTGTCTTGGACAAAATACTAATTTTCTTTGAAAAAAGAAGATTATGAATCTTTTTGCAGAAAACATAATCTTCTAAAATTATCTACCTTTTTATTTGGATATTTAAACAGTATCTCTCTATGTTAAGACTAAGCCTAAACTAACTTAATTTTACATGATTGGGATTAAGTCCTCGTATTCCAAATTTATATTCGAGTTTCGGTTCTAGTTCTGAAGAACGTACCGTCTTCATGTCGAAAGAAGAACCAATAGATGATTCATAATAAGTCGTATAGTAATCATTTGCATATCCCCCTGGATTATTACTCAAACACTTGTAGGCATAAATTACTCTTAGCTGGAGAGGAGAACCTGGATTGTCTCTTATATATGCAAGCATCGAATTGGGGTATTCTACCCCAGAACCAGAATTAGAGTTCAGATATTCGATAGAAAAGATTTCGAAGAGGGTTGTAATTACCTTGAGTTCCCTGTTCAGAGTCTCACTTTCTGTCGGGTAATTTTTGTCTTCTTTAAGTATTGAATTGATAATGCGCTGTACTTCTTCAGTCTTGACATCAGCATGATAAGAACGCAATAGTTGAGTTATTGTCTTTAAAAAGACAGAATCCGTACTAAGATAATTTAGCTCAAAATTTATAAATCTATGACATTTAGATACATTTCCATTACACATAACAGTAAAATCACCCCACCCCGATCCTTGAAGAGTTGGTACAGTCCAGAGACCGAATCCTGAACCCGAACCACTACCTGAACCTGAACCCGAACCACTACCTGAACCTGAACCCGAACCCGAACCACTACCCGAACCACTACCTGAACCTGAACCCGAGCCACTGCCTGAATAAGCAGAACAATATATCGATCCTCCACTTCGGCAGCTAATACCAATGGCTACACTATCTTTATAAATAAGATCATAACAACTATCATTTGAATAGCATTGACATCCAATTGTCTCATTCGAAGAGCATTTATAATAAGCAAAATAGAGTGAGCCGCTAGAGTTTAAAGGTGTGATTAGTTCTTTCAGATCTTGATCGTCTAATTTTTCGATTTTTCTTAGTTTAGTTGAATCTTTCATTTTTGTTTGATTTTTATATTAATGTTGATGTTGTGACTTATTTTTTGCAGCTGCTTCTTTCGCCCACAACCTAGCAAAAGTTTTTATTTTGTTTTTTCTAAATCTATATCAGTGAAATATACCATATCTTCTACGATGTATTCATCGGGAAGCCTGTATCCGTTAAAGAGAATAGTTGGAGTGTCTAATAATTGTGTTGCCATTTTCCAGTCGTGATGTTTCTTTGCTTCGAACTTTATTTGAGAATTTGAGGTAGAAATATTATATTTATCAAAAAAGTCTTTTGCCTTTAGCTTTCCATGTTCAAACCATTCATTGTAAATCTGTTGTTTCGTTTCCCTACTAATATCATCTGCCAGATAAGCAGCTGTCAGAAAATCGGAACTTGGCTGTAACTCAGGAGAAAAAGAAGAAAAGATATATTGCACACAAATTTTGTTACCTGCTTTTTTTAATAAATGGCTGATTCGCTTATGCATCATAGCGCAAGGTTCACAATGTGGATTGGAGAATACAGTAATAAGGTTTTTGGCATTTTTGTTCCCGAACAAGATGACAGAGGTCTTCTTGCTTATAATGTAATAATCCTGTGAAGTGAGTTTCGCTCTGAATACATCTTCATTTATTTTTAATTTATTATATTTCTTTATTATTATTTCCAGACCTTTCATATTTATAAAATATGTAATGGAAATGTTTATTGATAAAATTGAGAGAGTGAAAACACTTCCTGTAATAAGTAGCTTTGGAATAAATAGTTGAGGCATATTTATATTACCGGATACCAGATAGGTGAAAAACAATAACCATAATAGAGACTGTACGATCAGGCATAATATACACCATTGCTTGGCTTTGAATTTTTGAAACCATATACTCCATATAGTATAAGGCAAAGCACAGCAGCTAATGATGCCTAAGCAGGGTGTCAGAGAGGGGATAAAAAGAAGTATCAAAAGACTGGCAATGAAATAGCCTAGTCCGATTTCACTCCATCCGATTATACCCATAAATTTTGATTCAGGCATGTTTAGAATGGCATTGCAATCTCCTTTTTTGGTGAATGAACAGATTTTGTCTGCATTGATATTTTGTATCTGCATTTGTTTTTGAAGGAGTAAATATCCTATATAAACACCTGTTATATAAAGTGGGAGCAGAGCAAACGTTTGTAAAAGAGAATGGGACGATCCAAATAATACCCCCAATACTGAGAGTAATATGGCAGATACGATAAGAGCACTTTTCCGGAGAAAAGAAAAGGTCTCCATCTTTTTGTGTATTGAATAATTGGGTTCTATTGATGTATTTTCTAATTTATATGTAAGGATAGTTCCATTACTATGAGTGAAGAATTTATCAATTGGTATCGATGTCTTTTGTTTTTCATTACAAAATATGATGCTGTCGTCTGTAACTTTGGAAATGATGGCAAACTGATTATCTATGTTTACTATCAAAGGTAAGGAGGCTGCGTCAAGATCGTTTTTATCTCTCACTCTGTATCCTTCCGTTTTTATATTATATTCGGATAGGATATCTGAAATACCAAAGAAAGTATCTTTGTAAGGATTCAGATCATATAATTCTTTAAGATATGTTTTGGTGAATTTTATCTTCATCCATTTTAAGAGAAATTCTATTGTTGCCATAGTTGTATTTTAAAAACTTATTAATTGTCTATTTTACTGGTGTATATGAGTTTGTTGATGAATAAGTATTCCATATTTTTCAGAACTGACTGGTAGATTTTAATTTTATCTTTACTAATCGTAGTGCCAAAACAAGGTTTTAATCCTTCGAGTAGGCTTTCAAAATATGTTTCAGTATCAAGTAAGGTTAATATATTGTGACAAAGGTCATTAATAAATACCTCCTGAATCCCTTTACCTGCAAAAGTGGGAATGGAAGCAATGTCTATTCTTATTTGCTTTGTACCGGAATATTTATTCCCTTTTTTTTCGTATAAGTGTAAATGAGGATTTCTCTTTATTGTTGTTTGAAATTTTATATCATCAGAGCTATTCAGGAATTCAAAATAATTACATAATTGTTTTTCCAGATTCAACAGTTCTGTGTTTGATAAATTGCCCCATCTCTTTGATTTTTTTAATGGGGAGTTTTTACTTTTGGATGTGGAAAAACGATTGTTTTTCAGAGGAAATAACTTTACTATCCTTTCATAATATTCCGGATATTTCTTCAGTAAAGTACGGGCTAATAATTCGCAGATTTTTGGATTCCTTTTATGGCCTCCAATAAGGTGCATCAATGAATACTTATCATAAGAATAGAAGTCGCAAAAATCCTGATAGGAATATCCACTATCATTGACACTTCTGTCAATTACTGTTGTGACGGCTTTATTTTCTTTTGCTGCAAGAGCATAAAACAATACTTGTTCGAATAAAATGTTTTGATTTACATTGGTGCTTTTATTATCAATGTCGTTTAAGTGATTTGTGTTAATAAAATCAAAAGCTGCGTGACAGTATTTTTGGATAAATTCTATATTATTTCCACCTAACACACCAGCATTATAAGATGAAATAGATTTTTTTTGTAACTCCTTTTTTAAAAAATCGGGAATGATTACATTACTTGCCATTAGAGTATCCATCATTCCTCTATAGTATGAAGTACCAATCTCTTTGTTTTGGGCAATTAGATCCCCTATTTCTATTTCTGGAGATAGTCTTTTAGGAAGATAAACATCTCCGTCCACATGGATAAAGGGCTCTTTTTGCAAAGAGTATGTTAATAATTTGGGATATGCCCAATAAGCCTCTTGGCAAACAAGATCTTCATATTGAATAATAATCTCTGTATAAGGTAATTTCAAAAATTCGGAGAAGAGCTTATGACCTGTAGAATCCGTATACATTATAACTTCATCATAATGTTCTCTCAAACTTAAACAACTTAAAGCCCATGACATTAAATGATATTGTGGCTCTGCCCACCCAAAAATATTTTTCAAGGGATTTTTCCCCCCACTCCAGAAGGTTTGTACTACTTTCATATTCTTTATATTTATTAGATTACATATAATAGATAAATTCAAAAATATTTCATGATAGATTTTACCGTTTGATATAGTTGAAAAAGAGGATAATTGTGAAATTTTAACAGATTAAGTATGGCGTCCCAAAGACATTGTTTTTGTCATCTAATTCAATTTCAAGGGTAGTTATTTTTAGATACACAAAAGGGGCTATTCGTTTTAGAGCTAAATAAAAGGGGATATGTATTTACAACATACAGAAGAAATAGGCAATGAGCAAAATATAGATGGAGTATAGGAAACTTTTTGAGGTATAATCCCAATTTAAAATGATGATATTTAATCATTATAGATTATCAGTCCTACTGCTCTTTCTCTTTATTATTTGTGAAATTTATATAGTCTGAAAATTAGATGTTCACATTGATAAAATGCTGAATTAATTTTTTCTTGTGGATTTTTTCGTACCTTTGATTATAGAAGCTACTTATTAGAATTAAAAACAATTCGGTACTTTTCTAAGTCATTGTAAAGCGTTACAATTTCGTTACAGGAATAGATTTGAAAAGGTTAAATTATTGATATATAGAAAGATAATGGTGGTGATTCACTTCCCTCTCTCTCCGCAATAAATATTGATAATAAACAAGTTATCGATAACAGGGACTAAATAAGGGACTAAGATTTAATTCTTAGTCCCTTATTTTTAGTTTTTCAAATTCAGCTCGGATTGGAGTTAAGAAAAGAGCCGAGGGTAAATCCATATCTGGTTTTCTTAATACTGAAACGACATATTCCATATTGTCAATTTGCTCAGTATTAAATCGGTATGATTTGAATGCTAACTCTTTATCAAGCATAAAAAAACATAAGAGTTCTGATGTTTTATGCTGAATTCGATCTCTTGAACTCATTTTTAACAATTCTGAATATTGAGCTTCGTCACATGAATAAGTTAACATTTCAGCTACATAAAATATTGCTTTTACATTATCTTCTTTAATGTGTTGTGCTGTCTCATTTACTTTCCTATACATTGTTGTCTTTATAGAACCATCAAAAGATTTTAAATCAAAGGTGTTATCGTCGTAAACAATCATAAATGTAGGCATTAATCTCTTTTGCATTGAAAATATAACAATATGCATAGTTATAAAACTACTAAAAATATCCTTCTTGTCATTATCTCCAAATTTTTCTAAAAAACTATCGACTGGTATCTTTTGCATAGGTGGCAAAACAAATTCAACTCTTGAGCTTTTTTCGAAATTATTCTTTTGACCATAATACACATAATCATCAATAAATAACATATTTTTCGGAACTCGATAGAAATTGAGAGAATTTATTTTTTCTTGAAGTTGATCGCATAATATAGAGTCTTCCTTTATTGCATGCTTCATCGCATTTAGAAATGCTTTCATTTGATTTATTCCAGATATAAAACTCTCGTATAATTCTTTGTCTCTTTTTCCTTTTTCATAAAATGAAAATTCTACAGAGAAAAAAGTTTCCAAAGGATTTATTTTTCTAAAAAACGCCCTTAAAGAGTCTATAATACTCGAATATTCAATATCATTTTCAATGGTGAATATCTGTTCTGGTAATGCAAAAGAATTTAGAGGAGAATATATTGTTATTATTACTACTTTCTCAAGGTCAAAAGGTTGTTGCTTCAATACTTCGTTTCTTTTTTCAAGAAACCATTTGCATGTTTCGTTAATAAGATATTTTGCTCTATATTCTTCATATATTTCTTTATACTCTGTATGTGCCAAAGATTTTTGTAAAACAAAAGTTACATTTCGATATTCAGAAAAGAAATTATCCAAATAAGATATGTTGTCAAAGAAGTTTTTTCCTTTGCCGAATTGTTCTAAACTATTTAGAGCACTATAAAATTTGTGCATTGCGGGATATAGTAATCCTTTCATAATCTCAATCTTTTGTGTAAATATATAAAACTAAGATAGAACATTGTTTCTGTTTTTTTAGTACGTTTGCATAATAAAATATTAGCGTTTAGCTAATTATTCAATGTAGTAAAAACGACCAATTTAAACAGACCTTGAAGTATGCTTCCCATTATTTTCGAAAGAGAAGCCATCTGTTTATTTGTGACCAGAATCAATTGTTTTGCCTCTTCGAAACTCAGGCTGTCAATTTTATCTGTAAAATCGTTTAACACTAGCGACCGTTTATTGTCGTCGTTGCTTGCAACACATCCAAGTGCTGCCGTTATCGAAAAAAAGAAACATAGCAGGTATTTTTTCATCGTTGTTCTATTATTTAAGGTCGCAGACATTTTTTTAATATTTAGCAGTACTTATTATTATAACCATACTTTTAGTTTTCCGTCGTTGTCCTGATAAAAATAGAATGAAAAACGTTTCGCTCTCGAATCTTTCGCTTGGACACTAAAAAAATAGTCCATGTATTTTTTATCGATAAGATCGAGGCATGCTACAGTACCGTCGTCGGAAAATAATACTTCTAATTGCGATTTATCCGTAAGCCTTACTTTGTAAATGTTTTGCATCAAGTCTTCGATTTCGAGCCACCTTTGCATCGAGTTTAGCGGATTGTTCTGTCCGAAAGAAATGGCTTTGGCTCTTTCGTAAGGATATAAAAACTCTAGCACTTTGTTTTCGTCCTTACCCAGCAATGCCTGATAAAGTAATTCATACTGTTCGTAAAGCCTGTCTTTTATGTTAGGGTCTTTTCTTAAATCGATTGTACCACGCTCAAAAGAATACGGAGCCTTAAATTCGAAAGTATATGCCTTTTCGGCTATTGTGTTATCGATCGCTATTTCGGCTATCTGTGTTTTATTGTCGTCTTTATCTTTTTTGAAAACCCAGACAAACGATTGGCGTGTAAAATATTCTTTGCTTTTTGGGGCATCCGAAATTTTCAGTTGTATGCTTTGTACAGGTTGCGAAACCAGAAAGGGGTTTATTAAGTTGTCATTATTACTCGCATAGTGCACCGGAATACCGTTTATATATAGTTTAAAATCACGGTATTCGTAATCGATCGCAATGCTGTATTCGTTCTGATTTGTTCCGGCGGGTACTTCGTTGTAAAGATTGGTTATTAGGTTGCCGACGTCGGGGTAAAACGTCCGTTCGAATACAATGCTGAGCGAATCGGTAATATCGAGCAGGTTATGGACTTTGTTATACGATCGCAACTCCGATTTTCCTGCTACATTTTCCCAACTGAAAATACCTTTCGAATGGAGACCTGTTCCCAGTTTTTCTTCGATATTTTTCAATAGGCTTTTGTATCCTTTGATACTATATGCTTTCATGCTTTGCAGTTTTTCATTTTTCAACTTAAAGTCTACTTCTTCTACGGGTACTCCGTAAAGCGAAAAATCGCCTTCCATGACAATATTCAACCTGCGTTGCGACAGAGAGTCTATATCTATGTTTTTGACCGGAACAAGTGCCATTACCGAATCGAACTGAGTACGGTTTTTGATATCTCCGAGTTCTATCTGCTGACTTTTAATGTAACCGCAAATCAGTATAAAACAGCTAAGGAGCCATATATATTTAGAGTTCTTATTCATGTTAATCTTATATCAGTTGTCAGGTTCGAATTTTATTTCTGTCGGGCACAAATATAGGTATTTTAACTTTACGGAGAGATTTTTTCCGATATTGTCGCATTTGTTAAAGACAAAGTGGTTGGTACGGTATTAAGCTGTAGGGATAACCCTTGCGGTTATCCGATTATATTGACGGATAGGGGCAAGCCCTATCCCTACTAACCTGACAAAACCTATCCGGATAACCCTTGCGGTTATCCGGATAGGTTAATACTGAATAAAGAAACGGAGAAGCTTTTGAGTACTTCCCCGTTTCTTCTGATTTATAGATTCGGATTGTTTTGTGATTCGAGTAACAGAATAGCGAATAGGTAAAGGGTGCTATTCGGTATAAAATCTAGTATATAGTGATAATTTTTTAGGATGACCCTTTTTACATTAGATTTAAATTCACGTTAATAATTATAATCATAAGTTAGCCATGATGATTTGATAAATTGAATGTCACTACTATATTGACTATTAGCCTGTTGAATGACAGTGTTCCCGTTGTTAATAGCAATAGTCTTAATTGGATAATTTCTGGACACAGTCATTTTGCTGCCATCGATATATGTAAATTCGACCGTAATGGCCACATCCGGAGTTGTTTCTAGTTCATGCTCTAGGATGTACCCTCTATAACGGTTATAATCAGTAGCGTATCCGCCACTAAAACTGAGATTTCTATAATAAAAACAATCACTAGATATCTCAATCATATCTCTATATTTCCTCTCAGGTTTACGGAACGTAAATTTATAATCAATTACTTTATAACTTTTAAGTGAGCTTGCTGCATTAGGATTTATTACTATTAAAGAAGTAAGATCTCTATAAGGGTATAATAATATATCACCTCGAACTTTTATATAATAGTTAGTGGGTGCTTGAGGACTTAACAATTCATATAAATAGTATTGAAATTCTGGAATATTTGATAGATTCCATAATCCTAAATCTTCATTGTCATTAATCTTTCTCAAGTCAATGTCATCAGTAGAGTGTGTTGCACCACCGAATTGAGTTAATATCGTTCCATTCAACTGAATTTTACCGGACATTGTTCCTTTTATTGTTGTTGTTAAATTTTTTGATTCGAAAACGGATAATCCTCCAATAGCAGCACTTGCTAATGATAATCCAGTTGTAACTCCCCATGTTTGAGGAAGTAAACTGGTAATAGGCGCTAATTTTTCTACTATAGCATCAAACGGATTTTTACTTTCCTTTGGTACTTCTATGGCTATATTTCCAGAGAAGTCTCCTGACGCATTAAGAGTACCTCTTTCATCATTGTATCCCTTAAGGCGTATAATTGGGTTTTTGTCCATAGTACCATAAACTAATTCAAATGAACATGCATTCCAACCTTTATGTATAGCTCCAAAACTAAAATTACTCTCTCTTAATGTATTTGAGGTTGCTACATATTGATATTTACTATTAAGTGGCCCTTGCAGTTTTGTATTGGATGGGAATATTGAGGTTGGTCCATTTACTGATTCCATTATCCATACAAAACTATTGTTTTTTATTTCTGTTAATTGATAATAGAAAACTTTCATTATTCCTCTCTTTTTATTGTAGAACAAAATATAGTTTGGTTCACCCGATTCACGTTTAAGAATTGTGTGAGCTAATAATTTCCAGCCATCTTCTTTTTTTATGTCAGTTCGGAAGTCATAGGGTATATTCATACTATTACCTTCTTTGAATACCCACGGAGCATCGATTTCAGGACCACTGTTTAAGTAGATTGTATTAACATTTTCCCAATCGTTATGTAATGTGGGATTACTGATAGAAGGTTCATTTGAGGAAAGAGCTCTAGCTTCTATCTCTGCATTCATAACATCAGTTTCGTCATGCCATTGCTCAGATGAACAAGCATTAATAATAATACCTAGTATTACCAATAAAATGTAATTTTTTTTCATGCTATTTAAATTTATGAATTAGATATATGAGAATAATTAATAAGTATAATTTAACTTAATAGAAATTATAAATAATATTAATTTATATGCATTCAATGAAATAGAGGTAAGTACTATCATTCATTATAAAAAGTATAATTGATGCATATGAAGATAGGTTTTTATTTTAATTTCAAAAAATATATTGAAATAAATTATTTGTGTAAAATGTTAATTTACAAATATAAATATGCTCTTATAGCTTCTTTTATTAAATATTTTATATTATTTGAATGTTTTATAACATAAATTTAGAACTCTTTTTATTTCATCTATCATGTAATGAAGTTTATTTTGCTTTAGACTATAGGCTATTGCGGTAAAATTCTGATTCAGCCTATTTTCTATTAAAGTATACTTATAACCAGAGTTAGTAGTTTGTTTAAGCTTTTTGACTAACATTTCACTGATACTTTGACGTTTGGTGTACAGTTATAACCTGTCCGGAATAATATCATTTCAAGTTTAACTAAGTTTTTATCTTTGGGATTTGGCTTTCCCTTAAAAGTAATTGTAAACATGTTATTAATTGGTTTTAAGTGCCCTTATTTTGGCTTATTATAGCCTACATATATGTTGAGGATTTTAATTACACTTTGATAGAATTAGAAGTACGTTTGGAAAAATCGATTTACAACTCGGACAAGCATCTGACAATATCTCAATGTTCACTTGGTTTAATCCGATGTTTGGAGCAATAAATTGAATCTGTCCGTTTAGAATATACTCAAGAGTTTTACTAATCGTTAAATAGTTAATACCGTTGATTGTAGTCTTGAAATTTGCTTCATTATAACTAGGTAAGACAATATAGTTTCTATTAAGCAGGTATAGCTCTTCAGATAAGAAATCACCTAGACTATTTCTTGTACCTTTAGCCTGATCTTCATAAATTATTATTAGTAGAGAATCGTTTTCCACAAGTATATCTCTGAATTTTCGAATTTCCTCCCTAAAAAAAGCATTTAAATCAAAATTGGCAGGGAAGGCTAGAATACATACAGTTTGGAAACTCTTTTCATCCTCAATTGAAAATATGTAGGATGCAAAAGCTATATTTTCTATTTCCGCACCGACATAATAATACAAATCACTGTTTGCAGGAATGACTTTCTCGATCTGGTTTCTGGCTTGACTTAAAAAAGTTTTCATAATTCAATTATTAAGTATTAATACTAATTTGTTTAACTAAGATTTTATTCTGAATTGCTTCTATTACTTATTTATCTAAATTGTTTTCTATCACTTTGAGTACATCTGATTTTAAATAGTAAGTTTTTTGATTTATTTTTTTGAAAGGAAGAACCCCTGTACTTCTTAATCGTTGTAATGTTCGGGGACTCATTTTTTATTAAAATCATAAGGTCTTGATTGTCTAATAAATCGCCATTTTCTAACTTATTATTGGGATCTATTAGTTTATCTAGCTTCGCATCCATAGAGTTAATGCGGTTATTTAATCGGTTCACCCAGTCTTCAAAGGCATTGTCATCTACTTTCATTTTTGGTTGAGTTTTGTTTTTAGCAGTGTAGCAGTGCCCAAGTTCTTTAGGTTTGGTTTCTATTTTATCTTCTGAAAAAGAATGAGCATCACTACAATGCAAAAGGCGATCATTTACCCCATTCTCTTTTAATGAAGTTCTATTTTTATTTGCTCCTTCTGCTGTAGGAGGTTGTATTAGCAGTAGATTGTTTTCTAACTTACCGAAGAAGAACAATGCAGTTGGATTTTTCGTGTTTGAGGATAATTTCGTGCTACATGGTTACGTTTATGGAGAAAAGGTGGCACTAGCTATTTTATATGTATTTTGATATACAAATAAATTCTGGTTATGGCGTTATCCCAATACTTCATTGGTAGCAAATTGGGTACACGTAAATGAAATAGCTATTAAGTTTTTTTGTATTGATCAGATTAATCTGGTAAATGATTTGATTTTAAGAAATCAGTCGGACTTTTTTTATAGAACTCTTTAAAACATTTTGTAAAATAAGATGCCGATGAAAATCCCGATCTGTATGCAATATCGGATATAGGAATTCCTGCTGAGATCATT